>NZ_JADCKU010000011.1:0-161470 GCF_014982165.1 Enterobacter cloacae complex sp. P24RS
TCGTCATTTTTGTATAAGATAAATAACTATTACATTTAAATGTCATTGCCTAAAAATAAAAAAAAGGGGCAATGAAATTGCCCCGTAATATAGCTCAGGCGGTTGAATACGCCTACTGCCATTAATGTTATATGCGCTTATTTTGACCAGTAAGCGGCTTTTGCCTTCTGCAATTTTTCATACGCATTCAGCAGCGACTGATGCGCCGGGAAGGCTTTCAGATCGCTGTCAACCGCTTGCAGGCCATAGAACGGCTCTTCACCGCTCAGTGCCGCGCTGGCAGCTTCAACAGCATCTGCACCGTACATGCGGACAAAGGCGTTCAGATACTGCAATGGCTCGCGCTCGTCTTCCTGAGAAAGCAGAAGCAGCGTTTGCAGGCAACGGTAATAGTTAGTGCGCTCGGCGGAGAAGACGGACTGGTTAAACTCCATCGTCCACTCGGTCCAGGCCAGAGCCTGATCCAGATCGCCGCCCGCCAGCGCCAGCATCGCTTTCAGTTCGCCAATGCGCAGCGTGTACCAGCCGTTATCTTTTCCGGTTGCCAGACCCAGCAGCTCACGTACGCGGGTGAAATCATCGTGACCTTCGTCGTCCAGCTGGGCGATCAGGTTCAGATAATCTTCCTTTTCCCACTCGCTGCCCGGCAGGGCCAGCAGGGTTTCACGCAGATGTGCGCCCATGCTGTTGTTCGCCAGCCACAGATCTTCTGCCGGGTAAATGTCGGACATGCCCGGTACAATGATACGGCACGCGTAAACGCCAAGGTGTTCATAGTCGGCAATATAGACTTCCTGATCCTCCGCGTTGAAGATCGCCATCAGCGTGGCGAACTCTTCTTCCGTCGTACCGGCAAAGCTCCAGTCCACGAACGGATAGTCCGCGTCCTGCTTGAACATATCCCAGGAGATCAAACCGCTGGAGTCGATAAAGTGCGTTTCGAGGTTGGTGTGCTCGGCGACCTCTTCATCATCAAAGGTCGGCGGCGTAAACACGTCGAGATCTTTCAGGCTACGACCTTGCAGCAGTTCGGTCACGGTACGCTCCAGCGCCACGCCGAAGTCAGGGTGCGCGCCGAAGGAGGCGAAGCAGGTGCCGTTGGCCGGGTTGAACAGCACTACGCAGATAACCGGATATTTGCCGCCCAGAGAACCGTCGTAGGCAAAGATTGGGAAACCTTCCGCTTCCAGTTTGGCGATGGATTCCACCACGCCCGGGTAGCGGGCCAGCACGTCAGCCGGGATCTCCGGCAGGCTGATGGATTCTGCAATAATGCGGTTTTTGATGTGACGTTCGAAAACTTCAGACAGCCCCTGCACGCGTGCTTCGTTGCGGGTGTTACCGGCGGACATGCCGTTAGACACGTACAGGTTGCCAACGATATTCATCGGAATATACACGGTCTGCTCATCAGACTGGCGGGTGAACGGCAGGGCGCAGATCCCACGTTCCTCATTGCCGGATTGCAGGTCGATCAGCATGCTGGCGGTCAGTTCGTTTTCCGGATCGTAGAACGCACGCAGACGCGCATCCAGAATACCTTCCGGCAGTTCATCGTCCTCGGTCAGCGGGAACCATTTTTCATTCGGGTAGTGAACGAACGGACCGTTGGCGATGGTGTCGCCCAGCCAGAAGTCGGCGAAGAAGTAGTTGGTCGACAGACGTTCAAAATACTCACCCAGCGCAGAGGCCAGCGCCGCTTTTTTGGTTGCGCCTTTACCGTTGGTAAAGCACAGCGCACAGTCTTTGTCGCGAATATGCACGGACCAGACGTGAGGCACCGGATTCAGCCAGGAGGCTTCTTCGATATTAAAGCCCAGGTCGGTCAGTTTCTGCTGGAAGCGAGCGATGGAATCTTCCAGAGCGGCGTCTTTGCCGGGGATAAACGTTTGAGTCATGGCGTTCACTTTTATCGTACGTAAAGCGCGCAATGATACGGGTTTTGCGTGACGGGTGCTATCTCCGGCGAAAATAAATGGCTGGGCTATGCTTATAAGCAGTAACCTACTGTTAAGGCATAGAAAAATGAAAGCATTTGATCTCCAGCGGATGGCGTTTGATAAAGTTCCCCCCGAGTTTTTAGGTGAAGTGGCGCTGCGCAGCTTCTACACCTTTGTTCTCGTCTTCCTGTTTCTGAAAATCACCGGACGCCGCGGCGTCCGGCAGATGTCGTTGTTTGAGGTGCTGATCATCCTGACGCTGGGGTCGGCGGCGGGGGACGTTGCCTTTTATGACGATGTGCCTATGGTGCCGGTCTTTGTCGTCTTCGTGACGCTCGCGCTGCTCTACCGGCTGGTCATGTGGCTGATGTCGAAAAGCGAAAAGCTGGAAGATCTGTTCGAAGGGAAACCGGTGGTGATTGTCGAAGAGGGTCAACTGGCCTGGGAGAACGTGCAACGCGCCAATATGACGGAGTTTGAGTTCTTCATGGAGCTTCGCATCAGCAGCGTTGAACAGCTGGGGCAGGTGCGTCTGGCGATTATGGAAACGAACGGTCAAATCAGCATTTATTACTATCCCGACGATGAGGTCAGGCCCGGGCTGTGCATCCTGCCGGATATGCTCATCGAGCGATACAAAACCGTACCTGAGGCGGGCGAGTATGCCTGCATAAAATGTAGCCACGTGGTGGGCATGCAGGCGGGCGATCATCAATTATGTCCTCGCTGTGCGAATCCAGAATGGACGAAGGTTAGCCGGGCTAAGCGCATTACCTGACAGCGATTTTGTCGGTTTTGTGACAACGGTACGGCAGATTGTTTTGTGTGACGAGGGACACATTTCTCCGGCCATAAGTTTTAGACATTGCGGCGCGTGTCACTGAATGATAAAACCGATATCCACAGTTATAACTTATGGCTTTTAGCGTGGTGAGGGGAAATGGCTCAAGTCTTTAATTTCAGTTCAGGTCCGGCAATGTTACCGGCAGACGTGCTTAAACAGGCTCAACAGGAACTTTGTGACTGGAACGGTCTGGGTACGTCGGTGATGGAAATCAGCCACCGGGGTAAAGCGTTTATTCAGGTGGCGGAAGAGGCAGAAAAGGATTTTCGCGATCTGCTGAACATTCCCTCGAACTACAAAGTATTGTTCTGTCACGGCGGTGGACGCGGCCAGTTTGCGGGTATCCCGCTTAATCTGCTGGGCGACAAAACCACTGCTGATTACGTCGATGCCGGCTACTGGGCAGCCAGTGCGGTAAAAGAAGCGCACAAATACTGCACGCCGAATGTCATCGATGCCAAAATCACCGTCGACGGCCTGCGCGCCGTGAAGCCGATGAGCGAGTGGCAGCTGTCTGACAACGCCGCGTATCTCCACTATTGCCCGAACGAAACCATCGACGGCATCGCCATTCACGAAGAGCCAGACTTTGGCGACAATGTCATTGTGACGGCGGACCTCTCTTCAACCATTCTGTCCACCCCGCTGGACGTCAGCCGCTACGGCGTCATTTACGCAGGTGCTCAGAAAAACATCGGTCCTGCGGGGCTGACAATTGTCATCGTCCGTGAAGACCTGCTGGGGAAAGCCCATAAGTCCTGCCCGTCAATCCTGGATTACACCGTCCTGAATGACAACGACTCCATGTTCAACACCCCACCTACGTTTGCCTGGTATCTCTCCGGCCTGGTCTTCAAATGGCTGAAGCAAAACGGCGGCGTGGCGCAGATGGACAAGATCAATCAGCAGAAAGCCGAACTGCTGTATGGCACGATCGACAAGAGCGATTTCTACCGTAACGATGTGGCGAAAGCTAACCGTTCGCGCATGAACGTACCGTTCCAGTTGGCAGACAGCAGCCTGGACAGCGTATTCCTGGAAGAGTCGTTCGCGGCGGGTCTGCACGCGCTGAAAGGCCATCGCGTGGTTGGCGGGATGCGTGCCTCTATCTATAACGCCATGCCGCTGGAAGGCGTTAAAGCCCTGACCGATTTCATGATCGACTTCGAACGTCGTCACGGTTAACGGGCTGTTTTTCACCCCCGCAGCGTTGCTGCGGGGTTTTTATTATGTTGAGTTGAGAGTTGAGTTTCATGGAATCCCTGACGTTACAACCTATCGCGCGGGTAGATGGCACCATTAATCTGCCTGGTTCAAAAAGTGTCTCGAACCGCGCTCTGCTGCTGGCAGCTCTGGCACACGGCACCACCGTCCTCACCAACCTGCTGGACAGCGATGACGTGCGCCATATGCTCAATGCGCTGAAAGCGTTGGGAGTTCATTATACGCTGTCCGACGATCGTACCCGTTGTGAAGTCACCGGTAACGGCGGCGCGTTACGTTCTGCTGAAGCGCTGGAGCTTTTCCTGGGTAACGCCGGTACGGCAATGCGTCCTCTGGCCGCAGCGCTGTGTCTGGGGAACAACAATATTGTGCTGACCGGTGAGCCGCGAATGAAAGAGCGCCCGATCGGCCATCTGGTGGATGCCCTGCGTCAGGGCGGCGCGCAGATTGATTATCTTGAGCAGGAAAATTACCCGCCACTGCGTCTGCGCGGTGGATTTACCGGGGGTAACGTTGAGGTGGACGGTAGCGTCTCCAGTCAGTTCCTGACCGCGCTGCTGATGACCGCACCGCTGGCCCCACAGGATACCGTTATCAGCATTAAAGGCGACCTGGTCTCTAAGCCGTACATTGATATCACCCTGCACCTGATGAATACCTTCGGCGTTGAGGTGGAAAACCAGTCTTACCAGCGCTTCGTGGTTCGCGGTGGACAGCAGTATCAGTCTCCGGGTCAGTACCTTGTCGAAGGCGACGCGTCATCGGCCTCTTACTTCCTGGCCGCGGGCGCGATCAAGGGCGGTACCGTCAAGGTGACCGGGATTGGCCGCAACAGCGTGCAGGGCGATATCCGTTTTGCCGACGTACTGGAAAAAATGGGCGCGGTGGTGACCTGGGGCGATGACTTCATCGCCTGTACCCACGGTGAGCTGAACGCTATCGATATGGACATGAACCACATTCCTGATGCGGCGATGACTATTGCCACCGCTGCGCTGTTTGCGAAAGGCACCACCACGCTGCGGAACATTTACAACTGGCGCGTAAAAGAGACGGACCGCCTGTTCGCAATGGCAACCGAGCTGCGTAAAGTGGGGGCGGAGGTCGAAGAGGGCGAAGACTACATTCGCGTCACGCCGCCGGCAAAACTGCAATTTGCAGAAATTGGCACCTACAACGATCACCGCATGGCGATGTGTTTCTCGCTGGTGGCGCTGTCGGATACGCCGGTCACTATCCTCGATCCGAAATGTACGGCAAAGACCTTCCCGGACTACTTCGAGCAGCTGGCGCGCATTAGCACCCTGGCCTGATGATCTTATGCCGCATCACCCGATGCGGCATTTCCTTACGCTTTCTGACAGTCATCCTCTTTCATTTCTTCTACACTCTGCTTCAATCATTTCGGAATTTGCACGCAAAGTTAACAGTTGCGCACGTTGGCGCGTATAATGCGCGGCGTTCATGTTAACGGTATGCCTTAATTAAGGAGAAAAAGATGACGGCAATTGCCCCGGTAATCACCATTGATGGGCCGAGTGGCGCAGGGAAAGGTACTCTGTGCAAAGCGATGGCGGAAGCATTGCAATGGCATCTTTTAGATTCGGGAGCAATCTATCGCGTGCTGGCGCTGGCTGCGCTGCATCATCATGTGGATGTTGCGTCCGAGGAAGCGCTGGTACCGCTGGCTGCGCATCTGGATGTGCGCTTTGTCTCTACTGATGGCAACCTTGAAGTGATCCTGGAAGGGGAAGATGTCAGTGCTGAAATTCGCACGCAGGAAGTGGCCAATGCGGCTTCTCAGGTGGCGGCTTTCCCTCGCGTTCGCGAGGCGCTGTTACGTCGCCAGCGTGGTTTCCGTGAAGCGCCGGGGCTGATCGCCGACGGCCGCGACATGGGAACCGTGGTATTCCCTGATGCGCCAGTGAAAATTTTCCTTGACGCCTCTTCGGAAGAACGTGCTCAACGCCGTATGCTTCAGTTGCAGGAAAAGGGGTTTAGTGTTAACTTTGATCGCCTTTTATCCGAGATAAAAGAGCGCGATGACCGCGATCGTAACCGCGCCGTCGCACCGCTTGTTCCCGCAGAAGATGCATTAGTGCTGGATTCTACCAGTTTAACTATTGAGCAAGTGATTGAAAAAGCGCTACAATATGCGCGCCAAAAACTGGCACTCGCGTAATCGCGACCGATTTAGCAGTACCCCCGCTGCAATGGATTGACGGCGGGTATGTGAAACAACCCCATCCGGCACGGAGCCAGGTGGACGTTAATATTAACCTGAAGATTAAACATGACTGAATCTTTTGCTCAACTGTTTGAAGAATCCTTAAAAGAAATCGAAACCCGTCCGGGTTCCATCGTTCGTGGTGTTGTTGTTGCTATCGACAAAGACGTAGTACTGGTTGACGCCGGTCTGAAATCTGAGTCTGCCATCCCGGCTGAGCAGTTCAAAAACGCCCAGGGCGAGCTGGAAATCCAGGTAGGGGACGAAGTTGACGTTGCTCTGGACGCAGTAGAAGACGGCTTCGGCGAAACCCTGCTGTCTCGTGAGAAAGCTAAACGTCACGAAGCATGGATCACGCTGGAGAAAGCTTACGAAGAAGCTGAAACTGTGGTCGGTGTTATCAACGGCAAAGTTAAAGGTGGCTTCACTGTTGAGCTGAATGGTATTCGTGCGTTCCTGCCAGGTTCACTGGTAGACGTTCGTCCAGTCCGTGACACCCTGCACCTCGAAGGCAAAGAGCTTGAGTTCAAAGTAATCAAGCTGGACCAGAAGCGTAACAACGTTGTTGTTTCCCGTCGTGCCGTTATCGAATCCGAAAACAGCGCAGAACGCGATCAACTGCTGGAAAACCTGCAGGAAGGCATGGAAGTCAAAGGTATCGTTAAGAACCTCACTGACTACGGCGCATTCGTTGACCTGGGCGGCGTTGATGGCCTGCTGCACATCACCGACATGGCGTGGAAACGCGTTAAGCACCCAAGCGAAATCGTGAACGTGGGCGACGAAATCACTGTTAAAGTGCTGAAGTTCGACCGCGAGCGTACTCGTGTATCCCTCGGCCTGAAACAGCTGGGCGAAGATCCATGGGTAGCTATCGCTAAGCGTTACCCAGAAGGGACTAAACTGACTGGTCGCGTGACCAACCTGACTGACTACGGCTGCTTCGTTGAAATCGAAGAAGGCGTTGAAGGTCTGGTGCACGTTTCCGAAATGGACTGGACCAACAAAAACATCCACCCATCCAAAGTTGTTAACGTTGGTGATGTAGTGGAAGTGATGGTTCTGGATATCGACGAAGAACGTCGTCGTATCTCCCTGGGCCTGAAGCAGTGCAAAAACAACCCATGGCAGCAGTTCGCGGAAACCCACAACAAGGGCGACCGTGTTGAAGGTAAAATCAAGTCTATCACTGACTTCGGTATCTTCATCGGCCTGGACGGCGGCATCGATGGCCTGGTTCACCTGTCTGACATCTCCTGGAACGTTGCAGGCGAAGAAGCAGTTCGTGAATACAAAAAAGGCGACGAAATCGCAGCAGTTGTTCTGCAAGTTGACGCAGAGCGTGAGCGTATCTCCCTGGGCGTTAAACAGCTCGCAGAAGATCCGTTCAACAACTGGGTTGCACTGAACAAGAAAGGCGCAATCGTAAACGGTAAAGTGACTGCTGTTGACGCGAAAGGCGCAACCGTAGAACTGGCTGACGGCGTTGAAGGTTACCTGCGCGCTTCCGAAGCTTCACGTGACCGCGTTGAAGATGCAACTCTGGTTCTGAGCGTTGGCGACGACGTTGAAGCTAAGTTCACCGGTGTTGACCGTAAGAACCGTGCAATCAGCCTGTCTGTTCGTGCTAAAGACGAAGCTGATGAGAAAGATGCAATCGCAACTGTTAACAAACAGGAAGATGCAAACTTCTCTAACAACGCAATGGCTGAAGCTTTCAAAGCAGCTAAAGGCGAGTAAGTTCAGGTTCGCACCATCATTTGAGCTGTAACGCATTTACAGCGCGAAGGATGGAGAGCAGACTTGACAGATTGCAGGATTCGTCCTGTAATCAATAACAAAGGGCGGCTACGGCCGCCCTTGTTTAATGAGCTGTTCAGCTAATTGGTTTGAAAGGAACCGGAGGAATCATGACCAAGTCAGAATTGATTGAAAGACTTGCCAGTCAGCAACCGCATATCCCTGCTAAGGCTGTGGAAGATGCCGTTAAAGAGATGCTGGAGCATATGGCTACCACTCTTGCCCAGGGCGAGCGCATTGAAATCCGCGGTTTCGGTAGTTTTTCTCTGCACTATCGTGCACCACGTACCGGGCGTAACCCGAAGACTGGCGATAAAGTGGAGCTGGAAGGAAAGTATGTTCCGCACTTTAAGCCGGGTAAAGAGCTGCGCGATCGCGCCAATATTTACGGCAACTGAGTTTAATCATCAGGGTTAAACTGAGTTTAAAGAAAGCACCTTAGGGTGCTTTTTTTGTCTCTCGCCTCTGCGTTTCTGAATACGCGCCGCATTCTCAGCTTCTCTTTTCTGCAAGTACTTAAAAACGTTGCAGCGCTCGCTGTAAATCACGCCTTTTCTGTCTGACGACGCGCCAGCCCCGCCGCATAATCACCTGAAACATGGAGGTGAAGATGGGGATCCACGTCATCAGTATCTGCGCCATTCTGGCCATAATCCCGCTCTATTGGTTACCCGTTTTGCCCGATTTGCAGACTGTCTGGATGCTGATTGCAGCAGGAATTGCGTTATCGTTGCGGCAAAAAAAGTGGCTTACGTTTTCAGGCCTCACAGTGCTCTTTTTGTGCTGGGGATTTCTGGCCGCTCAGGAGAGCGTGTGGCCGATGAACCATTTAACGAAAGGCCCGCAGCAGGCCGAGGTAGTCATTACCGCAACGGACGGCGCAACGATGCATCAGGGAAAGATTGTCAGCCTCAATGGCGAACGCGTATGGGCTAACATGGGCGTGGCGCTGTATGGCAACTACTTGCCGCAAAATGTCTGCGTCGGCCAACGCTGGGCGATGACCCTGCGGCTCAGGGCAGTACACGGAGAGCTCAACGATGGCGGCTATGATTCGCAGAAAAATGCCTTCGCCCGACACCAGACGCTGAGCGGACGGTTTACCCATGCGGCAATCGTTGACGAACGCTGTAGCCTGCGTTCGCAATACCTGACGTCGCTACAGAATACGCTTTCCGCATATCAGTGGGGGTCCGTGATCCTGGGGCTGGGGATGGGAGAGCGCCTGTCGGTCTCGCGGGAGATAAAAAACCTGATGCGTGAGACCGGAACGATGCATCTCATGGCCATTTCGGGACTGCATATTGCGCTGGCAGCTTCTGCTGTCTGGCTACTGGCTCGGGGCATCCAGTTTTTCCTGCCGGGCCGCTGGATTATCTGGCAAATGCCCCTGCTGGCAGGTCTGCTCTTTGCCGCGTTTTACGCGTGGCTTACGGGATTGCAGCCGCCTGCGCTGCGCACGGTTATCGCGCTTGTGGTGCTGGCCGCATTAAAAATGAGCGGTCGCCAGTGGTCGCCCTGGCAGGTCTGGCTTACCTGCGTGGCGGCGATCCTGATTTTCGATCCTCTGGCGGTGCTGTCACAAAGCCTGGCGTTATCCGCGTTTGCGGTCGCCGCGCTTATTTTTTGGTATCAGTGGTTGCCTCTTCCATCCTGGCAACGGAGTCGTGGCCTGCGGCCGCTGGCGACGCTAGTGTATTTGCAGGTCGGAATGCTGCTGCTTCTGTTGCCGCTTCAGGTCCTGATTTTCCATGGTTTCAGTGTATCCTCGCTGGTGGCGAACCTGTTTGCCGTTCCTCTGGTCACCTTTATTTCAGTTCCTCTTATCCTGCTCGGCATGTTTCTGCATCTGTTTCCGGTCGCTGCGCTGGAAAGTATCGTCTGGCTGGCTGCGGATAAATCTCTGGCAGGGCTTTTCTGGCTGTTGATGCGTTTACCAGATGGCTGGCAGGACGTTGATGAGCGCTGGCAATACCTGACGTTACTGCCGTGGCTGCTGATTATTGGCTGGCGATTCAGGGCTTTCAGCGCAGTTCCCGCCGTCTGTCTGGCAGGCAGCGTGGTGCTGGCATTTCCACTCTGGCACAGGGATAAAACCGATAGCTGGTCACTGCATATGCTTGATGTAGGGCAGGGGCTGGCGATGGTCATTGAGCGTCACGGTAAGGCTATTCTGTATGACACCGGGCTGGCGTGGCCCGGTGGTGACAGCGCGCAACAGCTGATTATCCCCTGGCTACGCTGGCATCATCTGAGCCCGGAAGGGGTGATCCTGAGCCATGAACACCTCGATCACGCGGGGGGACTGGCATCGCTAAAAACCGCCTGGCCCGCAATGTGGATCAGGAGCCCTTTGGCCTGGGCCGGGCATCTTCCCTGCTTTCGTGGGCAGCAATGGCAGTGGCAGGGGCTAACGTTCACCGCGCACTGGCCGCCAGAAAACACCGCTGTGAAGGGTAACAACCGCTCCTGCGTGGTAAAAATTGATGACGGCGAACAGAGTGTTTTACTGACCGGAGATATTGAAGCGCAGGCAGAGCTGGGAATGCTGAGCCACCGCTGGCGTCAACTTGCGTCTACACTGATTCAGGTGCCGCATCATGGAAGTAACACGTCATCCTCAACGCCGCTGCTACAGCGCGTTGAGGGGCAGGTTTCGCTGGCCTCAATGGCCCGCTATAACGCATGGCGTTTCCCTTCCAAAAAAGTGGTCCGGCGCTATCGAACTGAGGGATATCAGTGGCTTGATACCCCTCAGTCAGGGCAGATATCTGTGACGTTTTCGCACCATAGTCGGCACATTCGCCGCTTACGTGAACACTATTTACCGCGTTGGTATCATCAGTGGTTTGGCGCGCCCGTAGATAACGGGTAGAATATGCGGCTATTTCAACAAATGCTGGTTTTTTGAATGCATAACGACAAAGATCTCTCCACGTGGCAAACGTTCCGCCGGCTCTGGCCGATGATTGCTCCTTTCAAAGCAGGCTTGATCGTGGCGGGCGTAGCGTTAATCCTCAACGCAGCCAGCGATACGTTTATGTTATCGCTCCTCAAACCGTTACTGGATGACGGTTTTGGTAAAACGGATCGTTCAGTGCTGCTATGGATGCCGCTGGTGGTTATTGGGCTGATGATCTTACGCGGAATCTCCAGCTATGTATCCAGCTACTGCATCTCCTGGGTATCCGGCAAAGTGGTGATGACCATGCGCCGTCGGCTGTTCAGCCATATGATGGGAATGCCCGTCTCTTTCTTTGACAAACAGTCAACCGGTACGCTGCTGTCACGTATTACCTACGATTCAGAGCAGGTGGCATCATCGTCGTCCAGCGCACTGATTACCGTTGTGCGTGAGGGGGCATCCATCATCGGTCTGTTTGCGATGATGTTCTATTACAGCTGGCAGCTGTCGCTCATCCTTATTGTGCTGGCGCCGATTGTCTCCATCGCTATCCGCGTGGTGTCCAAGCGTTTTCGCAACATCAGTAAAAATATGCAGAATACGATGGGGCAGGTTACTACCAGCGCCGAGCAGATGCTGAAAGGCCATAAAGAAGTGTTGATTTTCGGCGGTCAGGGAGTCGAAACCAAACGCTTTGACAAGGTCAGCAACAGAATGCGTCTGCAAGGGATGAAAATGGTATCGGCCTCGTCGATTTCCGATCCGATCATTCAGCTGATTGCCTCTTTGGCACTGGCCTTTGTTCTGTATGCCGCAAGCTTCCCGAGCGTCATGGAGACCCTGACTGCGGGTACCATTACCGTGGTGTTCTCATCCATGATTGCGCTGATGCGTCCGCTGAAATCGCTGACCAACGTCAACGCCCAGTTCCAGCGCGGGATGGCAGCCTGCCAGACGCTGTTCAGCATCCTCGATTCCGAACAGGAAAAAGATGAAGGTACACGCGTGATCGAACGTGCTAAAGGCGACCTGGAGTTCCGTAACGTCACCTTTACTTATCCAGGCCGCGAAGTGCCGGCACTGCGTGATATCAGCCTATCCATTCCGGCGGGTAAAACCGTTGCGCTGGTGGGGCGTTCCGGTTCGGGCAAGTCGACCATTGCCAGCCTGATTACCCGTTTCTACGACATCGACCAGGGCGAGATCCTGCTGGATGGCCACGACCTGCGGGAATATACCCTACAGTCGCTGCGTAACCAGGTCGCGCTGGTATCGCAGAATGTGCATCTGTTCAACGATACGGTGGCAAACAACATTGCGTATGCCCGTACCGAAGAGTACAGCCGTGAAGAGATTGAAAACGCGGCGCGCATGGCCTATGCAATGGACTTTATTAACAAAATGGATAATGGTCTGGATACGATCATTGGCGAAAACGGCGTGCTGCTCTCCGGTGGTCAGCGTCAACGTATCGCGATTGCCCGTGCGCTGCTGCGCAACAGCCCGATTCTGATCCTGGATGAAGCGACATCCGCACTGGATACGGAATCTGAACGCGCTATCCAGTCGGCTCTGGATGAATTGCAGAAAAACCGTACTTCGCTGGTTATCGCGCACCGTCTGTCGACAATCGAACAGGCTGACGAAATCGTGGTGGTGGAAGACGGCGTTATCGTTGAACGCGGCAGCCATGCGGACCTGCTGGAACAGCGTGGTGTTTACGCGCAGCTCCATAAAATGCAGTTCGGTCAATGATTGCACGCATCTGGTCGGGTGAATCCCCTCTGTGGGTGCTGCTTCTCCCGCTCTCCTGGCTGTATGGCCTGGTGAGCGGTGCTATTCGTCTGCTTTACCGCCTCGGGATCAAGCGCGCCTGGCGCGCACCGGTACCGGTGGTGGTGGTCGGTAACCTGACAGCAGGTGGAAACGGCAAAACCCCGGTGGTGATCTGGCTGGTAGAACAGCTCCAGAAGCGCGGTATCCGCGCGGGCGTGGTCTCACGCGGTTACGGCGGTAAAGCGGCTCAGTATCCTCTGGTGCTGAGGCCGGACACGACAACCGCTGAAGCCGGTGATGAGCCAGTACTGATTTACCAGCGCACGGGTGCGCCGGTTGCGGTATCGCCGGTGCGCAGTGGTGCCGTGAAGGCACTGCTTGCGCAGCATAGCGTACAAATCATTATTACCGATGATGGCTTGCAGCATTATGCACTGGCGCGTGACAAAGAGATCGTGGTTATTGACGGCGTGCGGCGTTTTGGCAACGGCTGGTGGCTGCCAGCCGGTCCAATGCGTGAGCGTGCGTCGCGCCTGAAGAGCGTTGATGCTGTGATTGTAAACGGCGGTGAAGCCAAAGCGGGCGAGATCCCGATGCATCTTCGTCCCGGACAGGCAGTGAATATGCTGACCGGTGAGCGTAAAGACGTCGCGCAGCTGGATCGTCTGGTTGCGATGGCCGGGATTGGTCATCCTCCGCGTTTTTTCGCGACGCTGGAGCAGTGTGGCGCAAGGCTTGAAAAACGGGTGCCGCTGGCCGATCACCAGGCGCTGGTGGCCGACGAGGTCGACAGGCTGGCAGCACCGGGGCAGACGCTAATCATGACGGAAAAAGACGCGGTAAAATGCCGGGCCTTTGCGAAAGAAAACTGGTGGTATCTGCCGGTTGACGCTGAACTCAGCGGTGAACAGCCGGAACATTTGCTCAGGGAACTGCTCGCGTTAGTGCAGTAACTTCAACGCGGTTCCGGTGGCGCTTTGACTGACAGGAAAACGCATGTCTCTACCGCAACTCTCACTTGCAGCCGCACGTAACCTGCATCTTGCCGCTCAGGGGCTGTTGAAAAAGCCCCGCCGTCGCGCGCAGCCAGCCGATATCCTCTCTACCGTGCAACACATGTCGTTGCTGCAAATCGACACCATTAACATCGTGGCGCGTAGCCCGTATCTCGTCCTGTTTAGCCGCCTGGGAAACTATCCACCACAATGGCTGGATGATGCGCTGCGTCAGGGCGAACTGATGGAATACTGGGCGCATGAAGCCTGTTTTCTCCCGCGCAGCGATTTTGCGCTGGTGCGTCACCGAATGCTCGCCCCGGACAAAATGGGCTGGAAATACCGTCAGGCGTGGATGGTGGAACACGCGGCTGAAATAGAGCAGTTGATTGCCCATATTCATGAAAACGGCCCGGTACGCTCCGCGGATTTTCAGCACCCGCGAAAAGGCGCAAGCGGATGGTGGGAGTGGAAACCGCACAAGCGCCATCTGGAAGGGCTGTTTACGTCGGGCAAAGTGATGGTGGTTGAGCGCCGCAACTTTCAGCGCGTCTATGACCTTACGCAACGCGTTATGCCGCACTGGGACGATACGCGCGATCTGCTGTCTCAGGACGCAGCCGAAGCCGTTATGCTCGAGAACAGCGCCCGCAGCCTGGGCATATTTCGACCACAGTGGCTGGCGGACTATTATCGCCTGCGTCAGCCGCAGCTCAAACCGCTGCTGGAAACGTGGCAGCGCCAACAGCGCGTCTTGCCGGTCTCGGTAGCGTCGCTAGGTGATATGTGGCTGCATGCGGATTTGTTCCCGCTGCTGCCTCAGGCGCTTGAGGGAAAGCCACAGGCAACGCACAGCACCGTGCTGTCGCCGTTCGATCCGGTTGTCTGGGACAGAAAGCGGGCCGGGCAGCTGTTTAATTTTAATTACCGTCTGGAATGCTACACCCCGGCACCAAAGCGTCAGTACGGTTATTTTGTTTTGCCGCTGCTGCATAAAGGCCAGCTGGTCGGGCGCATGGACGCTAAAATGCACCGTAAAACCGGCATGCTTGAAATTATCGCCCTCTGGCTTGAAGAGGGCATAAAGGTGACGGCTGGACTGGAAAAAGGATTAACGACCGCGCTCAGTGACTTTGCGCGCTGGCAGGGGGCGCACAACATTGTACTGGGCCGCGTGCCTGCGGGGCTGTTTACGGCCTGTCGAGGTGGCTGGGAAACAGACACTCCCTGAAAAGGGAATATGATAAGCTTTATGGATTACCCATACGGAGGAACTATGGATCACCGTTTACTTGAAATTATTGCCTGCCCGGTGTGCAACGGCAAACTGTACTACAGCCAGGATAAACAAGAGCTGATTTGCAAACTGGACAGCCTGGCGTTCCCGCTGCGTGACGGTATTCCGGTCCTGCTGGAAAACGAAGCCCGTTCGATGGTGGCAGAAGAGAGCAAACCATGAGTTTTGTTGTCATCATCCCTGCGCGTTATGCTTCAACGCGCCTGCCGGGTAAACCGCTGGTGGATATCAACGGTAAGCCGATGATTGTGCATGTCCTTGAACGGGCGCGCGAATCGGGGGCTGGTCGCGTTATTGTCGCTACCGATCACCCGGACGTTGCGCGTGCGGTTGAGGCCGCGGGTGGGGAAGTATGCATGACCCGTGCCGACCATCAGTCAGGCACCGAGCGCCTGGCGGAAGTCGTCGAAAAATGCGGTTTCAGCGACGAGACGGTGATTGTAAACGTGCAGGGCGATGAGCCGATGATCCCGGCGGCAATTATCCGTCAGGTGGCCGACAATCTGGCCCAGCGTCAGGTCGGCATGGCGACACTTGCGGTGCCGATTCACCACGCAGAAGAGGCGTTCAATCCGAATGCGGTGAAGGTTGTCATGGATGCCGAGGGCTACGCGCTCTATTTCTCCCGCGCCACCATTCCGTGGGATCGCGATCGTTTCGCGCAGTCGAAAGAGACGATCGGCGAAACCTTCCTGCGCCATATCGGTATTTACGGCTACCGCGCCGGCTTTATTCGCCGCTATGTCGCCTGGGCGCCAAGCCCGCTGGAGCATATCGAAATGCTCGAACAGCTTCGCGTGCTGTGGTACGGCGAGAAAATTCACGTTGCGGTAGCCCAGGAAGTCCCTGGTACCGGCGTGGATACGCCTGAAGATCTTGAGCGCGTACGCGTCGAAATGCGTTAATTCGCAGCCATCCCCTCATTCTGAGGGGATGTTCTTCTCCCTTTTCTTTTTCATTATTGATCTCGACCGGGTGACATCCGGGTTTCGCACGCTCATTATAAAAGCAGTAGTCTTAATGGGGGTAATCTCATATGGAACAACTGCGTGCTGAACTGAGCCATCTCCTTGGCGAAAAGCTAAGCCGGGTGGAGTGCGTAAATGAAAAGCCTGATACCGCGCTCTGGGCGTTGTATGACAGTCAGGGAAACCCCATGCCGCTGATGGCCAGAAGTTTTAGCTCGCCGGGCGTCGCCAGACAGCTGGCCTGGAAAACGTCGATGCTGGCGCGGGAAGGAACGGTCCGTATGCCAACGGTTTACGGCGTCATGACCCATGAGGAGCATCCCGGCCCGGATGTTCTGCTGATTGAGCGTTTACACGGGGTTTCTGTAGAAGCCCCGACGCGGACGCCGGCGCGCTGGGAGCAGTTGAAGGATCAGATTGTCGAAGCCCTGCTTGGCTGGCACCGGCACGACAGCCGCGGTCTGGTTGGCGCGGTAGACAGCACCCAGGAAAACCTCTGGCCGCTGTGGTATCGCCAGCGCGTTGAAGTGCTGTGGGGCACGCTCAACCAATTCAACAACACCGGTTTGACGATGCAGGACAAACGCATCCTGTTCCGCACCCGGGAATGTCTGCCCGCGCTGTTTGAGGGTTTTAACGACAACTGTGTGCTGATTCATGGCAACTTCACGCTGCGCAGCATGCTAAAAGACTCGCGCAGCGATCAGCTTCTGGCGATGGTCGGACCGGGGATAATGCTCTGGGCGCCGCGCGAGTACGAGCTGTTCAGGCTGAGCGAGGGCGGGGCCGCGGAAGAGTTGCTCTGGCATTATCTTCAGCGCGCCCCCGTTGCGGAAGCTTTTCTCTGGCGGCGCTGGCTCTATCTGCTCTGGGATGAGGTGGCGCAGCTGGTCAACACCGGGCGCTTCAATCGCGCCAGTTTCGATCTTGCCGCAACGTCACTCTTGCCCTGGCTTGCCTGACGAACCCTTGAGCCACTGCCACAGGCGGCCAAGCGTCTCGTAGCCGACGCGGTCGCTGTGCATCAGCCATACCGGGGACGGGATTATCCGTTCCCACGGGTTGAGCGGGGCGTCAATGGCCAGCTGGTTTGCCGGAGCAGGAAGCGGATGCAGACCCTGCTTCTCAAAGAAAATCATTGCGCGTGGCAGGTGTGAAGCAGAGGTCACCAGCAGGAACGGCACGTCACCGATAGCCTGTTTCACCGCCGCCGCCTCTTCTTCAGTATCTTTTGGGCTATCCAGCGTGATGATGTCGGAACGCGGTACGCCAAGCGATTCAGCCACTCTTGCCCCTGCTTCAGCGGTGCTGACCGGGTTGGTTTTTGCCGCAGCGCCCGTGAAGATCATCTTCGATCCCGGGTTGGCAAGCCACAGGCGGATCCCCTCGTTCAGGCGCGGCAGGCTGTTGTTGATCAGGTTTGAGCTGGGGGCCCAGTCAGGGTCCCAGGTATACCCGCCGCCCAGCACCACGATGTAGTCCACCTTCTGGTTTCCCTGCCACGTCGGGTAGGTGTTCTCTATCGGGCGTAATAAACCGTCGGCGACCGGTTGCAGGCTGAGCAACAGCAGCGCCAGCCAGCCCGCGGTGACGAGAGATTTACCGCTTTTCTGAAAGCGGCTAAACCATATCAATCCCAGCCCCAGGGCGATGACGAGCAGCAGCAGGGGAAGGGGAAGCATCATGCCTCCGATATATTTTTTTAGGGTAAAAAGCATCCTTTTTGGTTCCTTTTTTAACCATACAGCAGGTGATTGCTCGTGATATTACACCAGAGTGGTTCATTCTCCGCGCGGGTGTGACAAAATAGCGGTTTTGCAGTGAGTGGAACCCTCCCAATGCGGGATCGCAATTTTGATGACATCGCGGAAAAGTTTTCGCGCAACATTTATGGCACCACCAAAGGTCAGCTTCGTCAGACGATCCTCTGGCAGGATCTGGACAAGCTGCTGGCGGAATTCGGTGACCGACAGTTGCGCGTGCTGGATGCCGGCGGTGGGGAAGGTCAGACTGCAATTCTGATGGCGCAGCGGGGGCATCACGTCACGCTGTGCGATCTTTCTGCCGAGATGGTTGCGCGCGCCGAGCGAGCGGCAGAAGAGAAAGGTGTGAGCGACAACATGCATTTTATACATTGCGCCGCTCAGGACATTCCGCAGCATTTGGAAACGCAGGTTGATCTGATATTGTTTCATGCTGTGCTCGAATGGGTCGCCGAACCGCAGGCGATGTTAAAAACGCTGTGGTCGATGTTGCGCCCGGGCGGTGCGTTATCGCTGATGTTCTACAACGCCAACGGCCTGCTGATGCGAAACGTGCTGGTGGGCAATTTTGGCTACGTACAGCAGGGCATGTATAAAAAGAAACGACGCACGCTGTCACCGGATTTCCCCCGTGAACCGCAGCAGGTCTATGGCTGGCTGGAGGAGATCGGCTGGGAAATTACCGGCAAAACCGGCGTGAGGGTGTTTCATGATTATCTGCGTGATAAACAAAAACAGGACGACTGTTTAGACGCCTTAACAGAAATAGAGACGCGGTACTGCCGCCAGGAGCCTTACCTGAGCCTTGGTCGCTATATCCACGTCACCGCGCGCAAGCCGCAGATGCAAGGATAATCTATGAGTGAATTTTCCCAGACAGTCCCCGAACTGGTTGCCTGGGCCAGGAAAAACGATTTCTCCATCTCGCTGCCGGTAGACAGACTCTCTTTCCTGCTGGCGGTTGCGACGCTGAACGGCGAACGCCTGGATGGCGAAATGAGTGAAGGCGAACTGGTGGACGCGTTCCGCCACGTCAGTGATGCGTTTGAGCAAACCAGCGAAACCATTAGCGTGCGTGCCAATAACGCAATCAATGATATGGTGCGTCAACGTCTGCTGAACCGCTTTACCAGCGAGCAGGCGGAAGGAAACGCCATCTATCGTCTGACGCCACTGGGCATTGGCATTACCGATTACTACATCCGCCAGCGCGAATTTTCCACGCTGCGTCTCTCCATGCAGCTCTCCATTGTTGCAGGCGAGCTGAAGCGTGCCGCCGACGCGGCCGATGAAAACGGTGACGAGTTCCACTGGCACCGCAACGTTTACGCGCCGCTGAAATACTCGGTCGCTGAGATTTTCGACAGTATCGATCTGACTCAACGTCTGATGGACGAACAGCAGCAGCAGGTGAAAGATGATATTGCCCAGCTGCTGAATAAAGACTGGCGCGCGGCCATTTCCAGCTGTGAACTCTTACTGTCAGAAACGTCCGGTACGCTGCGTGAGTTGCAGGATACGCTGGAGGCGGCGGGGGACAAGCTACAGGCCAACCTGCTGCGCATCCAGGACGCGACGCTGGCGCACGACGATCTGCATTTTATCGACCGTCTGGTGTTCGATCTGCAAAGCAAGCTTGACCGCATTATCAGCTGGGGCCAGCAGTCGATCGACCTGTGGATCGGGTACGATCGCCACGTGCATAAATTTATCCGTACCGCTATCGATATGGATAAGAACCGCGTCTTTGCTCAGCGTCTGCGCCAGTCGGTACAGACCTACTTTGACGCGCCGTGGGCGCTGACCTACGCCAATGCCGATCGTCTGCTGGATATGCGCGACGAAGAGATGGCGCTGCGCGATGAAGAGGTCACCGGTGAACTGCCGCCGGATCTGGAATACGAAGAATTTAACGAAATTCGCGAGCAGCTTGCGGCGATGATCGAAGAACAGCTCGCTGTCTACAAAACCAGACAAGCGCCGCTGGATCTTGGCCTCGTGGTGCGCGACTATCTGGCGCAGTATCCGCGAGCCCGCCACTTCGATGTAGCCCGCATTGTTGTAGACCATGCGGTGCGCCTGGGCATCGCACAAGCCGATTTCACCGGACTGCCGCCGAAGTGGCAGCCGATTAACGATTACGGAGCCAAGGTACAGGCGCATGTCATTGACAAATATTGAAAACGTGATGCCAGTTAAGCTGGCACAGGCGCTGGCAAATCCGTTGTTTCCGGCGCTGGACAGCCAGCTGCGTGCCGGTCGTCACATTGGCCTTGACGAGCTGGATAATCACGCCTTTTTGATGGACTTCCAGGAGTATCTGGAAGAGTTCTACGCTCGCTATAACGTTGAGCTGATCCGCGCGCCGGAAGGGTTTTTCTACCTGCGCCCGCGCTCTACCACGCTTATTCCGCGCTCGGTGCTTTCCGAACTGGACATGATGGTTGGCAAAATTCTCTGCTACCTCTACCTCAGCCCGGAACGTCTGGCCAATGAAGGGATCTTCACCCAGCAGGAGCTTTACGATGAGCTGCTGTCGCTGGCGGATGAAAGCAAGCTCCTGAAGCTGGTAAACAACCGTTCGACGGGGTCCGATCTGGACCGTCAGAAATTACAGGAAAAAGTACGTTCCTCCCTCAACCGCCTGCGCCGTCTGGGGATGGTGTGGTTCATGGGCCACGACAGCAGCAAATTCCGCATCACCGAATCGGTCTTCCGCTTTGGCGCCGACGTGCGCGCGGGTGACGATGCGCGTGAAGCGCAGCTGCGCATGATCCGTGACGGTGAAGCGATGCCGGTGGAAAACCATTTGCAGCTCAATGACGAGCATGAAGAGAATCAGCCGGATAGCGGGGAGGAAGAGTAATGATTGAACGCGGTAAATTTCGCTCACTAACGCTGATCAACTGGAACGGCTTCTTTGCCCGAACCTTCGATCTGGATGAGCTGGTGACAACGCTCTCCGGCGGTAACGGGGCGGGTAAATCCACCACCATGGCGGCCTTCGTCACGGCGCTGATCCCTGACCTGACCCTGCTGCACTTCCGTAATACCACCGAAGCCGGCGCAACGAGCGGCTCTCGTGATAAAGGTCTGCACGGTAAGCTAAAAGCGGGCGTCTGTTATTCCGTGCTGGACGTGATCAACTCCCGTCATCAGCGCGTGGTTGTGGGCGTACGTCTGCAACAGGTTGCCGGCCGCGACCGTAAGGTGGATATCAAGCCGTTTGCGATCCAGGGGCTGCCAACCTCCGTGCAGCCGACCGCGCTGCTGACGGAAACCCTGAATGAACGCCAGGCGCGCGTCCTGACGCTCCAGGAGCTGAAGGACAAGCTGGAAGCCATCGAAGGCGTGCAGTTTAAGCAGTTTAACTCCATCACCGACTACCACTCCCTGATGTTCGATCTCGGCGTGGTTGCCCGTCGACTGCGCAGCGCGTCAGATCGTAGTAAATACTACCGTCTGATTGAAGCCTCCCTGTACGGCGGTATCTCCAGCGCCATTACCCGCTCCCTGCGCGACTACCTGCTGCCGGAAAACAGCGGCGTGCGTAAGGCCTTCCAGGATATGGAAGCTGCGCTGCGTGAAAACCGCATGACGCTGGAAGCAATTCGCGTTACGCAGTCTGACCGCGACCTGTTTAAGCACCTGATCAGCGAAGCCACCAACTACGTGGCGGCGGATTACATGCGTCACGCCAACGAGCGCCGCATTCATCTCGATCAGGCGCTGGAGTACCGCCGCGAGCTGTTTACCTCCCGTAAACAGCTGGTGGCCGAGCAGTATAAGCATGTCGAAATGGCGCGCGAGCTGGGCGAGCACAACGGTGCAGAAGGGGATCTGGAAGCCGATTACCAGGCCGCCAGCGATCATCTGAACCTGGTGCAGACCGCGCTCCGTCAGCAGGAAAAAATCGAGCGCTATGAAGCCGATCTTGACGAGCTGCAAATTCGTCTTGAAGAACAAAATGAAGTGGTGGCCGAAGCCGCCGATTTGCAGGAAGAGAACGAAGCCCGCGCTGAAGCCGCCGAGCTGGAAGTGGATGAGCTGAAAAGCCAGCTCGCGGATTACCAGCAGGCGCTGGACGTGCAGCAGACGCGTGCGATCCAGTACAACCAGGCGCTACAGGCGTTGCAGCGCGCCAAAGAGCTGTGCCACCTGCCGGACCTGACCCCGGAAAGCGCTGATGAATGGCTGGATACCTTCCAGGCCAAAGAGCAGGAAGCCACCGAAAAACTGCTTTCTCTCGATCAGAAAATGAGCGTGGCGCAAACCGCGCACAGCCAGTTTGAGCAGGCGTACCAGCTGGTGGTGGCGATCAACGGTCCGCTCGCGCGTAACGAAGCGTGGGACGTTGCCCGCGAACTGCTGCGCGATGGCGTCAATCAGCGCCATCTGGCCGAGCAGGTGCAGCCGCTGCGCATGCGCCTCAACGAGCTGGAACAGCGTCTGCGCGAACAGCAGGAAGCCGAGCGTCTGCTGGCGGAGTTCTGCAAACGGCAGGGTAAACGTTACGATTTTGACGAGCTTGAGGCCCTGCATCAGGAGCTGGAAGCGCGTATTGCGGCCCTGTCCGATACCGTATCAAATGCCAGCGAACAGCGTATGACGCTGCGTCAGGAGCTGGAACAGCTTCAGTCCCGTTCGAAGACGCTCTTGCAGCGTGCGCCGATCTGGCTGGCCGCACAAAGCAGCCTGAACCAGCTTAGCGAACAGTGTGGCCAGGAGTTTGCGTCCAGCCAGGACGTCACCGAATACATGCAACAGCTGCTGGAGCGCGAGCGCGAAGCGATTGTTGAGCGTGACGAAGTGGGCGCGCGCAAGCGTGACGTCGATGAAGAGATCGAGCGTTTAAGCCAGCCCGGTGGCTCTGAAGATCCGCGCCTGAATGCCTTAGCCGAGCGCTTCGGCGGCGTTCTGCTGTCTGAGATTTATGACGACGTTGGCCTGGACGATGCGCCGTACTTCTCCGCGCTGTACGGTCCGTCCCGTAACGCGATTGTGGTGCCGGACCTGTCGCTGATTTCTGACCAGCTTGCAGGGCTGGAAGACTGTCCGGAAGATCTCTACCTCATCGAAGGGGATCCGCAGTCGTTTGATGACAGCGTATTCAGCGTCGACGAGCTGGAAAAAGCGGTGGTGGTGAAAATCGCCGATCGCCAGTGGCGCTACTCGCGCTTCCCGGAACTGCCGCTGTTTGGCCGCGCCGCGCGTGAAAGCCGCATTGAAAGCCTGCACGCCGAGCGCGAAACGCTTTCCGAACGATTCGCGACCCTCTCGTTTGACGTGCAGAAAACCCAGCGTCTGCATCAGGCCTTCAGCCGCTTTATCGGCAGCCATCTGGGCGTGGCCTTTGAGCCCGATCCGGAAGCCGAAATTCGCAAGCTCAACACCCGCCGCGGTGAGCTGGAGCGCGCGCTGGCCAGCCATGAAAATGACAACCAGCAGAGCCGCGTCCAGTTCGAGCAGGCGAAAGAGGGCGTTGCGGCGCTTAACCGCATCCTGCCGCGCCTGAACCTGCTGGCGGACGATACGCTCGCCGACCGCGTGGATGAAATTCAGGAACGACTGGACGAGGCGCAGGAAGCCGCGCGCTTTGTGCAGCAGCACGGCAATCAGCTGGCGAAGCTGGAGCCGATGGTTTCCGTTCTCCAGAGCGACCCGGAACAGTTTGAGCAGTTAAAAGAGGATTACGCCTGGTCACAGCAGGTGCAGCGCGAAGCGCGTCAGCAGGCCTTTGCCCTGACGGAAGTGGTGCAACGTCGCGCGCACTTCGGCTACTCCGATTCAGCAGAAATGCTGAGCGGGAACAGCGATCTTAATGAAAAGCTGCGCCAGCGCCTTGAGCAGGCGGAAGCAGAACGTACGCGCGCGCGCGAAGCGATGCGTACTCACGCCGCACAGCTGAGCCAGTACAGCCAGGTGATGGCGTCGTTGAAAAGCTCCTTCGACACCAAAAAAGAGCTGTTAAACGACCTGCATAAAGAGTTGCAGGACATTGGCGTGCGCGCCGACAGCGGTGCAGAAGAGCGGGCACGTATTCGCCGCGATGAGCTGCATGCGCAGCTCAGCAACAACCGTGCGCGTCGTAACCAGCTGGAAAAAGCGCTGACCTTCTGTGAAGCGGAGATGGACAACCTGACGCGTCGCCTGCGCAAGCTGGAACGTGACTATCACGAGATGCGCGAGCAGGTTGTGACCGCGAAGGCGGGCTGGTGCGCGGTCATGCGCATGGTGAAAGACAATAACGTGGAGCGTCGTCTGCACCGCCGCGAGCTGGCGTATCTGTCGGCCGATGAACTGCGTTCTATGTCGGATAAGGCGCTGGGCGCGCTGCGTCTGGCGGTGGCGGATAACGAACACCTGCGCGACGTGCTGCGCATGTCCGAAGATCCGAAGCGTCCAGAGCGCAAAATTCAGTTCTTCGTGGCGGTGTATCAGCACTTACGCGAGCGTATTCGTCAGGACATCATCCGTACCGACGATCCGGTTGAAGCGATCGAACAGATGGAGATCGAGCTGGGCCGTCTGACGGAAGAGCTGACCTCCCGCGAGCAGAAGCTGGCAATCAGTTCCCGCAGCGTGGCGAATATTATTCGTAAAACCATTCAGCGCGAGCAGAACCGTATCCGTCAGCTGAACCAGGGCCTGCAAAGCGTGTCGTTTGGCCAGGTCAACAGCGTGCGTCTGAACGTGAACGTGCGCGAGGCGCACTCCACGCTGCTGGACGTGCTGTCTGAACAGCACGAGCAGCATCAGGATCTGTTCAACAGCAACCGCCTGACCTTCTCTGAAGCGCTGGCGAAGCTGTATCAGCGTCTGAATCCGCAGATTGACATGGGCCAGCGCACACCGCAAACCATCGGCGAGGAGCTGCTGGACTACCGCAACTACCTGGAAATGGAGGTTGAGGTTAACCGTGGCTCTGACGGCTGGCTGCGCGCGGAATCCGGCGCGCTCTCCACCGGTGAAGCCATCGGTACCGGTATGTCGATTCTGGTGATGGTGGTGCAGAGCTGGGAAGATGAAGCGCGTCGTCTGCGCGGCAAAGACATCTCCCCATGCCGCCTGCTGTTCCTTGATGAAGCGGCGCGTCTCGATGCCCGCTCCATCGCCACGCTGTTTGAGCTTTGCGATCGTCTTGATATGCAGCTCATTATCGCGGCGCCGGAAAACATCAGTCCGGAAAAAGGGACGACCTATAAGCTGGTGCGTAAGGTGTTTCAGAACACCGAGCACGTGCACGTTGTTGGCCTGCGCGGCTTCGCACCGCAGCCGCCGGAATCCTTACCCGGCACGGCTGACGCCTCGTAAGGCGGCTCAGACAAAAGGCGGCGCGTATGCGCCGCTTTTTTTATTCACTTAACTTGTGTTCAGGGCTGCGTTATCTTTAAACTTCTTTACATAAGGTAAGGCAACAGCGTGTATGCCTTTCTATACTGAAGGAAAGCTCCAGAATAATGGGCATGTCGTGAAAAACAGGGGGCAAGGGATGTTGCTTAAGAAGAATCGTGGTCATCAGCTGTCTGCGCTGAGTTTATGCCTGACGGTGATGTTTGCTCCACTGTTTAGCGCTCAGGCCGATGAGCCTGAAATTGTACCGACTGACAGCTCCGCGACGATGGGCGCGCAGCCGACGTCGCTGTCACAACCGCTGGATCAGTCTCCGGCGACGGCCATTATGGCCGGCATCAAACCGCTGCCGGAAGGCATCGACACGGAATCATTACGCCAGCAGCTGATGACCGGGCTGCCCTCGGGCTATACCCCCGCTTATATTAATCAGCTTACGCTGCTTTACGCCGCGCGCGACATGAAGCCGATGTGGGAAAATCGCGATGCGGTCCGTGCCTTCCAGCAGCAGCTGGCTGAAGTGGCGATTGCAGGTTTTCAGCCGCAGTTCACCACCTGGGTTGAGCTTCTGACCGACCCTGCCGTGACCGGACAGGCGCGTGACGTGGTGCTGTCTGACGCCATGATGGGCTACTTACAGTTTGTGGCGGGCATTTCGGTGAACGGCAACCGCTGGCTATACAGCAGTAAACCGTACAAGCTGGCGACGCCTGCGCTGTCCGTCATCAATCAGTGGCAACTGTCGCTCGATAACGGTGAACTACCGCGCTTTATCGCAAGCCTTGCGCCTGCCCATCCGCAATATGCCACGATGCATCAGTCGCTCCTTGAGCTGGTTGCGGATTCCCGCCCGTGGCCTCAGCTGCGTGGAACAGCAACGCTTCGTCCGGGGCAGTGGAGCAGCGATGTGCCTGCGATCCGCGAAATTATGAAACGATCCGGCATGCTTGACGGCGGCCCTAAAATTGCCCTGCCAGGCGACGAGACGCAAAACGCGGTCGTCAGCCCGTCGGCGCCGGTAAAAGAGAAAACCGCCGTTGCGCAGAGCAATAAGCCCGCCGCTTACGATCGCGAGCTGGTTGCGGCGGTTAAGCAGTTCCAGGCTGCGCAGGGGCTGGGCGCCGACGGCGTGATTGGTCCATCCACCCGCGACTGGCTGAACGTCTCTCCGGCCCAGCGGGCAGGGGTGCTGGCGCTGAATATCCAGCGCTTGCGCTTGCTGCCGGGCACGTTATCCACCGGCATTATGGTTAACATTCCGGCCTACTCGCTGGTCTACTATCAGGACGGAAGCGAAGTGCTGGCGTCCCGTGTGATTGTAGGTCGACCTGACCGTAAAACGCCGATGATGAGCAGCGCGCTGAATAACGTGGTGGTTAACCCACCGTGGAACGTGCCGCCGACGCTGGCGCGCAAAGATATCCTGCCTAAGGTCTGGAATGACCCGGGTTATCTGGAGCGACACAACTATACGGTGATGCGCGGCTGGAACAGCAAAGAGACGATTGATCCCTGGATGGTCGACTGGTCAACGATTACCCCGTCGAACCTGCCGTTCCGTTTCCAGCAGGCACCGGGCGCGCATAACTCGCTGGGACGTTACAAATTCAATATGCCAAGCTCGGACGCTATCTATCTGCATGATACCCCGAACCATAATCTGTTCCAGAAAGACGCACGCGCGCTCAGTTCTGGCTGCGTTCGCGTGAATAAGGCCTCGGAGCTGGCGAATATGCTGTTGCAGGATGCAGGCTGGAACGATACGCGGATATCAGATGCCCTGAAGCAGGGGGATACGCGTTACGTCAATATCCGCCACAATATCCCGGTCAATCTTTACTATCTGACGGCGTTTGTGGGGGCAGACGGACGTACCCAGTATCGTACAGATATTTACAATTATGATCTGACAGCGCGATCCGGCGCACAAATCTTGCCAAAAGCGGAACAATTAATCAGGTAAATGAAGTAGTTCGGTGAAAATGATTGTCGTAAGTTATGGTGAATATAAGGCGATCTGTCTTCAAGCCGCGTATTCACTGGGGTTGGGCGCCTTGACGTAGCAGGTTTTGCCAGTTATGGTGCCCTTCGTGCGCTAAGCATATTGACAATTTCTTTTACCTGTAGACCTGATTATCATGGACAAATTTGACGCTAATCGCCGCAAATTGCTGGCGTTAAGTGGCGTTGCGCTGGGCGCAGCTGCCATCCTTCCGACGCCAGCATTTGCCACCCTCTCGACACCTCGTCCGCGTATTTTAACGCTCAACAATCTGCATACTGGTGAGACGCTTAAAGCGGAGTTTTTCGATGGCAGAGGCTATATTCAGGATGAATTAGCAAGACTCAACCATTTTTTCCGTGATTTCCGCGCGAACAAAATCAAAGCCATCGATCCTGGATTATTCGATCAGCTTTACCGCTTGCAGGGACTGCTGGGGACCAAAAGGCCGGTGCAGCTCATTTCTGGCTATCGCTCTCTGGATACCAACAATGAACTGCGCGCCCACAGCCGTGGGGTAGCGAAAAAAAGCTATCACACGAAAGGGCAGGCGATGGATTTCCATATTGAAGGCGTTTCGTTAGCCAATATTCGCAAAGCGGCGTTATCTATGCGCGCAGGTGGTGTAGGATACTACCCACGTAGCAACTTTGTGCATATTGATACCGGGCCGGTTCGGCACTGGTAATAACGAAACACAGGAGCAGTATGAACTATCGTATTATTCCGGTTACCGCATTCTCACAGAACTGTTCATTGATTTGGTGTGAACAAACTAAACTGGCCGCGCTTGTCGATCCCGGCGGAGACGCTGAGACAATCAAGCAGGAAGTCGCTGCCAGCGGTGTAACGCTGATGCAGATTTTACTGACCCATGGTCATCTCGACCATGTGGGTGCAGCGGCTGAACTGGCTGAACACTACGGTGTGCCGATTATCGGCCCGGAAAAAGAAGATGAGTTCTGGCTACAGGGATTACCTGCTCAAAGCCGTATGTTTGGCCTGGAAGACTGTCAGCCACTGACACCTGACCGCTGGCTGAACGAAGGCGATCGCGTTAACGTAGGGAATGTGACTTTACAGGTGTTGCATTGCCCGGGGCATACGCCCGGTCATATCGTCTTCTTTGATGACTCGTCGCGTCTGCTGATTTCGGGTGACGTGATTTTCAAAGGGGGCGTAGGACGCAGCGATTTCCCGCGCGGCGATCACGGTCAGCTGATTCAGTCGATTAAGCAGAAGTTATTGCCGTTAGGTGATGACGTGACGTTTATTCCTGGCCACGGTCCGAAGTCGACGCTGGGCGATGAGCGGTTGCATAACCCGTTCCTTCAGGATGAAATGCCCGTCTGGTAAACCCGGTTAAATAAAAAAAGCCTGCATGATGCAGGCTTTTTTTGTGGGTGCTGATTACAGCACTGCGACAATGGCTTCGCACAGTGGTGCCATGTTGTCAGGCGTCATGCCTGCAACGTTCACGCGACCAGAGGCAACGGCATACACGCCAAACTCTTCACGCAGGCGCAGCACCTGCTCTTTGGTCAGGCCGCTGAAGGAGAACATGCCGTTCTGCTTGATGATGAAGCTGAAATCACGGTTAGCGCCTTTCTCTGCCAGCGTGTTCACAAACAGCAGACGCATGCGCTGAATGCGTTGACGCATATCGTTCAGCTCTTGTTCCCAGATTGCGCGCAGCGCATCGTTGCTCAGGATCGTCGCAACGACAGACGCACCGTGTGCTGGTGGGTTGGAGTAGTTAGCGCGGATCACGGACTTCATCTGGCTGAATGCGCGATCGACGGTTGCTTCGTCAGCAGCCACCAGCGTACAGGCACCGACGCGCTCGTTATACAGGCCAAAGTTCTTGGAGTAGGAGCTTGCGACAATCAGTTCCTGATGCACTGCGGCGAAGGCGCGCAGGCCTTCAGCATCTTCTTCCAGACCACGGGCAAAGCCCTGGTAAGCGAAGTCGAACAGCGGCAGCCAGCCTTTTTCTACAGACAGCTTAGCCAGCTGTTCCCACTGCTCAAGCGTAGGATCGATACCGGTTGGGTTATGGCAACAGCCGTGGAACAGCACCACATCGCCCGCCTGGGCTTCGCTCAGGCTGGCCAGCAGGCCGTCGAAGTCCAGCGCGTGGTTTGCCGCGTCGTAATAGGCATATTCACGCACTTCCAGACCCGCGGAGTTGAACACGCTCTTGTGGTTCGGCCAGCTTGGGTTGCTTACCCACACGCGCTTGACGGAGGTGTTTTTCGCCAGAAAATCTGCCGCCACGCGCAGTGCGCCGGTACCGCCAGGGGTCTGCGCCGTGCGGGCGCGTTTTTCGCTCACAATGGTGCTGCCTTTGCCGAACAGCAGCTCCTGGGTGCAGCGACCAAATTCAGGAATACCATCAATACCGAGGTAGTTTTTGGTGGTTTCGTTTTCCAGCAGATACTGCTCAGCTTTTTTAACGCTGGTCAGTACCGGAGTCTTGCCGGTTTCATCTTTATATACACCAATACCCAGGTTGATTTTGCCAGGGCGGTCGTCGGCACGAAACAGATCGGCCAGGCCCAGAATTGGGTCGGCAGGAGCGGCAGTAATGTTCTCAAACATGACGAAGTTCCATTGTGATTACAGAAGTGAAATCCGCTATCAGGTTAACGGTAGATTTACAAAATGCCAACCGTTTGCGACGAAAAGCGTGCGGCTTTTCAAAAGTCGCTATTTTTTTCTTTCAGGAATAAAAAAACAGGGCCGAAGCCCTGTTCATTAAGCATATAACAATGAGGTGTGTTGATTAGAACTGGTAAACCAGACCCAGAGCCACGATGTCATCATTGTTGATGCCCAGCTTGTTGTCGTCTTTCAGCTGGTTGATCTGGTAGTCAACATAGGTGGACATGTTTTTGTTGAAGTAGTAGGTCGCACCGATATCGATGTAGTTGATGTAGTCTTCGTCACCGATATTTTCTACGTCTTTCGCTTTAGATTTGTAGTAAGCGATGGACGGGCGCAGGCCGAAGTCGAACTGGTACTGAGCCACAACGGAGAAGTCCTGAGATTTGTTAGCGAAACCTCTGTTGCTCAGGCGCGCTGCGTTACGCATTTCGCCGTATACCGCTGCCAGGTAGATGTTGTTCGCGTCGTATTTCAGACCGGTAGCCCACTGCTCAGCTTTATCGCCTTTACCCCAGTCCAGGGTCTGCTGGTTGTTGGTACGGTCAGCTGCGCCGTAAGCACCCACGATGCCGAAGCCTTCGTAGTCATAGCTCAGAGAGGTCGCCCAGCCGTCGCCGTTAGAACGTACTGCGATATCACGCTCGTTCTTGCCCAGGTACTGAACGCCAAAGTTCAGACCATCAACCAGGCCGAAGAAGTTGCTGTTACGGTAAGTCGCCAGACCACCGGTACGGCCAGAGAAGAAGTTATCGGTTGCGCCGGTGTCACCACCGAACTCAGGCAGCATATCGGTGATGCCGATTGCGTCATAGACCAGGCCGTAGTTACGACCGTAGTCGAAGGAGCCTGCATCGCCGAATTTCAGACCTGCGAATGCCAGACGGGTTTTGTTGCCGTTCTGTGCATCTGCGCCTTCAGAGTTGTTACCCTGGAAGTTGTATTCCCACTGACCATAACCGGTCAGCTGATCGTTGATCTGCGTTTCGCCTTTGAAACCCAGACGCGCGTAAGTGTTGTCGCCATTGCTGCCGTCATTATCAGAGAAGTAATGCAGGCCAACTGCTTTCCCGTAAAGATCTAATTTGTTGCCGTCTTTGTTATAGATTTCAGCAGCGTTTGCTGCACCGGCTACCAGCAGGGCAGGGACTACCACTGCCAGGATATTGCGCTTCATCATTATTTATTACCCTCATTGGTTTTTTTATGACACTCGCCACTGCCGTCAATAAATTCTGTCAATAAATATTTCCGGAACTATTGATGAGAGTTAGGTGTCTTTATGTGTCTGACAGGCATCTTTCCATTCATAGAAGCGTTTCGCTACACTGAAAGTGCTACAATCTTCAAGATTCAGTTACAAAAAGAAAATATGTGTAACTAAATATGTATTTTCGGGAACTTTGTGAAGCACCTCAAATTTCAGCGCAGTCTGGTGAATAAAACATCCGCTTTATTCTTATATATATGATTTCCTTATATTTAATTTAGCTAAAGGCCTTTCCTATAAACAGAAGTTAAACGGGTCATTTTTTCTTATGATCGGCAAAAGCCATCCAGATGGCTAAGAAGTTGATTGTTTTTTGTGCTATTACGTAAGAATTGCTTTAAGCGCAATAAGAATGGGGTTATTTTTTTTGTCGCCAGATGTTTCGTGGAAACAAAACGTAACAGGTAGAGGTTATTGCGGGGTTGTGGTTTAAAGATGCTTACTTTTGACTGACGAAAACTGACGTTGCAGGATAAAATAATGGCCAGCAAGTGCTGGCCATTATTGATGTGGACGGTTAGAAGCTTGCGTTACGCGGCGTGCGTGGGAATGGAATCACATCACGTACGTTCTGAACGCCTGTCACGTAGGCAATCAGACGCTCGAAGCCCAGGCCAAAGCCGGAGTGCGGCACGGTGCCGTAGCGGCGCAGGTCGCGATACCAGCTGTAGTCCGCCGGGTTCAGACCCATCTCCTGCATACGCGCGTCCAGCACGTCCAGACGTTCTTCACGCTGGGAACCACCGATGATTTCGCCGATGCCCGGTGCCAGTACGTCCATCGCAGCAACGGTTTTACCGTCTTCGTTAAGGCGCATATAGAACGCCTTAATGTCTTTCGGATAGTTTTTCACCACCACCGGTGCTTTGAAGTGCTTCTCTGCCAGATAACGTTCGTGCTCGGAGGAGAGATCCACGCCCCAGTAAACCGGGTTCTCGAATTTCTCACCGCATTTTTCCAGGATAGCGACCGCATCGGTGTAGTCCACCTGCGCGAAGTCTGCGGAAACAAAGCGCTCAAGACGGGCGATGGCGTCGTTATCGACACGCTCAGCGAAGAATTTCATGTCGTCTGCGCGCTCTTCGAGAACCGCTTTGAACACGTATTTCAGCATCGCTTCTGCCAGGCCTGCCACGTCATTCAGATCGGCAAAGGCCACTTCCGGCTCCAGCATCCAGAATTCCGCCAGGTGACGGCTGGTGTTGGAGTTTTCCGCACGGAAGGTTGGGCCGAAGGTGTAGATCTTAGACAGCGCACAGGCGTAGGTTTCGCCGTTCAGCTGGCCGGAAACCGTCAGGAAGGCTTCTTTACCAAAGAAGTCTTTGTCGTAATCGACTTTACCTTCCGGCGTACGCGGCAGGTTTTCCATATCCAGCGTTGAAACGCGGAACATTTCACCTGCACCTTCGGTATCAGAAGCCGTGATCAGCGGGGTAGAAACCCAGAAGTAACCCTGCTCGTCAAAGAAGCGATGCAGCGCCTGCGCCAGCGTATGACGCACGCGCGCAACCGCACCAATCAGGTTGGTGCGCGGACGCAGGTGCGCGACTTCACGCAGATATTCAATGCTGTGACGCTTTGCAGCCATCGGATAGGTGTCCGGATCTTCAACCCAGCCGGTCACTTCCACCGAGGTCGCCTGAATTTCGTAGCTCTGACCCTGGCCCGGAGAGGCCACCACAACACCGGTGACGATCACGGAACAGCCTGTTGTCAGGTGCAGAACGTCATCATTGTAATTGGGCAGAGAATTATTAATGACGGCCTGTACAGGATCAAAGCAGGAACCGTCATAGACGGCGAGGAAGGAGATGCCAGCTTTAGAATCTCGGCGAGTACGCACCCATCCGCGCACGGTGACCTCCTGGTCAACGGCGACACGGCCCTGGAGTACGTCGGCTACAGGCACAACGCTCATAATATTCTCTCTGTTAATAGTCGGAAAAAATAAACACTTGTCCGCCCTTATTGGGGGGATATCTATGTTACCTGCCATCCGCTATCAGACAAGTAAATTTCACCGTCTTGAGAGAAGAAATAAGAAATAAATAAGAGAAGGGGAGCCATGAAGGCTCCCCGAAGCGGTTAACTGGCTTTTTTGACCTGAGGAAGATCGAAGGCTTTGCGTAATGCGCGAACAAACGCTTTGTCATGGCAGATGGTTTTGCCCGGGCTGTCGGAGAGCTTCGCGACCGGCTTACCGTTACATTCCACCAGTTTTATAACGATGTTCAGCGGTTTCACCTGAGGAATATCGCAGGTTAACCGCGTACCAATCCCAAAACTCAGGTTCACTCGGGAAGAGAAGTGACGATAAAGGTCGATGGCTTTTGCCAGGTCAAGGTTATCGGAGAAGACCAGCACCTTACTCATTGGGTCGATACCCAGCTTTTCGTAATGGGCAATGGCTTTCTCACCCCATTCAACCGGATCCCCGGAATCATGGCGTAACCCCTGGTAGCGTTCGGCAAACTCAGGGCCAAAGTCGCGCAGGAACGCGTCCATGGTAATGCAGTCGGTAAGGGCAATACCCAGCCGATCCGGGTATTCATCAAGCCACGCGGCGAGGGCGGCTCGCTGGCTGTTAGCGAGGTCTGGGCTGATCTGCTGGTGCGCCTGGAACCATTCGTGCGCCTGGGTGCCCATCGGCGTTAAATCAAGACGGCGCGCCAGATCGTAGTTACTGGTGCCAACGAACCACGGCTCCTGTTGCAGGCGTCTGACGATGGCTTCCTGAACCTCGCGAGAGAAGCGGCGGCGCGTGCCAAAGTCCATCAGACGGAATCGGGACATATCCAGCCCTTCGGTCAGCTGGTTAAACTCAACGAGTTTATTTTCCAGAGCGGCAACGGCCTGCGTCACACCGGTTTCAGGGGAACGATAGCGGTGGGCCAGCTCGCTGATCACTGCCAGAAGCGGCACTTCCCACATGATCACTTCGCGCCACGGACCGGTCAGGCGAATGTCCAGCTTGCCGTTATCATTGGTGACGGTGACCTGTTCCGGCTTATAGCGGAAGTCGCGCAGCCAGTTCAGATAGTCCGCTTTAAAGAAAGGCAGGCCAGAAAGCCATTGATATTCGTCATCGGTGAGCGCCAGATGCTGCATGGCATCGACCTGTTCACGAATGGAATCTGCGTAGATACCCAGCAAGTCGTCACCCCGGCAGCGAAATTCCGCCGCAACATGAACATCATGATAGTGGTGAAACACGGCTTGCTGCATATGCAGCTTGTACGCATCGGTATCCAGCAACGTATGCAGAACCGGAGAAGCGAATTGAGTCATAGGTGCGCTGTAGCATCCTCTCACGGGAGCGTTTAGTACAATAAACAACTCCGGAGTATACCCTGTTTAGTGATTTATTGAACCCCGATCACAACATAAGCACACTTTATGGTCGAGAGCATTTCGTGCCCTGTGTTACAAAAATGTAGCTAAAAAGGGCGTTGTGCCTGAAAAGATGAACATTCTGCATAGCGCGTTTTACACAACAGGAATATATTGAATCGTTACTCGACAAACGATGCATAAGGTTTTCTATGACACAACAGCCACAAGCTAAATACCGCCACGACTACCGTGCGCCGGAATACCTGATAAGCGATATCGATCTGACCTTCGACCTGGATGCCACAAAAACCGTCGTGACGGCGGTAAGCCAGGTGACGCGCCAGAGCGCGACAGCCGTGCCGCTGCGTCTGGATGGTGAAGACCTGACGCTGGTTTCCCTGCATATTAATGATGAAGCCTGGTCAGACTATAAAGAAGAAGGCAACCAGCTGGTCATCGACAACCTGCCGGAACGCTTTACGCTGCGCATCGTGAATGAAATCAGCCCCGCCGCCAATACCGCGCTGGAAGGGCTTTACCAGTCAGGCGTGGCCCTGTGTACCCAGTGTGAAGCCGAGGGTTTCCGCCACATTACCTGGTATCTGGATCGTCCGGACGTGCTGGCGCGCTTTACCACTAAAATTATTGCCGACAAAACGCTGTACCCGTACCTGCTCTCCAACGGCAACCGTATTGGGGAAGGGGAACTTGAGAACGGTCGTCACTGGGTGCAGTGGCAGGATCCGTTCCCGAAACCATGCTATCTGTTTGCGCTGGTGGCGGGAGATTTCGATGTTCTGCGCGACACCTTCAAAACGCGTTCTGGCCGTGAAGTCGCGCTGGAGCTGTTCGTCGATCGTGGCAACCTCGACCGCGCGCCATGGGCAATGACCTCCCTCATTAACTCCATGAAGTGGGATGAAACGCGCTTTGGCCTCGAATATGACCTCGACATTTATATGATTGTGGCCGTCGATTTCTTCAACATGGGCGCGATGGAGAATAAAGGTCTTAACATCTTTAACTCCAAATACGTGCTGGCGCGCACCGATACCGCAACGGATAAAGATTTCCTCGATATTGAACGCGTTATCGGCCACGAGTACTTCCACAACTGGACCGGGAACCGCGTCACCTGCCGCGACTGGTTCCAGCTGAGTCTGAAAGAGGGCTTAACCGTTTTCCGCGATCAGGAGTTCAGCTCCGATCTGGGATCGCGGGCGGTGAACCGCATCAATAACGTGCGTACCATGCGTGGCCTCCAGTTCGCAGAAGACGCCAGCCCAATGGCGCACCCGATCCGCCCGGATAAAGTCATCGAGATGAATAACTTCTACACCCTGACGGTGTATGAAAAAGGCGCTGAAATTATCCGCATGATCCACACCCTGCTGGGTGAAGAGAACTTCCAGAAAGGGATGCAGCTCTACTTTGAACGCCACGACGGCAGCGCGGCCACCTGCGACGATTTCGTCCAGGCGATGGAAGACGCGTCTAACGTGGATCTCTCGCACTTCCGCCGCTGGTACAGCCAGGCCGGCACGCCGATTGTGACCGTCAAAGACGACTACAACCCGGAAACCGAGCAGTACACGCTGACCATCAGCCAGCGCACGCCGCCTACGGCCGAGCAGGAAGAGAAATACCCGCTGCATATTCCGTTCAGCGTGGAGCTGTACGACAACGAAGGCAACGTGATCCCGTTACAGAAGGGCGGTCATCCGGTACACAACGTACTGAACGTGACCCAGGCAGAGCAGACCTTTATCTTCGATAACGTCTATTTCCAGCCCGTGCCTGCACTGCTGTGCGAGTTTTCCGCGCCGGTTAAACTCGAGTACAAGTGGAGCGATCAGCAGCTGACGTTCCTGATGCGTCACGCGCGCAACGATTTCTCGCGCTGGGATGCGGCACAAAGCCTGCTGGCGACCTACATCAAGCTGAACGTGAACCGTTACCAGCAGGGCCAGCCGTTGACGCTGCCGGTTCATGTGGCAGACGCCTTCCGTGCCATCCTGCTGGATGAGAAAATTGACCCGGCGCTGGCGGCTGAAATTTTGACGCTGCCGTCCGCGACTGAAATCGCCGAGCTGTTTGACATCATCGATCCGATTGCGATCGTGGCGGTGCGCGAAGCGCTGACCCGCACGCTGGCGACCGAGCTGGCGGACGAGTTCCTGGCGATTTACAACGCCAACAAGCTGGACGCGTACCGCGTGGAGCATGCGGATATTGGCAAGCGTACCCTGCGCAATACCTGCCTGCGCTATCTGGCGTTTGGTGAGGCAGAGCTGGCGAACACGCTGGTGAGCAAGCAGTACCACGAGGCCGATAACATGACGGATGCGCTGGCCGCACTGGCTGCAAGCGTTGTCGCCGAGCTGCCGTGCCGCGATGCGCTGATGCAGGAGTACGACGACAGGTGGCATCAGGATGGTCTGGTAATGGACAAGTGGTTCATCCTTCAGGCCACCAGCCCGGCAGCCGATGTGCTCAGCAACGTACGCAGCCTGCTGAAGCACCGTTCGTTCACCATGAGCAACCCGAACCGCGTCCGCTCGCTGATTGGCGCGTTTGCCAGCAGCAACCCGGCAGCGTTCCACGCCGAAGACGGCAGCGGATATCAGTTCATGGTTGAAATGCTGACCGAGCTGAACAGCCGTAACCCGCAGGTGGCGTCTCGTCTGATTGAGCCGCTGATCCGCCTGAAACGCTACGATGCACAGCGCCAGGCGAAAATGCGCGCCGCGCTTGAGCAGCTGAAAGGGCTGGACAACCTGTCTGGCGATCTGTACGAGAAGATTGCGAAGGCGCTGGCCTGATGTAAAAAAAGCCCGGTGGCGCTACGCTTACCGGGCCTACGTGGAGTAGCGGGGCATCGGTTTTCTCCCTCTCCCTGTGGGAGAGGGCATCAGGCATTAGCCTTAATCAATGCCCGTTCACTCACTCCACGTTTCATCACTCTATCCAGCACTTCCGCCTCCAGCTCCGCCAGTCTCGCTGACCCCACCCGGCGAGGGCGTGGAATATCCACCATCAGATCCAGACCGATTTTTCCCTCTTCTATTAACAGCACCCGGTCGGCCATCGCCACGGCTTCGCTGACGTCATGCGTCACCAGCAGCACCGTAAAGCCGTGCGCCTTCCAGAGCGATTCAATCAAATCCTGCATCTCGATCCGCGTCAGGGCGTCGAGGGCGCCGAGCGGTTCATCAAGCAGCAGCAGGCCGGGACGATGAATCAGCGCGCGCGCCAGCGCCACGCGCTGCTTCTGTCCTCCCGACAGCGCGGCCGGCCACTCTCCCGCGCGATTCTCCAGCCCGACCGCGGCGAGTGCCTGCCGGGCTTCCTCCTGCCAGCTGCCCTTCAGGCCCAGCCCGACGTTATCCATCACCGTTTTCCACGGCAGCAGACGCGCGTCCTGAAACATCATGCGCGTATCATCCTGAATAGTGGCCAGCGGCGTCGTGCCCGCCAGAATGTCACCGCCGTTGGGGGCTTCCAGCCCGGCTAAAAGACGCAGCAGGGTACTTTTGCCGCCACCGCTGCGTCCGACAACGGCCACAAACTGTCCGGCAGGGATATGCAGATCCAGTGCATTCAGAATGGTGTTTTCGCCGTAGCGTTTGGTCACGCCGTTCAGCAGTAACGGTGTCCCCTGGTTCAGTCGTGCAGTATTCATGCTTTCGCCTCCTGAGCGGTATAGGCCGGGTTCCAGCGCAGCCAGCTACGTTCCAGCCACTGGGCGCTGACGTCCGCCAGTTTGCCGAGCAGGGCATAAAGGATAATGGCAACCACCACCACGTCCGTTTGCAGGAACTCGCGGGCGTTCATCGCCAGATAACCAATGCCGGAGTTTGCCGAAATGGTTTCCGCCACGATCAGGGTGAGCCACATCAGGCCGAGCGCAAAACGTACGCCGACCATAATGGAGGGCAGGGCGCCCGGCAGGATCACATGGGTAAACAGAGCAAAACCCGACAGGCCATAGCTGCGGGCCATCTCAACCAGCCCGCGATCGATATTGCGGATCCCATGCCAGGTATTGATATAAATCGGGAACAACGTCCCCAGCGCCACGAGGAAGATTTTGGCGCTCTCATCAATGCCAAACCACAGGATAACCAGCGGGATCAGCGCCAGATGCGGCACGTTACGCAGCATCTGAACGGAGGTATCCAGCAGCCGCTCGCCCCAGCGGGACAGGCCGCTGATGAGCCCCAGGGTCAGGCCGATGCTGCCGCCAATCGAAAAGCCGATTACGGCGCGCCAGGAGCTGATAGCCAGATGCTGCCACAGCTCACCGCTGGCGCTGAGCGACCAGAACGCTTCCACAACGCCTTCCGGCGAGGGCAAAATGCGGCTCGACAGCCAGCCGGTTGACGACGCCAGCTGCCAGACGAGGACAATGCCGACGGGCAGAAACCACGGCGCGGCGCGCAGCAGCCATTTTTGTGCGATTGCAGACATGGCGGCTCCTTAGCTTTGCGCGACTTTTCTCGGAATAAACGCGTTCGCCACGGCTTCACCCTGCAACTGAAGCTGACGCGGCTGCGGAATTTCCGGGATAGCGACATCCAGATGCGGGAACAGCAGTTCACCCACCTTGTACGCCTCTTCCAGATGCGGATAGCCGGAGAGGATAAAGCTGTCGATTCCCAGCTCTGCATATTCATTAATGCGTGCCGCCACGGTTGGACCGTCGCCCACCAGCGCCGTACCGGCGCCGCCGCGCACCAGTCCCACACCGGCCCACAGGTTTGGGCTGATCTCCAGATTCTCGCGCTTGCCGTTGTGCAGGGAGGCCATTCGGTGCTGGCCTACGGAGTCGGTTTTGGCAAAGGCGGCCTGTGCTTTGGCGATGGTGTCGTCGTCCAGATGAGCGATCAGACGGTCTGCGGCTTGCCAGGCCTCGTCGTTGGTTTCACGTACAATCACATGCAGGCGAATACCGAAGCGTACCGTACGACCATGTTCTGCGGCTTTAGCGCGTACCTGGGCAATTTTCTCTTTAACCAGCTCCGGCGGCTCGCCCCAGGTCAGATAGAGATCGACCTGCTCGGCCGCCAGCGCCTGCGCCACGTCAGACGATCCGCCGAAATAGAGGGGAGGGCGCGGCTGCTGTACCGGCGGGAAGTAGAGCTTCGCATCGCGAACGTGGATATGTTTTCCTTCGAAGGTAACGGTTTCCCCTTCCAGCAGACGCCGCCAGACGCGGGTGAACTCTGCGGAAGCTTCATAACGCTCGGTATGATCGAGGAAGACGCCGTCGCCCGCCAGCTCCTGCGGATCGCTGCCCGTCACCAGGTTGAACAGCGCGCGTCCGTTGGACAGCCTGTCCAGCGTTGCCGCCTGGCGCGCCGCGACGGTGGGAGATACTACGCTCGGGCGCAAGGCTACCAGGAACTTCAGGCGCTGGGTGACGGGGATCATGGATGCGGCAACCAGCCACGCATCCTCACATGAGCGGCCCGTCGGGATCAGCACCCCGGTAAAACCGATGCGGTCTGCCGCCTGGGCGATCTGCTGTAGATAGCCGTGATCGACCGGGCGGGCGCCTTCTTCTGTACCAAGATAATGTCCATCACCGTGAGTGGGTAAAAACCAGAAAAGATTCAGACTCATGATTTTTTTCCTTCATTGCCAGCGGGTTGCCAGATGCGTTCGCGAATATTCACCTGCTTTGGAACCAGGCGGTTTTGATAAAAGAGATCGGCCGTTTGCTGCTGAAGCGCGGCAACGTGGGCGTTAACCGGCGCAATGGTGGTGGGTGGACGATGGTCAAGATACGTGGCGATCACCGGTTCAGGTAAGCCCATGGTTTTTGCCAGCAACGTGATGCTCTGCTGACGCTGGCTCTGGGTCAGCGCATCGGCCTGGGTAAAGGTATCCAGCACCTGCTGAATAAAGGCGCCATTTTTCTCTGCGTACGGACGTGCCGCCAGGTAGAACGAACCGGTCTGCTTCAGGGTGGTGCCGTCTTTCAGCACCCTTACCCCGCCCTGCAACAGCGCGGCGGAGTAGTAGGGATCCCAGATTGCCCAGGCATCGACGTTCTTTTGCTGAAACGCCGCGCGCGCATCGGCAGGCGTCAGGTAAACGGGCTGGATATCGGTGAATTTAAGGCCGGCTTCCTGCAACGCGCGCAGCAGCAGGTTGTGCGAGCTGGAACCTTTCTGGAAAGCAACCTTATGGCCTTTAAGATCGGCGACGCTTTTAATATCGCTGTTTTCCGGTACCAGGATCACCTCTGCCTTCGGCTTGGCGGGCTCAACGCCAACGTAAACCAGATCCGCCCCGGCAGCCTGAGCAAAGATAGGCGGGATATCGCCGGTGCTGCCTAAATCAATACTCCCGACGTTCAGCGCCTCCAGCATCTGTGGTCCGGCGGGGAACTCGACCCAGGAGAATGTGGTCTCCGGAAAGCGCGTCTCCAGCAGCGCATGGCTTTTCGCCAGCACCATGCTGACGCTGCCTTTCTGATAACCGATACGCAGGCTCTCCGGCGCGGTCTCCGCCGCCTGAGCCAGTGACGCCACTGCCAGCAGACCTGCCAGCCCGATACGGGTAACGGTTTTAAACATGGGCCACTCCTTGTGATTGATGACTTGCCGCTGCGTGACGATCCCGGCGGTTGAGGGCATGCCAGAAGGTTTCAAGCGCGCCGTCGAGGCGGGTTTGCAGGTTCGGCGTAAAATGCGGTTTATGCTGATAATCAATCACCTGTGAATCATCAGCGAACACGCCATGCAGGATCTCCTGGGCTTTCAGGGCGTTCAGAACCGGCTTGAGGGCATAATCTACCGCCAGCAAATGGGCGACCGTGCCGCCCGTGGCCAGCGGCAGGACGACCTTGCCGTCCAGCGCGCGTTCGGGCAGCAGATCGAGCAGCGTTTTCAGCGCGCCGGAAAAAGAGGCTTTATAAATCGGTGTCGCGACGATCAGCCCGTCAGCACTCTTAAACTGTTCGATCAGGGTTTTCAGCGCCGGGCTGTCAAAACGGGCGTAGAGCAGATCTTCAGGCGCGAAATTGTGTAAATTCCAGTGACACACTTCCACATCCAGAGCATTAAGCTTTTCGCGAGCGTATTCCAGCAGAGCGCTGGAGCGAGAGGGGAAGCGTGGGCTTCCGGCCAAAGTAATGACGCGCATGGTTGCTCCTTATAACTAATTGTTTGCTTTTATCTAACATTCATAACAATTTTCAGGAGTGTGACATTGCGTGGTTATTCCACTAAATGATTTATCCTCAGGATGAATGCTGAAAAATGCATAAGAAGCTTGCCGATAAGTAAACGATTGCGTTTTAAACGGCTTTTTTTGCCACAGGTCAATTCCCTTTCCGGGCGGGATCGCACATAATCCCCTCCCGGTTTGCACACCGGGAATCCAGGAGAGTTCATGTACTACCCCTTCGTTCGTAAAGCCCTTTTCCAGCTCGATCCTGAGCGCGCTCATGAATTTACATTTCAGCAGTTACGCCGTATTACAGGAACGCCTCTGGCCGCGCTGGTGCGTCAAAACGTGCCGGAAAAACCCGTTCAGTGCATGGGTCTGACGTTCAAAAATCCACTGGGCCTGGCGGCTGGTCTGGATAAAAATGGCGAATGCATTGATGCACTCGGTGCGATGGGCTTTGGCTCAATCGAAATCGGGACGGTGACGCCGCGCCCGCAGCCGGGAAATGACAAGCCGCGTCTGTTCCGCCTGGTTGAAGCCGAGGGGCTGATCAACCGCATGGGCTTTAATAACCTTGGCGTCGATCGTCTGGTTGAGAACGTAAAAAAAGCCCATTTTGATGGCGTGCTGGGTATTAATATCGGCAAAAATAAAGACACCCCAGTCGAGCAGGGTAAAGATGACTATCTGATTTGTATGGAAAAAGTCTATGCCTATGCGGGTTATATCGCGGTGAATATATCATCGCCTAACACCCCAGGGCTGCGTTCATTGCAATATGGCGAAGCGCTCGACGATCTTCTTAGCGCCATTAAAAATAAACAAACGGCGCTACAGGCGATCCACCATAAATATGTCCCGGTCGCAGTTAAGATCGCCCCGGATCTTTCGGTTGAAGAATTGATCCAGGTTGCCGATAGTTTAGTTCGCCATAATATTGACGGTGTGATTGCGACCAATACAACCCTCGACCGTTCCCTCGTTCAGGGAATGAAAAACTGTGACGAAGCGGGTGGATTAAGCGGACGTCCGGTTCAATTAAAGAGCACTGAAATTATTCGCGCACTGTCTGCGGAATTAAAAGGCCAGCTGCCGATTATTGGCGTGGGCGGCATTGATTCCGTCATTGCTGCACGTGAGAAGATGGCGGCTGGTGCATCACTGGTGCAAATTTATTCCGGCTTTATTTTCAAAGGGCCGCCGTTGATTAAAGAAATCGTCACGCATATCTAATCTTTTCTCTTAATCAGACAACCAGGGCTTTATTTCCAGCCCTGGTTGTTTTATATTCCGTCATTGTTGCTTATTTAGACATTATAGTCTTTTATTACTAGTGTTATAAGCGAAGCGGCAAACAGGACATTTTTAGTACAGGACGTTTTGGGGACGGGAGAGAAACATGCGAATTAAACCTGACGATAACTGGCGCTGGTATTTTTGTGAAGAGCATGACCGCATGATGCTCGACTTAGCCAATGGCATGTTGTTTCGTTCTCGTTTTGCGCGCCGAATGTTAACCCCAGACGCGTTTGCTCCTTCAGGCTTTTGCGTTGACGACGCCGCGCTCTATTTCTCTTTCGAAGAAAAATGCCGCGACTTCGATCTCTCCAAAGAACAGCGCGCTGAACTGGTATTAAATGCGCTGGTGGCGATCCGTTTCCTGAAACCACAAATGCCGAAAAGCTGGCATTTCCTCGCGCACGGCATGAGCTGGACCCCGGCTACCGGCGATGCGGCAAGCGTCAATCTGAGCGATACCGAAGAAGAGGTGAATTTGCTGGTGGTTGAACCCGGTGAAAACGCCGCGCTCTGTCTGCTGGCCCAACCCGGCGTGACCATTGCCGGGCGAGTGATGCAGTTAGGCGACGCCATTAAAGTGATGAATGACAGGCTGAAGCCACAGCTGCGCGTGGATGCCTTCAGCCTCGAACAGGCGGTTTAAGCTTCGAGCTGTACGCTCGTTTTTGGCACACAGCTACAGCACAGGATCGTGCCGTCATTGCCAATCGCAGATTTCTTCAGGGCACTCACTTCACCATCGACCAGTTTAATGCGACAGCATCCGCAGATCCCCGCGCGACAGGAATACGGTACGCGGATCCCTGCCTGTTCCAGCTGCTCCAGTAGCACCTGCTGATTATTGCCACGAATGACCTTGCCTTCCCAGTGAATATCCACCGCAGCGGCGACGTTTGTCTCAGGGGCGGCCATTTCATCTTGCTGGCCTGCGCCGTACACTCGTGCAGGCCCGCGAGTCAGAATTTCGACCTCGTCGCCCACGCGGATCACGCCGCTGGAGCGGGGGATCAGATTCTGGCCGAAGTCGACATCACCCTTATCCTGCGCGGTACGAAATGACTGCAACGTTTTCAGCGGTTCGCCGGAAGGGTGTTTCTGGCCTTTCTCCGGGCTGACGGTGGTGAAAATACAGCGGCTGCACGGCTTCACGACATCAAAAATAACGCTGCCGATGCGGATGACTTTCCAGGTATCTTCATCCCAGGCGTCCGCGCCGGTCACCACCAGATTTGGGCGAAACTGCTCCATCTGCACGCTGGCTTTGCAGCGGCGCTGTAGATCACGCAGCGAGGCCTCGCTGGTCAGCAGGAAGGGAAATCCATCCGCGAAGGAGAGGGGAACCGCGTCGTGGCGTTTTACGCGACGGGTCAGCGCGGGTCCAACCCAGCGCAGCTGAACGTCGCGGGAGAAAAAGCCGCTCAGCCACTGGTTTATAGCGTCCGGCGCGATACGCGCGGTAAAATGATTCCCCCATACTTCCGTTGGCGCATCGACGGGCGCAAAATCAGCAAAGCGGACAACCACGCTTGAGCCGTCCGGCGCGGTCAAATGCAAACCGTCATGAAGCGGGGAAGGGGTAAAGCGAACCATTTGCGGGAACTGGCGAGCGGTGATGAACGTACCGTCAGGCTCGGTGACCATAAAAATGCGATCGAAGGCGAAGCCGCTCATATCTGCCAGCGCGTGGGTCACGCCGATGCCGCGCATGGATTTCACCGGATGAATAAAAAGCCTGGATAACGTCGCCACTGCACACTCCCGCTAAAGAAATAAGCCTTCAACTTTATGACATACACGCCATATTAGCTATAATGCGCGACAATTTTCTATGAGTAAAAGTGACGATATGAATTCTCTGTTTGCCAGTACGGCCCGTGGGCTGGAAGAGCTGTTAAAAACTGAACTGGAAGGCCTGGGCGCGAAAGAGTGCCAGGTGGTTCAGGGTGGTGTCCATTTTGAGGGCGACACGCGGCTTATTTACCAGAGCCTGATGTGGAGCCGTCTGGCGTCGCGCATCATGCTGCCGATGAAAGAGTGCAAGGTCTACAGCGATCTTGATCTCTACACCGGCGTACAGATGATCGACTGGACAGAGATCTTCACGCCGGATGCCACCTTTGCGGTGCATTTCAACGGCGTCAACGACGAGATCCGCAACAGCCAGTACGGTGCCCTGCGCGTCAAAGACGCCATTGTGGACTGCTTCACGCGTCGTAATAAAGAACGTCCGAACGTTGACCGTGAAAACCCGGATCTGCGCATCAACGTCTGGCTTAACGGCGACACGGCGAGCATCTCCCTGGATCTGAGCGGGGCGGGCCTGCATCTGCGAGGCTACCGCGATCGCACCGGCATGGCGCCAATCAAAGAGACCCTGGCCGCCGCGATCGTGATGCGCTCCGGCTGGCAGCCAGGTACGCCGTTGCTCGATCCGATGTGCGGTTCCGGTACGCTGCTGATTGAGGCCGCGATGCTGGCCACCGACCGTGCACCAGGGCTGCATCGTGGACAGTGGGGCTTTAAAGGCTGGGCGCAGCACGATGAAGCCATCTGGAAAGAAGTTAAAGACGACGCGCAGACCCGCGCGCGTAAGGGGCTGGCGGAGTACACGTCTCACTTTTACGGTTCGGACAGCGACGCGCGGGTAATTGAGCGCGCGCGCAGCAATGCCCGTCGTGCCGGGATCGGTGAGCTGGTGACCTTTGACGTTAAGGATGTGGCGAACCTGACCAATCCGCTGCCAAAAGGCCCGTATGGTACCGTTATCAGCAACCCGCCGTACGGTGAGCGTCTGGGCAGCGAGCCTGCGCTGATTGCCCTGCACAGCCTGCTGGGCCGCAACATGAAGGCGCATTTCGGCGGCTGGAATCTTTCTCTGTTTAGCGCCTCGCCGGAGCTGCTGAGCTGCCTGCAACTGCGTGCAGATCGCCAGTTCAAGGCGAAAAACGGCCCGCTGGACTGCGTACAGAAAAACTACCATCTGGCAGAGATTGCGGCGGACAGCAAACCGTCCGGCGTGGCGGAAGACTACGCCAACCGCCTGCGCAAGAATCTGAAGAAATTTGAGAAGTGGGCGAAGCAGGAAGGCATTGAATGTTATCGCCTGTACGACGCTGATCTGCCGGAATACAACGTGGCGGTTGACCGCTATGCGGACTGGGTGGTGGTTCAGGAATACGCTCCGCCGAAAACCATCGATGCGCAAAAAGCGCGCCAGCGTATGCTGGACGTGATTGCGGCCACCATCGCCGTACTCGGCATTTCGCCAAACAAGCTGGTGCTGAAAACCCGCGAGCGTCAGAAAGGCAAAAACCAGTATCAGAAGATGGGCGAGAAGGGCGACTTCATCGAAGTGGGCGAATATAACGCTCGCCTGTGGGTAAACCTGACCGACTACCTCGATACCGGCCTGTTCCTCGACCACCGTATCGCCCGCCGTATGCTGGGCCAGATGAGCAAGGGCAAAGACTTCCTGAACCTGTTCTCCTATACCGGCAGCGCCAGCGTTCATGCGGGGCTTGGCGGGGCGCGTAGCACCACCACGGTAGATATGTCCCGTACCTATCTGGAGTGGGCAGAGCGCAACCTGCGTCTCAACGGCTTAACCGGTCGGCAGCATCGTCTGCTACAGGCCGACGTGCTGGGCTGGCTGCGTGACACCGACGAGCAGTTCGATCTGATCTTCATCGATCCGCCGACCTTCTCTAACTCCAAGCGTATGGAGGATAGCTTTGATGTTCAACGCGATCACCTGCGCCTGATGACCGACCTGAAGCGCCTGCTGCGTAAAGGCGGCACCATTATGTTCTCGAACAACAAGCGCGGATTCCGCATGGATCACGACGGCCTGGCCGAACTGGGACTGAAAGCACAAGAAATCAGCCAAAAAACGCTGTCTCAGGACTTTGCCCGTAACCGTCAAATTCATAACTGCTGGCTGATCTCCGCGGTCTGAAAGGAAAAATAAATGTCTTTAATTAGTATGCATGGCGCGTGGCTCTCGTTCAGCGACGCACCGCTTCTCGATAATGCAGAGCTGCATATCGAAGATAACGAGCGCGTCTGTCTGGTGGGCCGTAACGGCGCGGGTAAATCGACGCTGATGAAAATCCTCAACCGTGAGCAGGGGCTGGATGATGGGCGTATTGTTTACGAGCAGGATCTGATCGTCTCTCGCCTGCAACAGGATCCGCCGCGTAACGTTACCGGCAGCGTGTACGATTTCGTGGCCGAAGGGATTTCAGAGCAGGCGGAATACCTCAAGCGCTACCACGAGATTTCGCATCTGGTGATGACCGATCCAAGCGACAAGAATCTCAACGAGCTGGCAAAAGTGCAGGAGATGCTCGATCACCACGGCCTGTGGCAGCTGGAAAACCGCATTAACGAAGTGCTGGCTCAGCTTGGCCTGGAAGCGGATATGGAGCTGTCGGCGCTCTCCGGCGGCTGGCTGCGTAAAGCCGCGCTGGGACGTGCCCTGGTGAGCGGGCCTAAGGTGCTGCTGCTGGACGAACCGACGAACCACCTGGATATCGAAGCGATTGACTGGCTGGAAGGGTTCCTGAAAACCTTTAACGGCACCATTATCTTCATCTCCCACGACCGTTCGTTCATCCGCAACATGGCCACGCGCATTGTCGACCTCGACCGCGGCAAGCTGGTGACCTATCCGGGTGACTACGATACCTATCTGCTGGAAAAAGAAGAGAACCTGCGCGTCGAAGAGCTGCAAAACGCCGAATTCGACCGCAAGCTGGCGCAGGAAGAGGTGTGGATCCGTCAGGGCATCAAGGCGCGTCGTACCCGTAACGAAGGCCGCGTTCGTGCCCTGAAGGCGATGCGTCGCGAACGTAGCGAGCGCCGCGAAGTCATGGGCAGCGCCAAAATGCAGGTGGAAGAGGCGTCCCGCTCGGGCAAAATTGTCTTCGAAATGGAGAACGTTAACTATTCGGTTGACGGCAAAGTGCTGGTGAACGAATTCTCCGCTCAGGTTCAGCGCGGCGACAAAATTGCGCTTATCGGTCCAAACGGCTGCGGCAAAACCACGCTGTTGAAACTGATGCTGGGCCAGTTGCAGGCCGACAGCGGTCGCATTCACTGCGGTACCAAACTGGAAGTGGCGTACTTCGACCAGCACCGCGCAGAGCTGGATCCGGACCGTACGGTGATGGATAACCTCGCAGAAGGGAAACAGGAGGTGATGGTTAACGGCAAGCCGCGTCACGTGCTGGGCTACCTTCAGGACTTCCTGTTCCATCCGAAACGCGCCCTGACGCCTGTGCGCGCGCTGTCCGGCGGTGAGCGTAACCGCCTTTTGCTGGCGCGCCTGTTCCTGAAACCCAGTAACTTACTGATTCTCGATGAACCGACGAACGATCTGGATGTCGAAACGCTGGAACTGCTGGAAGAGTTGATTGATGGTTATCAGGGAACCGTGATGCTGGTCAGCCACGATCGTCAGTTTGTCGATAACACCGTGACCGAGTGCTGGATCTTCGAAGGTGAAGGGCGCATCGGACAATATGTGGGCGGCTATCATGACGCGCGTGGTCAGCAAGCGCAGTCGCTGGTGCAAAAACAGGTGAAGGCCAAAAATGTCGCCGAACCTGCTGTTGCAAAAGCAGAAAGTGCCAAAAAATCTCCAGCTAAAATGAGCTATAACTTGCAGCGCGAGCTGGAAGGGCTGCCGCAGCGTCTGGAAGAACTGGAAGCGGCGCTGGAAGCACTGCAAATTCAGGTCGCGGATGCGTCATTCTTTACGCAGCCTCACGACTATACTCAGAAAGTATTGGCTGAACTCTCCCAGGCCGAGCAGGCGCTGGAAGAAGCTTTTGAGCGCTGGGAGTACCTTGAGTCTCTGAAAAACGGCGCATAACAGGGATAATCTATGTGTGACCAGCACCGTGCCGATCGGCATATATTATGCTCGCAATGCGATATGCTCGTGGCGTTGCCAGAGCTTGGTCACGGACATAAGGCTGCCTGCCCGCGCTGCGGAGCTACGCTGACGACCGAATGGGACGCGCCAAGGCAGCGTCCTACGGCTTACGCGCTGGCAGCCCTGTTCATGTTACTGCTCTCCAATCTCTTCCCTTTCATCTCTATGAAAGTGGGCGGGATGACAAGCCAGGTGGATTTACTGGAAATTCCAGGCGTGATGTTCTCGGAAGATTACGCCAGCCTCGGCACCTTCTTCCTTCTGTTCGTTCAGATAGTCCCGGCTTTTTGCCTGGTCGTCATTCTTTTGCTGGTCAACCGCGTCAGGATGCCTACCGCCCTTAAAATTAAACTCGCGCGGATCCTGTTCCAGCTGAAAAGCTGGGGGATGGCGGAAATTTTTCTGGCAGGTATCCTCGTCAGCTTCGTGAAACTGATGGCCTACGGCGACGTGGGGATTGGCAGCAGCTTTATTCCGTGGTGTCTGTATTGCGTGCTGCAACTGCGCGCGTTCCAGTGCGTGGACCGACGCTGGGCCTGGGACGATATCGCCCCGGCCCCGACGCTCTCGCGGACGGTAAAGGTGGGCGTACCGGGTATTCGTCAGGGGCTTCGCTCCTGCTCCTGCTGCACCGCCGTGCTGCCAGCGGAGGTCGAGGTGTGCCCGCGCTGTGAAACAAAAGGTCACGTCCGGCGCAAAAATAGCCTGCAATGGACCATGGCGCTGCTGGTGACCTCCATCATGCTCTATCTGCCCGCCAATATATTGCCAATCATGATCACCGATCTGCTTGGCGACAGAATGCCCTCGACCATCCTTGCCGGGGTAATTTTGCTGTGGAGCGAGGGATCATACCCTGTTGCAGGGGTCATATTTCTCGCCAGTATTATGGTTCCGACCTTGAAGATGATTGCCATTGCCTGGCTTTGCTGGGATGCGAAAGGGCACGGTAAGCGTGACAGTGAGCGTATGCATCTGATTTATGAGGTCGTGGAATTTGTTGGTCGCTGGTCGATGATTGACGTGTTCGTGATTGCGGTTCTCTCTGCGCTGGTGCGTATGGGAGGGCTGATGAGTATTTATCCCGCTATGGGAGCGCTGATGTTTGCGTTGGTCGTCATTATGACCATGTTTGCGGCCATGACCTTCGACCCTCGTTTATCGTGGGATCGTGAGCCCGATTCAAGCCATGAGGAAGAGTAAGAGCATGGAAAATAAGAGTGGAGAGGCTAAAGTGCAGAAGGTCAGAAACTGGTCGCCGGTGTGGATTTTCCCCATCGTGACCGCGCTGATAGGTGCATGGATCCTGTTTTATCATTACAGCCATCAGGGACCGGAAGTGACGCTCATCACCACCAATGCAGAGGGGATTGAGGGCGGGAAAACCACCATCAAGAGCCGCAGCGTGGATGTGGGCGTCGTCGAAAGCGCGACCCTGACGGATGATTTAACCCATGTTGAAATCAAGGCCCGCCTGAATGCCGGCATGGAAAAACTGCTTCATGAAGATTCCGTTTTTTGGGTGGTGAAACCTCAGGTCGGAAGAGAAGGCATCAGCGGTTTAGGGACGCTGCTTTCAGGGGCTTACATTGAACTCCAGCCCGGCAGCAAAGGTACCCAGCCAGCAGACTATCAGCTGCTGGATTCACCGCCGCTTGCGCCGCCGGATGCAAAAGGGATCCGCGTTATTCTGGACAGCAAAAAAGCGGGTCAGCTCTCGCCGGGCGATCCGGTGCTGTTCCGTGGGTATCGCGTCGGTTCGGTTGAAACAAGCACCTTCGATCCGCAAAAACGGACCATCAGCTATCAGCTTTTTATCAATGCGCCTAATGACCGCCTGGTGACCAGCAACGTTCGCTTCTGGAAAGACAGCGGGATCGCGGTGGATCTGACCTCTGCGGGGATGCGCGTTGAAATGGGCTCGCTCACCACGCTGTTTGGCGGGGGCGTCAGTTTCGACGTGCCGGAAGGCATGGATCTCGGACAACCGGTGGCGGAGAAAACCGCCTTCAGGCTGTTTGACGATCAAAAAAGTATTCAGGATGCGCTCTATACCGATCACATTGACTACCTGATGTTCTTTAAGGACTCCGTACGCGGCTTGCAGCCAGGGGCGCCAGTCGAGTTCCGCGGTATCCGTCTGGGGACTGTGGGACAAGTGCCTTACTTTGTTCCGGGTCTTAAGCAGATGCTTGATGATGATTATCGTATTCCGGTGCTGATCCGTATTGAACCTGAGCGTTTGATTAACCAGATAGGTGAGGATCAGGATATTGGGGAGCATATCAGCGACCTGCTGAATCGCGGCCTGCGCGGCTCGCTGAAAACCGGCAACCTGGTGACAGGGGCGCTGTATGTGGATATGGACTTCTATCCTAAAGCGCCTGCTATGACGGGTATCCGTGAATTTGGCGGCTACAAAATCATTCCTACGGTCAGCAGTGGTCTGGCGCAGATCCAACAGCGTCTGATGGAAACGCTGGATAAGATTAATAATCTGCCGTTGAATCCTATGCTTGAAGCCGCGACGGGTTCACTGCATCAGAGCCAGGCGACGATGCAACGTCTGCAAACCACGCTGGATAATATCAACAAGATCACTGCTAACCAGTCCATGCAGCAGCTGCCGCAGGATATGCAGAAAACCTTGCGCGAGCTGAACCGCAGCATGCAGGGCTTCCAGCCGGGCTCGGCGGCCTACAACAAGATGGTGGCGGATATGCAACGTCTTGATCAGGTTTTACGCGAGCTACAGCCCGTTCTGAAAACGCTCAATGAAAAGAGCAATGCGCTGGTGTTTGAAGCGAAAGATAAAAAGGATCCTGAGCCTAAGAGGGCGAAACAATGAAAAAATGGCTAATCATCGTGGGCGCACTGGTATTAACGGCCTGTAGCTCCGGAAGCGACAACAAAAGCTACTACCAGCTGCCGCTAAGCGCGCAGCCGGGTGCGCAGAGCAGCACCTCGCAGGGCAGTCGTCTGCTGTGGGTTGAACAGGTTGCCGTGCCGGATTATCTGGCGGGTAACGGGGTGGTCTACCAGACCAGCGATGTGCAGTACGTTATCGCCAACAATAACCTGTGGGCCAGCCCGCTGGATCAGCAGCTTCGCAATACGCTGGTGGCGAACCTGAGCAGCCAGCTTCCTGGTTGGGTAGTCGCCTCACAGCCTCTGGGAAGCGATCAGGACACACTGAATGTTAACGTGACGGGGTTCCACGGCCGCTATGACGGCGCCGTGGTTATCAGCGGGGAGTGGCTGTTGAATCACCAGGGCCAGCTGATGAAGCGTCCTTTCCATCTGGAGCTTAAGCAGCAGAAAGATGGCTATGACGAAATGGTGAAAGTGCTGGCACAGGGCTGGGCACAGGAGTCGGCGGCCATTGCTAAAGAGATTTCACGCCTGCCATAAGTAAAATTCATCGACAAAAGCCGCACTCAGCGACGCGCTGATGGCGGCTTTTTTTTTCGTTTTGCGTTCAGGCTGTTACTTGTGCCGCATCACATTTTTTGTACAAACGATCTTCCATGTAGCTCACAAATATGACACCCGTATGAATTTTGAACGTTGACGCTGAAGCTGATTCGGGGTATTCGTTAACTGTGCTTGCACATATTGCAACCACTGTTTTCTTTCCACCAGACAAAAGAATGAGGGAAACGAGGCATGAAGAGACAGAAACGAGATCGCCTGGAAAGGGCTCATCAACGTGGTTATCAGGCTGGCATCGCCGGACGTTCTAAAGAAATGTGTCCCTATCAGGCCCTGAATCAAAGGTCCCAATGGCTAGGGGGCTGGCGAGAAGCCATCGGAGACAGGGCAGTACTTGCCTGATACCGTCTCTTTAAAAAGAAACCTCCGCAATGCGGAGGTTTCGCCTTTCTGGGAGGCGCAAAAGCCGTTATCAGAAAGCAGAGGTATCCTGGAACAGACCCACTTTCAGATCGTTTGCGGTATAGATCAGACGACCATCTACCAGCACTTCGCCATCCGCCAGGCCCATGATCAGACGGCGGTTAACGATACGTTTGAAGTGGATGCGGTAGGTGACTTTCTTCGCGGTAGGCAGAACCTGACCGGTGAATTTCACTTCGCCTACGCCCAGCGCGCGGCCTTTGCCTTCACCGCCAAGCCAGCCCAAATAGAAGCCTACCAGCTGCCACATAGCATCGAGGCCCAGGCAGCCAGGCATTACCGGATCGCCAATAAAGTGGCAACCGAAGAACCACAGGTCCGGGTTGATATCGAGTTCTGCTTCTACGTAACCCTTATCAAAGTTGCCGCCGGTTTCGGTCATTTTCACGACACGGTCCATCATCAGCATATTTGGGGCCGGTAACTGCGGGCCTTTCGCGCCAAACAGTTCACCGCGACCAGAGGCAAGAAGGTCTTCTTTCGTATAGGATTCGCGTTTATCTACCATGTTCTCAGTAAGCCTTATTTTAGTGAAGCACGCAGGATAGCTAACACGTGTACGCTGAACAAGTCCGATCAGTTTGAACTAAACCAACTTAACCAGCGCAACGGCCACGGATAACGATGACGAGCATCCTGCTGTGTCGCCTGAGCTATACGTTCCTGAATGGTCTGCATCAGGGTTGTCTGGCCTTCGCCGTCCCAGACCAGGTTCGTCAGTAAGGGTAGTGCATCCTCAACGCCTTCGATGGCCCAGACGGTGAATTGTTCCTGCTCTACCGCATCCAGAATCGCCTGGCTCAGGCTCAAATGGCGAGCGTTAGGTGCCGGAATAATCACGCCCTGTTTGCCGTTTAAACCGCGCTGCTGGCAGATAGCAAAGAACCCTTCGATTTTCTCATTCAGTCCGCCCACCGGTTGGGCACGACCAAACTGATCCACGGATCCGGTAATCGCAATGTTCTGGTTAATCGGCACGTCTGCAAGCGCGCTGATCACGGCGCATAGCTCCGCCATGGAGGCGCTGTCACCGTCGACTTCGCTGTAGGACTGCTCAAAGGTCAACGAGGCAGAGAAGGGGAGCTGCTGCTCGAGCTGGAGTTCAGACATCAGGAATGCCTGCATGATCATCATGCCTTTAGCATGAATATTTCCGCCCAGTTCCGCCTTGCGTTCAATATCGGTAAATTCGCCGTCACCAATGTGCACCACACAGCTGATGCGGGAAGGCTCGCCGAAGGCGCGCGGGTGTCCAGGGAACTCGATGACGGATAAGGCGTTGATTTGCCCGATACGTTCGCCCTCGGTCTCCACCAGAATCTGTTCCAACAGAATTTCATCCTGCATACGGTCAGCAAGATAGCCTTCGCGCCATTCGCGCTGGGCCAGCATCTGGCTAAGCTGCTCGCCGCTAAACGTACCGTTGCCGCTGATTACGCCGACTTCACGCAGCTGTTTACCGATCCAGAGCGGGCAGAGCGGCAGGGTTTCCTGATCGCCGGTGTAGCGTACGGCCTCGCGGATTAAACCAGGCCACGCATCGCTGGCAGGCGAGGGCAGCGCGAAACGTTCCGCCACGGCCATCACCCACTGGCACCACTGCGCCATATCATCGGCATCAGCAATCTGAATATTGTCTTCAAATTCGCTGTAGACAGCCTGCTCCGCGAGTTCTGGCTCCATTTCCTGGAAGTCTGCCAGCGATTCGCGATCGCCCGTCAGCACGACGGTCAGCGACAGCGGCATAGACGGGATGGAGACCGGCAGAGGACGTGAATCGTCGTAGCCTACCCAGTCAAAACGTTGCTGCGTCACTACCGTTTTCAGGCGCATCCACAGCAGCGGCTGCGCAAGCAGCGTGCGAAGGGAGATGAGCAGCACGCCGCCGTTCGCGCGGTGTACCAGCCCGGGTTGCAGTGACACCTCGCCATTGAACTGACGAAGGCAGCCGAACAGCTGTTCGGCTTCCGCCCAGCTGGCAGTAATCACTTCGCCTTTGGCAGCGAACAGACCGTCGGCCTGCGCGGCGGGTTCGAACGTCACGTCACGTCCGGCAATATGATACTGACCACCAAAAACGGCGTTCGTTTTTGGCTGCAACTGGCGCATGGCATCACCGAGAAGCGTCAAATACTCGGCTTCTTCCGGGGCTTTGAGCAGCATGAAGGGAGATGTGGCCCATGGGGATGACATCTGCTCCAGCGCATAATGCAAACGCGGTTGTGTCTCGCTAAGTATGTATTCGTGTTCTTTTGTGAGGTCTGGCTGTGTAAACAGTTCCTGATAGCTTTCGGTATCCGGAACAAGGTCACGCCATGCAAGTTTCGTTATGGTCAAAGTTGATGTTTTTTAGTCAGAAGTAAAACCGTGGAGTATACCGTAAGCGGCGCACTCTGCCCAATCAGGATTCGGGTTTTCATCATGCGGTTTGCCGCAGCGTTTCACAGGATATGATTTCTTTTCAGCAGATTGCCAAAAAACTGATATTCTGAACTGAGTTACACGGTAACACTGAGATCGCAATGAAATATCAACAACTGGAAAACCTCGAAAGCGGCTGGAAATGGAAGTACCTGGTCAAAAAGCACCGTGAAGGGGAGCTGATCACCTGCTACATCGAAGCCAGCGCGGCACAAGAAGCTGTGGATATGTTGCTGACCCTCGAAAACGAACCGGTACAGGTCAACGGCTGGATCGAGAAACATATTAATCCGGCCTTGTTGAACCGGATGAAGCAAACTATCCGTGCTCGTCGTAAACGGCATTTCAATGCCGAGCATCAGCACACCCGTAAGAAATCTATCGACCTGGAGTTTATGGTCTGGCAGCGTCTGGCCGGGCTTGCGCAACGGCGCGGGAAAACGCTGTCGGAAACGGTGGTGCAGCTGATTGAAGATGCCGAGCATAAAGAGAAGTATGCCAGCCAGATGTCGACGCTGAAGAACGATTTGCAGGCACTGCTGGGTAAAAAATAACGTTTTTGCTTTTGTTCAGATAATAAAAAACCCCGCATGGCGGGGTTTTTTTATAAGACGATAACTTATGCCGCAGGCTGAGTTACAACGTCTTTGATACCTTTAACTTCGATCTCTACGCGACGATCTGGTGCCAGGCAGTCGATCAGTGCAGCGCGTGGTTTCACGTTGTCACAGGTAGAACCGGTAACTGGGTTAGATTCGCCCATACCACGTGGGGAGATCTTGTTAGCTGGGATACCTTTAGATACCAGGTAATCAACTACAGACTGAGCACGTTTCTCAGACAGACCCTGGTTGTAAGCATCAGAACCGATACGGTCGGTGAAGCCCAGAACCACTACAGAACCGTCTTTAGGATCCAGGTTGCTCAGCTGGGTGTACAGCTGATCCAGTGCCTGCTGACCTTCTGGTTTCAGGGTAGCTTTGTTGAAGTTGAACAGAACGTCAGACTTCAGAGTGAAGTGCTTGGTCTGTACTTCTGGAGCTGGAGCCGGCGCTGGAGCTACGACTGGCGCATCTTCCTGCTGACCGAAACGGTAAGAAACACCAACGCTCAGCATGCCGTTGTCTGGACGAACGCCAACGGTAGCACCGTCACCGATGTTGTTAACCCACTGGTATTCCAGACGGGTAGCGATGTCGCGGGTCATTGCCCACTCAACGCCGCCAGCGAATACTGGGGAAACGCCAGTGTCGTGGTCGTCACCAGCGATGCTGTTGCTGGAGTCTGCACGCCATACCATGCCGCCCAGACGGGTGTACACGTCCAGATCGTCAGTTACTGGGTAACCCAGTTTAGCGGTCAGCTGAACGCCTTGAGCTTTGAAAGCGCCATTTACGTTGTCGCCTTTGTACGGCATACGACCTAACCAGTCGTAACCCATTTCAAAGCCAACATACGGGTTAACCTGATAGCCACCGAACGCACCTGCACCCAGCTGGCTCTCGTGAGTAGGGCCATCGTTGTTCAGGCTGCTGTTGTACCAACCGGTGTCATGGAACTGAGACCAGCCCAGTTTACCACCTGCATACCAGGTATTATCTTTCGGAGCGGCCTGCGCTACGGTAGCGAAGCCAGCCAGTGCCACTGCAATCGCGATAGCTGTCTTTTTCATTTTTTGCGCCTCGTTATCATCCAAAATTTGCCATGAATATCTCCATCGGAGAAATCACGGTTAAATCCTTCACCGGGGGGCGTGGTCAAATATAAACCTACCGATATCTTCGGCTTAGGCCGAGCACCCCTGGCGATGTAAAGTCTACAACGTAGCTGAAAACTTACAAGTGTGAAGTCCGTCAGGCATATGAAAAAAAAAGTTCCGTATACCTAATATTTAACATTTTTTGAACGATTTTTGTGCAGTAAAATTAACGAGAACCGCGTCAGACAAGCCTTGCCGCAGTTTTGGCGCATTGAACTTTTTTTGCATACTGCGGTCGAAAAAAATTCCAGGAAAACTCTTAAAATGACTCAATGGTACACATTTGAGTGAATTTTTAGCCCGGGATGTTGTCCTCTGCGATAGGAATCTTCACGAACCGGCCGCATGATGAACCCCATCGCGTTACCTTCTTCAGCAGCTTCAGACAGACGCAAATGTTCCTCTTGCGACAGATCTTCAGGTAACCATCCAATCACGACGCTATAGTTCCCGGTACGTAATGCCCGAACCATCGACTCAACCGTATCGCAAGGGGAGAGTTGATTGATCTGCATTACCTTCGCCAACGGCAGACCCGCCGACTGAACCCATTCACGACTTAGTTTCTGCTGTGGCGTCAGCCAGAGCTGCCAGCGAGACTGTTGGCCGAGCTGCTGCAAAAGCGGCAGGAGTAAGAGTTGTGTTAACAGCGGCTGGTCTTCACGGTAAACCACTTCACTGATAAGCCCTGTCGATACACGCCCGATAGAATTCTGCGCAACATTGCCTGCGGCAGAAGTAGAAGGTGTTAAGTGATTTGCATAGCCTGAAGTGTACATGTTCATTCCAGCCCTGTAGTTACTGTATGGATATACAGTAACCCCTGTGTGCATAAAGATCAACCTCATTTTCGGAAAGCGACTCGCAAATTTCATCCATTCCCGGTGAACCTGAAAAAATCATCTTGCCCAACGGCAATAAGTTGCCTATTTTCCTGCTAACGGATCCGTTAGTAAGAAATATCGTGTTTACTGTATGATTTTAAATGGAATTATCATGAAAAAGATATCCTATGAGCGGATTTATCAATCGCAGGAATACCTCTCTCCGCTGGGTGAAATTCACCATCGAGCGCTGTTTGGCGGTTATACCCTGGCCGTGGATGAAGCGGTGTTTGCAATGGTGTCTGACGGTGAGCTTTATCTTCGCGCCTGTGAGCAGAGTGCAAAATACTGTGTAAAAAATGCCTCCTCTTTTCTGACGCTGATGAAACGAGGACGTCCTGTTCTGCTTAATTACTATCGTGTGGATGAGGGGCTTTGGCAAAACAGGGAAAAGTTGCTTCAGCTCTCCTCGTTTGCGCTCGATGCTGCCAGGAAAGAGCGCTACCAGCGCCATCAGCGTAACCGGCTAAAAGACCTGCCAAACCTGACTTTTCAGATTGAGGTCCTGCTGATGGAAGCGGGCATCACCAATGAAGAGACGCTACGACAGCTGGGTGCGAAGACGAGCTGGCTGAAAATGCGCTCCAGGAATAAGGCGCTGAGCATCCGGGTTTTGTTCGCGCTTGAAGGCGCCATCGAAGGGCTTCACGAAGCGGCACTCCCGGCGGATATTCGCCGGGAGCTTACGGAGTGGTTTAATGCGCTGCCTGAGTCGCAGGGGCATCATTCCGCCAGGTAGCAATCTGCTGTCGCAGTCGACAAATTTCCGGCAGCAAAGCGATAAGCAGGCCAATTTGCTGTAGGACCAGCGGAGCTTTGTTGTCGGTGCCCGGATCCAGGTGTGCGATACGCTGCACCAGTTCATCCAGTGCCTGGTGCACCCGCGGCTCATCCGCAGGTTGATGATGAAGCGCATCATCAACGTAGCAAACGGCATCGTCCAGCAGCGCCAGGATCCCCGGATTGGTCAGCTTCTCACGGTGGGCGCCCAGGGTAGAGATATAGCTGGTGAACGTATGGTTCAGGCACAGCAGCCGAAAGGCCGTTTCGCGAATTTCTGCCGTGGCGCGCGGCTCTGTTGACATATTAGAGACGACAGAAGCCAGCTCTGCGTCAGTGTTATGCGCATCGCGGCGGGCAATGCGATAGGCCAGACGGTTATCGCGACCCTGATGGTACTGCTCAAGAATGGCGTCCAGATAGCGGCAGTTGGCGTTCATTGCTCTGTCGGAGACGCGCGGTAAGTTTCGAAAACGCCAGTCAGGCCAGATGAAGCTCACCGCTGCCCAGGCAATGGCGCAGCCGATTAGCGTGTCGATCACGCGGGGGAGGGCAACTTCAAACCCTTCCCCCAGCAAATTGAAGCAGAGCAGCACCAGCAACGTGATGAACATTGTGGCGTGAGCGTACTGCACATTGCGGAAGGCGAAGAACAACACGCCGGTGATCACAATAAGGATAAGCTGTCCTTCTACAGAAGGCACAAAATAGAGCACCGGCAGACCGATGGCGACCCCGACTAACGTCCCGACAATACGCAGCGCAAGTCGATGGCGGGTAGCGTTATAGTTCGGCTGGCAGACGAACAGGCTGGTCAGCAGGATCCAGTATCCGTGATGCAGCCCTGTTATCTGGATAAACGCATAGCCCACGCACAGCACCAGCGACATCCTCACCGCATGGCGAAAGAGTGCGGAATCCGGCGTAAAATGACGGCTCAGGCGCAGCCAGATATCGCTGAAGCCGTTCAGACTGTCATCCGCAAGCCGGTTGTCAGCATCGTTGGCCGGCATCGCCATCGCCTGTTCAGACTCAATGGTGGCCAACTGGGCATCAATGGCTCGCAGGTTGTTGAGCAGGAATCCCAGGGCTTTGAACTGTTCCGGCGAGGTTCCGCTGGCCTGAACGCGATCGAGCGCCGCATCAAGGTGACTGAATGCGCGCTCAAAGCGAGGGTCATGCTGATAGGGCGTGCGCAGCAGTATTGAGCGCGCAAGCTGCTGGCAGGCCTGAGACTGCATCGACAGCAGGCGCTGGAAGCGAAACATCACGTCGCTGTAGCGGAATTTCTCGCGCAGGTCAGCGTACTGCACATGCGAGGAGCTGGCGCGCTCGTGAATATCCTGGGCGACAAAGTAGTAGTGGAGGGTGCGTCGGGTACCGCGCTGACCGCGATCGCCGCGCAGACGGGTGAGCAGAGACGCTTTGGTCTGGTTCAGCGTAGCGACCAGCTGGCCATTTGCCAGCGCCAGATCGTACAGCGGCGCCTGGCTATCCTCTTCGATATCCGGATCGAACAGCCGCGACTTCAGCTCCAGATAGTGGGCCAACTGCTCATAGCTGCGGGCAAGGTTGTCCTGCAAAGCACGGACCGGAAAAATAAGATGCCCGGTTAAGGTCAGCAGGTTATACCAGATAGCGCCCAACAGCAGCAGGACCGGCTGCTGATACCACTGATCGTAAAGGGAGACGCCCAGCATGGTGTAAATGGCAATCAGCAGGGCGCCGAACGCGATAGTGGCGTAGCGTTGCCCGAGGCCGCCGAGCAAAATGAAGCCGCTGGTCGACACCGTCAGCCCTAAGGCAAACAGCCAGGGCCAGGGGAAAAGCAGCTCCACGGAGGCGGAGGCAATAAAGAAGCAGACCAGCGTGATGACCAGGTTACGCAAACGTCCGGCCAGGCGGTCGTCGAGATCGGCCAGCGCGCCGGCCACCACCCCAAGCGTGAGGGGAATGGTGAGCTTAACGTCATTCAGCCACCACGGCAGCGCCACGGTGCCGCAGAGAGCGATAAAGATCCTGACGTTATACAGCCAGTTACTGTTCCACGTATAGCGACGAATCAGGGGGCTTAGCATGAGAGCGGCCAGTCCTTATTACTGAAAACGACGACGGGCATTGGCTTCACGCGCGGCTTGCGCCACTTCGACCGGGACAACGCGGCGTCCGACCGGCCACAGGGCGATGGTGGCAATCTTGAAATTAGCGATGCCAACCGGAATGCCGATAATCGTAATGCACTGGGCGATACCGGCGAAGATATGCATCAGACACAGCCACCAGCCAAAGAAGATCAGCCACAGAATATTCAGCAGCGTGCCGCCGGTATTCATCAGGGCGTTTTTTCTTTCCGGCTCCAGCTCATCCACGTGTACGGCTTCATTTCCATAAGGAACGAGGGACAGTTTGGTGATTTCCCAGCAGGAGCGCGTCAGCGGAAGCGTAAAGATGAGCACAATGCTCACCAGGGTGGCGAAAAGCCAGGAAAGGGTGGTGGCAAAACCGCCAAGGACAAAATTCAACACATTCAGAACGGTACGCATAAACCCTCATTTCCTTCGATATGATTAACGCCTGGTGATTGTAACGTTTTTTTGGGCTGGAGCACCTTAAAACTGGCAGTTAAACTGTCTGACAAATTATTACCTCTTGGATCCGGCAGGATATGGAACTGAAAGCTACTTCAATGGGCAAACGCCTGGCGCAGCACCCTTACGACAAGGTTGTCCTCCTCAATGCGGGAGTGAAAGTCTCCGGTGAACGCCACGAATACCTTATTCCGTTTAATCAGCTGCTCGCCATCCACTGCAAGCGTGGGCTGGTGTGGGGCGAGCTGGAGTTCGTCCTGCCGGCAGAGAAAGTGGTGCGACTCCACGGGACGGAGTGGGCTGAAACCCAGCGCTTCCATCATCATCTGAACGCGCGCTGGCAGCAGTGGAGTCAGGAGATGAGCGTGATTGCCGCACAGGTACTGCACCAGGTGCTGGACGATATCGCGTTAAGCAATACCCAGCAGAAGTGGCTAACGCGTCAGCAAACCGCCGGGCTTCAGCAAAAAATCACCCAGGCGCTGACGGCGTTACCTTTACCCGTGGCGCGGCTGGAGGAATTTGATAACTGCCGTGACGCGTGGCGGCAGTGTCAGGCATGGCTCAGCGATATCGAGAAAAGCCGTCTGGCGCACAACCAGGCCTGGACCGATGCGATGCTTACGCAATATGCCGATTTCTTCAGCACGGTGGAATCATCGCCCCTCAATCCTGCCCAGGCGCGCGCCGTAGTGAATGGCGAGCAGTCTCTGCTGGTGCTGGCAGGGGCCGGTAGCGGCAAAACATCGGTGCTGGTGGCGCGCGCGGGCTGGCTTCTGACGACGGGCGAGGCGGTTGCCGACCAGATTTTGCTGCTGGCCTTTGGCCGCAAAGCGGCGCAGGAAATGGACGAGCGCATTCAGGCGCGTTTGCATACTCAGGATATCTCGGCGCGCACGTTCCACTCTCTCGCGTTACATATCATTCAACAGGGCAGCAAAAAAGTCCCTGTTGTCAGCAAGCTGGAGAGTGATGCTCAGGCTCGCCAGGCGCTGTTTATCAAGACATGGCGTCAGCAGTGCAGCGAGAAAAAGGCGCAGGCGAAAGGCTGGCGTCAGTGGCTTGAAGAGGAGCTGAACTGGGCGGTGCCGGAGGGCAGCTTCTGGCAGGATGAAAAGCTGGCGCGCCGGCTGGGTTCCCGTCTCGACCGGTGGGTAAGCCTGATGCGGATGCACGGCGGCTCTCAGGCCGAGATGATAGAAAGCGCACCGGAAGCGATCCGCGCCGTCTTCTCTAAGCGGGTTAAGCTGATGGCGCCGATGCTCAAAGCGTGGAAAAGCGCGCTGAAAGAGGAAAACGCGGTCGATTTTTCCGGGCTGATCCATCAGGCCATTCTCATTCTGGAAAAAGGGCGCTTCGTCAGTCCGTGGAAACACATTCTGGTGGATGAGTTTCAGGATATCTCGCCGCAGCGCGCTGCGCTGCTTTCGGCGCTGCGGGCGCAGAATAAACACACGTCGCTGTTTGCCGTGGGCGATGACTGGCAGGCTATCTACCGTTTCAGCGGGGCGCAGCTTTCCCTCACCACGGCCTTCCACCACTATTTTGGTGAAGGCGACCGCAGCGATCTTGACACCACCTACCGCTTTAACGCGCGGATTGGTGAAATTGCCAACCGCTTTATTCAGCAGAACCCGCATCAGCTGTCGAAGCCGCTTAACAGCCTGACGCCGGGGGATAAAAAGGCCGTCACCCTGCTGGCGGAGGATCAGCTGGAGCCGCTGCTGGACAAACTGAGCGGCTATGCGAAACCCGATGAGCGGATCCTGGTGCTGGCGCGTTACCACCACCTCAAACCCGCGGCGCTGGAAAAAGCGGCGACGCGCTGGCCAAAACTACAGCTCGATTTTATGACCATTCACGCCAGTAAAGGGCAGCAGGCTGATTACGTGATTGTGGTGGGGCTAAAAGAGGGGAGCGACGGTTTCCCGGCACCCGCGCGGGAATCCGTGATGGAAGAGGCGTTACTGCCGGTTCCCGAAGATTTCCCGGATGCCGAAGAGCGGCGTTTGCTGTACGTGGCGATAACCCGCGCGCGGCATCGCGTGTGGCTATTGTTCAACAAAGAGGAGCCGTCGGTGTTTGTCGATATTTTGAAGAGTATTGACGTGCCGGTAGCGAGAAAGCCGTAACATGTCGGCCCGGTAAGCGCAGCGCCACCGGGCAAAAAACTACTTCAGTCTCTCCGCAAGATAGCGCGGGTAATCCGGGATCAAAATCTCTACCGGATCGTTAAACTGCGGTGATTCAATGATGAAATCGGCCGTTGAAAGATTTGTCGCCACCGGAATGTTCCACACTGTCGCCAGACGCAGCAGCGCCTTAACGTCCGGGTCATGCGGCACCGCGTTCAGCGGGTCCCAGAAGAAAATCAGTACGTCGATTTTGCCTTCCGAAATCTGAGCGCCGACCTGCTGGTCACCCCCCATCGGGCCGCTCAGCATGGCATTCACTTCCAGACCGGTTTCGCGGTGGATCAGATTACCGGTTGTCCCCGTGGCGGAAAGGGCATGATGCTGGAGAAGAGGCTGATGGCGACGAACCCAGTTAAGCAGCATTTGTTTACAGTGATCGTGCGCAACCAGAGCAATGTGCTTGCGCGCCGGAAGTGTGCGTGTTGTCAGTTCCATAATCTTATCCGTGAAGTTACCTCGCTACACGATGACGGGAACAGACTGATGCTGCAAGAGAAAGGACGAAAAAATGTGGCTTACGACGACGGTTGTCGTTTCACCCATTGCAGAAAACGGGCCCGCGTATCCGTATCGGCATTCTGGAACCAGAACCTGAGGCGTTGCTCGGTGAGCGTCTGCGACTGAGGGGGAAGCACATCCAGCTCCGATACGCCCGAAAGCAGGGTGCTGTCGTCTGCCATCATGGTAGCGAACTGAGGCAGGGAGGCGGGCCGGCTGGCTCTGTTATAGATCGCCGTGTCTGCTTCGTAATCCGTTCCTTTGGGCCTGTTTGTCAGCGCCAGGATATCCAGCTTTACCGGGATGGGCATGGAACCCCCGTCCACCAGTTCAAGGCGTGGCGAAGCGTCAAAGGCCTGTGACTCTTTCTCTGTATCGAGACGCGGAAGCCTGAAGTTGACCTTACTGATACGCTGCGTGTTAAAGCTGACGACCAGCGGCGGAGAAATGTACATATGCTGTTCGTTGTCGGCGAGGCGAATCGTCTTTTCCACCCGAAAAACGACCTGATGCGGACCGTTATCCAGCTCGATGCTGTCTGCGCCTCGCAGCAGGGAGCTGGAGACTTTTTTCCCGTCCAGCACCAGCAGGTCAACGTCCGGTGAGAGTCTGAGGGTGGTTGCGAAAACACACACCGGCATGATCAACGCAACCACAGCCGAGGCAATGCCGGTTTTCATAGCAGACTCCTGTAGACAAGCTACCCATGTAAGAATGTATCAAAATTTTTCGATAATCACGTTTACTAACATATAGACATATTCTGCCGTTTTGCCCTCATACTTCTGTAGGGACAGCGTGGTTGAGATGGCTGCTTTGACGTACACTTTGAAAAAAACCAGGAGGAAGAGCATGAAAGAGAACGACATTGTCGAGATCCTGACGTCCACGCGCACTATCGCGCTGGTTGGCGCGAGCGACAAACCGGATCGCCCAAGCTATCGGGTAATGAAATACCTTCTGGATCAGGGTTATCACGTGATCCCGGTCTCGCCGAAGGTGGCGGGAAAAACGCTGCTAGGCCAGCAGGGCTATGCGACGCTCGCGGATGTGCCGGAAAAGGTGGATATGGTGGACGTGTTCCGCAATTCAGAGGCGGCCTGGGGCGTGGCGCAGGAGGCGATCGCCATTGGTGCGAAAACGCTGTGGATGCAGCTGGGCGTGATCAATGAGCAGGCGGCCGTGCTGGCACGCGATGCCGGGCTTAAGGTGGTGATGGATCGCTGTCCGGCAATCGACATTCCCCGTCTGGGGCTCGCAAAATAAAAAAAAGCCCGCTTGACGGGCTTTTTTACACCTTTAGTTTCGCAGTCTTGGTGCCTGTAACTGTTTGCGGATGGTCTGAGCAAGCTCGTCCATAGTGGGTTGTTCCGGATGCTCATCCTGTAATTCACCACTCAACTGCGCTTCGGCAAGATAGGTATGGACAGGCTGACCATCGTCGCCCTCCATGACCACATGATACCAGGGCGCGGCGCGAAGCTCTGCGTCAACCGCCAGTTCGTCTGCTGACGGTTCATCAAGGGAATACTCCGGGTCGATATCCACGACCACACCCAAATATCCAAGCAAGGTGTGGCGGACCTGCTGGCCGATACCAAATTTGCTGGCAATCATAGTCACCTCCCGGGAAACATCACATACACACTATGTGCGGGCAATATTTCTCTTTTCAAGTTACATGACGCGACAGGCAAACCCTTTCAGATACAGCCCTTCCGGGTAGGTGGCGATCACCGGGTGATCGGCGGCCTGACGGAACTGCTCTATAAATTGTACATCACGACCCGCATCTATTGCGGCATCGGCGATGATTTTTTGGAATAAATCTGTCGTCATCAGTCCAGAGCAGGAGAATGTCAGCAGTACGCCGCCCGGGTTCAGCAGCTGGATCGCCAGCATGTTAATGTCTTTATAGCCACGGCAGGCGCCCATCAGCTGGCTTTTGTTTTCCACAAATTTCGGCGGATCCATTACGATGACGTCAAATTTCTCGCCCTGGTCGCGGTATTTACGCAGCAGCTTAAACACGTCGTCGCGCACAAAATCCGCTTTGCTCAGATCCAGCTTGTTCAGCTCGACGTTCTGCTTCGCCACGTCCAGCGCTTCCTGGGAGGTGTCGACGCTGACAACCTGGGCACAGCCGCCCATCAGAGCAGAGACCGCAAAGCCGCCGGTATAGGAGAAGCAGTTCAGCACGCGCTTATCGGCAACGTACTGGCGTGTTGCCAGACGGCTGTCACGCTGGTCGAGGTAATAACCGGTCTTATGGCCGCCCTGGATGTCCACCAGCAGCTTCATGCCGTGCTCCTCGATAGGCAGCAGGGCAGGCGGCAATTCGCCGGTGACCGGGCCTTGCGTCAGCTCCATGCCCTCTTTTTTACGTACCGCCACGTCGCTGCGGTCGTAAATGGCGCATGACGGGAACAGCGTTTGCAGGGCGCTGATCAGCGCAGCACGCTGGTATTCCGCCCCGGCGCTCAGCAGCTGCAACACCAGGAAATTGCCGAAGCGGTCGATGGTCACGCCCGGCAGGCCGTCAGACTCACCGGCAATCAGACGATAGCTGTCCAGTCCGTCGCGCTTTGCCAGCCACTCGCGCCACTGCTGCGCCTGTTGCAGACGGCGGACAAAGAAATCGATATCGATGGTTTCATCTTTATCGAACGTCCAGACGCGCGCGCGGATCTGAGAGGCGGGCGAGTATGCGCCGCGCGCTAACCATTTCCCCTGATGGTCAACAATATCGATGGTTTCGCCGAGGCTGGCTTTGCCTTCCATGCGGGCAACCGCGCCGGAGAAGACCCAGGGATGACGGCGCAGTAATGACTTCTCGCGCCCTTTGGCTAACACTAAACGTACGCTCATAATTTGCTATTCTGTCGATTCCAGTAAAATGGCCGCCATTTTCCCGACTTCAGTGAGGAAATGCAACGCGCCAGTCGGATAAGGAGAAGGATGATGTCAAATGTTTGCACCATTGCCTGGGTCCACGGCCTCGTACAGGGCGTCGGTTTCCGCTACAGCACCCAGCGCGAAGCTCTTCAGCTCGGGCTGACGGGGTATGCGCGTAACATGGATGATGGCAGCGTGGAGGTAGTCGCCTGCGGTGATGCGGATAAGGTTGAGAAGCTGGTGGCGTGGCTAAAAGCGGGCGGACCGCGAAGCGCGCGGGTTGATAAGTTCTTAACGGAACCGCATCAACCCGGCCGGGAATACGCTGACTTCAGTATTCGCTATTAAATGCATTTTACCGGTTTTGGCAGGCCGGCAATTTTTGTCGCCTGTTTTGCCGGGCCTTTCGGAAACAGGCGATACAGATAACGGCTGTTGCCTTTCTCTTCGCCAAACTTATTCGCCATGGCTTTGACCAGCATGCGGATCGCCGGCGACGTGTTGAATTCAAGGTAAAACTCGCGCACAAAGCGCACCACTTCCCAGTGCTCAGGGGAGAGGGTGATTCCTTCGTTTTCCGCAATTTTCTCCGCCAGCGCTTCGCTCCACTGGCGGCTCTCTTTCAGATAACCGTCGTTATCGGTTTCGATCTCTTTGCCTTCAAAACTCAACATAATCATTCACGCGTTAGTCAAAAACCGCATCAGTTTACCAAAAAAACAAAGCCCCGCATAAGCGGGGCCATGTTCATAGCACGGTGGGTTAATCGCGGCTGGCGAAGCCCAGGATGCTCAGCAGGCTGACGAAGATGTTGTACAGCGACACGTACAGGCTCACGGTGGCGCGGATGTAGTTGGTCTCACCGCCGTGAATGATGTTGCTGGTTTCATACAGGATCGCGCCGGATGAAATCAGGATGAACACCGCGCTGATTGCCAGATGCAGAGCAGGCAATTGCAGGAAGATGTTCGCCAGCATACCGACCAGCACAATCACGATACCCGCCATCAGCATACCGCCGAGGAAGGACATGTCCTTACGGGTGGTCAGCACGTAGGCCGAGCAGCAGAAGAACACCAGCGCGGTGCCGCCAAGCGCCATACCGATCACGTCGCCCATTCCGGCAGACAGATAGGCGTTCAGGATTGGCCCCAGGATGTAGCCCAGGAAGCCCGTAAAGGCGAACGCGGAAAGAATACCCACCGGCTTATCCGCGGTTTTATAGGTCAGGAACATCAGACCATACATACCCACCAGCGTCAGGATCAGGCCCGGAGAAGGCAGCATCAGCACGGTGCTGGCCGTCGCAGTGATGGCTGAAAACGCCAGCGTCAGGCTGAGCATGAAATAGGTATTGCGCAGCACCTTATGCGTGCTGAGTAGCGATGTGCGGTCGCGTGAAGAAGAAATTATACGATCCATGAGTCACTCTCTTATGACAGATGTAATTAGCTCAAAGAATAAGAAACGGCGCGGCAGACGCAAAGTGGTTTTACCCATCTTTACTCAACCCCTTAGGGATTATGCTGGTTTTTTCTTCTGAAAAATCGCTAGTCCTCAGAGCGAAGTGCGGTTTGCAAAGCGGATGCAGATCAATCTCTTATAGGTTACTGAAAAATATTGCGTTATTTCCCTAAGGCCGCTAAGAGTTATTTCCGGATCGTCATAAAAACAGACAATAAGGCGAAGGAAATGAAACCACAAACACGCACGCACTTTACGCTCTCTTTGTTAACCGCGGGGATCCTGTGCGCCAGCACGGCAACCTGGGCGGCTAACGTGCCGGCAGGAACCCAGCTGGCAGATAAGCAGGAACTGGTCAGGAACAACGGCAGTGAACCCGCCTCGCTCGACCCGCATAAAGTCGAAAGCGATGTCGAATTTAATATTATCAGCGATTTATTCGACGGGCTGGTCAGCGTCTCTCCAACAGGTGAAATCCAGCCGCGCCTGGCGGAGAAATGGGAAAATAAAGATAACACCGTCTGGACCTTTCATTTGCGTCCGGGCATCACCTGGAGCGATGGAACCCCCATCACCGCAGAAGATATCGTCTGGAGCTGGCAGCGACTGGTCGACCCGAAAACCGTTTCACCGTATGCCAGCTATCCCGGCAGCATGCGTATCGTTAACGGCACCGATATCGCAGAAGGCAAAAAAGCCCCCGAGTCGCTGGGCGTGAAAGCCATCAATGACGCCACGCTGGAAGTTACGCTCACGCAGCCAAATGCCGCTTTCCTGGCGATGCTGGCTCACCCGTCTCTGGTGCCGATAGATAAAGTCCTGGTCGGTCGTTTCGGTGAGAAGTGGACTAAACCGGAGCACTTCGTCAGCAGCGGGGCCTATACGCTGTCACAGTGGGTGGTTAACGAACGCATCGTGGCGGTGCGGAACCCACATTACTGGGATAATGCACATACCGTCATCAACAAGGTGACCTATCTGCCCATCTCCTCTGAAGCCGCAGACGTTAACCGCTACAAAGCGGGGGAAATCGACATTGTTTACACGGTACCGATCAACCAGTTTGCTCAGCTGAAGAAAACGCTGGGGAGCGAGCTGGACGTTTCACCGCAGCTTGCCACCTATTACTATCAGTTCAATACCACCCGGCCGCCGTTCAACGACGCCCGCGTGCGCAGGGCGCTGAACCTGGCGCTGGATAAAGACATTATCGCCGGGAAAGTGTTAGGGCAGGGGCAGCGGCCGGCATGGCTGATCAGCCAGCCGGACATTGGCGGCGTCAAGCTACAGAACCCGGATTACGCCAGCTGGCCGATGGATAAACGCATTGCCGAGGCGAAAAAGCTGCTGGCCGAAGCCGGATTTAACGATAGCCATCCGCTCAGCTTTAATCTCCTCTATAACACCTCGGAATCGCACCAGCGCATTGCGATTGCCGCCAGCTCAATGTGGAAGAAGAACCTCGGCGTGGAGGCGAAGCTGCAAAACCAGGAATGGAAAACCATGCTCGATACCATGCACACCCACAACTTTGACGCGGTGCGCTACGCCTGGATTGCCGATTACGATGATGCGGCAACCTTCCTGAACACCTTCCGTACCGGGGACAGCCAAAACACCACTCAGTACAGCAATCCGGACTACGATCGGGCTTTAGTGAATGCGGCGAAATCGAAAACGGCTCAGGAGCGCGGTAAGTTCTACCAGCAGGCAGAAGATCTGCTGGGACGTGACGTACCGGCGATCCCTGTCTATCACTACGTGCGCACGCACCTGGTGAAACCGTGGGTAGGGGGATTCACGCCGGACAAGCTTGGGTACTACTACACCAAAGATATGTACATCAAAAAGCACTCGGGCTAAGCCGGGGATAGTATGCTGCCAAAATGGCCAATCTGTCGTCAATTCAACCGATTAAACGCATATTGGCTATTTTTAAAGCGAACGAATGCCCGCACTCTTTACAGCGCGCGGTGAGGTGTTTATAGTTCGCCTCACTTAGGAAGCGTGGCCGAGCGGTTGAAGGCACCGGTCTTGAAAACCGGCGACCCGAAAGGGTTCTAGAGTTCGAATCTCTACGCTTCCGCCAAATTCGAAAACCCTGCGATAGCAATATCGCAGGGTTTTTTGCCTTTGCGCCTGGTCTCTGCCATGCCACCCATGCTGTAGCTGATCGTTATCCCGTCGTCGGTCTTGTAGACCTGAGCTTTTACGCACCAGGTGTTCTCGATGTTCGCTGGGGTCAACACCTCTTCGGGCACGCCCATGGCTGATATCTGTCCGGCTTTCAGGAGGATCAGCCGCTGGCAGAAATTGGCCGCAAGACTGAGATCGTGCAACGCAACCACGACGGTAAGCGGCAGGCGCGAAATCAGCCGCATCAGCTCCAGCTGGTGCTGTATGTCCAGGTGGTTTGTCGGCTCATCGAGCAGCAGCACCTGCGGCTGCTGTGCCAGCGCGCGGGCAATCTGGCTTCGCTGACGTTCCCCGCCGGACAAATGCTGCCAGCACCGCTGGCGTAATCCGCCCAGCTGCATCAGGCTTATCGCCTCTTCAACCGCCTCATCATCCTCGCGTGTACTTCTTTGAAACGCCTTTCGGTAAGGGGTACGTCCCAGCCGTACGATTTCTTCGACGGTCAGTTCCCCATCGACTTCAGCATGTTGCGGGACAAACGCCATGTGCTGCGCACGTTTTTTCAGCGGCAACATGTCAAGCGTCGTGCCATTAAGCGCAACACATTCGCTCAGTCGCGGAAACAGCCCGGCAAGACAGCGCAGCAGCGTAGACTTGCCCGAGCCGTTTGGTCCTAACAGGCCGACAATCTGCCCGGATGACAGTTTGAGATCGATCTCCTTAAGCACCGTCTGCGCTTGTCGGGTTACGGTTAACCCGGCCACGGTAATATTCATCTATGCTCCTTCCGGTTCTGATAAAGCAACGCCATAAAGACGGGGGCACCCACCAGCGCAGTCACCACGCCGATGGGCAGCACCTGGTGCACAATCAGCGTGCGCGACACGATATCGGCCAGGATCATAAAGTGTGCGCCAATAAGAAACGTTAGCGGGAGCGTGCGCCGATGGCCCGGACCGCTCAGCATGCGCGTCACATGGGGAATGACCAGCCCCACAAAGCCGACTGCACCAATAGCGCTCACCAGCGTTGCGGTAACGACGGCACAGGTCAGCAACAAAAGAATACGCACGGCGGTGACCGGTATGCCCAGCGTTGTAGAGACCTCATCCCCGAAGGTAAAGGTGTCCAGCGCACGCGAAAAGAGAAGTACCACCAGTAAACCCGCAAGCGTCACGGTCAGGGCCAGCAGCGCGTCCGGCCAGCGCACGCCGCTCAGGCTACCCATTAACCAGAACATAACGCTACGGGACTGCTCGGCATTCGCGGAGGTGCTGACGATATAAGCGGTCATAGCGTTGAAGAGCTGGGTGCCCGCAATGCCGGCCAGCAAAATGCGCGACGGGCTTTCACTCATGCCGTTGGTAATCAGCATGATGAGCGCAAAGGCGGCGCAGGCGCCCACAAACGCACCGCTGCTCACGCCAATCACGCTTCCTCCGATGCCGAGAAGCATCACGCAGACGGCCCCCAGCGAGGCGCCCGCGGAAATGCCCAGCAGATAAGGTTCCGCCAGGGGGTTACGCAGGATCGACTGTAACACCAGCCCGCACAGCGCCAGGCCGCCGCCGCTGCACGCAGCCATCAGCGCCCGGCTCATGCGGTACTGCCAGACGATGCCTTCCTCTGGCTGCGGCAGATCGTATGACGTCAATCCCAGGCCGTTGAGGATCGCTTTTCCGGTAATGGCATACGATACCGGCATATCGCCGAGACTCGCGGCAAAAACCAGCATCAGCGGCAGCGCCAGGAGGCCTGCCGCCAGTAACCCCTGCTGGCGGCGGTCAGTGAAGAAATGACGCATTATTCGTCCTGAAATGAAGCCAGCCGATCGCTGATAAGCTCAACCGCATCGACGTTACGCATTGAAGGGTTTAACGACATCGCCGGCACCACAATAATGTGGTTGTTCCTGACCGCAGGCAGGTTCTTTGTCACCGGGTCACTTCGTAAGAACGCCTGTTTTACCGCAACGTCATCGGCAGGGTAGAGCCTGCGGGACATCTCTGCGATGACAATCACGTCCGGCTGCGATTGGGCAATATGTTCCCACGTTACGGCAGGCCATTCGTCGTGGGAGTCAATAATGTTCTTTAACCCCAGCGTACGGCTGATCCAGCCCGGCGCGCCATAATTTCCCGCCACCCAGGGATCGCCATTCAGACGGCTGCTGGAGAACCAGAAAACGACGCTAAGCGGTTTCGCAAAGACGCGCGCCCGGGCCTTTTCGATACGTGCCGTCAGGGCGCGGTTGAGCTGTTCACCCCGTGCGGAAACATCAAAAATCGTCGCCAGCTCTGTCACTTCCCGCGTGATTTCCGCCAGCGAAAACGGCGCGCTTCGTGCCCCGTCTGCGTTTGACGTTTCCGTCACCGCTTTATCCGTGCAGTCGGCAGGGGAGATCCACGTGTTAATCCCCAGCGACGCAAACTGCTCACGTGTCCCCACTTCGCCCTGCGGACCAATGTGCCAGTGATACTGCGCGAGAACGAGCTCAGGCTTCTGCCCCACTACGGCTTCAAATGATGGTGAGTTATCCGCAAGCCGGGGAAGGTGTTTCCCGGCCTCCGCCAGCGGAGCCGGAAGCTTGCCAAACCAGACCGACGTCGCGGCTATCTTTTTCTCCAGCCCCAGAGCGAGCAGTAATTCTGTTTCATGCTGACCTACGGTCACGACGCGCTGAGGAGCCTTCGCAAAAGTCTGCTTTATGCCGCAATTTTCAACCGTAAGGGGCCAGGAGGTCACTGCAAAAGCGGCAGGCGCAATGGAAAGCAGCGATGCCAGTAATAACCCTTTTTTAAGAAACATAGAACGCAATCCAGTAATTGTTATGTTATAACATAATACATGTATTGTGATTGAGAGCAACCGCAGTTGCCCGCAATGAACTGCATAGCCGGAGACAGGGTGCGTTTAAGGAATTTTACGGGCAGATCGGGTCACAGCTTCTGATCGACAATCGCCGATTTCACCCGGGACATCGCCAGAATGTTTTTAGCGCGCATATTTAATTTTTCGAGGATCTTCACGCGGTAGGTGCTGGTCGTTTTTTGTGACAGTTGCAGCTTTTTTGCAATTTCATGGTTTTCCAGATGAAAAAGCTTCAGCACGTCATATTCGCGTCGCGTAAACGAGTGTGTGCGGAGCGCCCGATAAAATCGCATCAGCTGCTGAAAAGGATGAACGCTAAAATGCATCGATGAATAGATAATATTGTCGATTCTCACCGCGCGATTCGCTTCTATCTCATGCATCAGGACAATGTAATCACGCCTGATTTTTTTGACCTGCTGGATAGTGCTATTGCGTAACGTATCCTGTTCAATCGCAATGATAAAATCCAGCGTCGGATCGACCTCATCAAGATCGTGAATATCTTTCTTATCGCGAATTAAATGGGTGGATGTCATGGCGCTTGAGACCCCGCGGCACAGGTAATAGTTATCACTGATAAAAATAAAATTCATAATTGCCGTTGAATAAAGTCATGGGGACTCACTTATCGCAGTGAGGCTGGGTTAACGGGTGTTGTACGAAAAAAAGTCTAAATCACACCCGGTAAAACTGATAAAAGTAATGAATGTAAAAATAAATGTTTACATTTTAGCCAGACGATGACGAAGAAATCATCTGGGCGGAAGGGAACGACGCAAGATGCTCAAGGTAATGCAATTTCCTGCTTTACATCATGCTCAGAGATGTTTATAGTGCGCCTCACTTTGGAAGCGTGGCCGAGCGGTTGAAGGCACCGGTCTTGAAAACCGGCGACCCGAAAGGGTTCTAGAGTTCGAATCTCTACGCTTCCGCCAAATTCAGAAACCCTGCGATAGCAATATCGCAGGGTTTTTTCGTTATTCCAGCCCCAGCGTATACTGCGCGATTTTGAAGTAGATAATCAGCCCGGTACCGTCGATCAGCGTGGCGATAAACGGCGCGGAGACGACCGCCGGGTCGATTTTGCAGCGTTTCAGTACCATCGGGATCACCGACGAGACGATGGCGCTCCACAGCGTAATGCAGACCAGCGTCAGGCTGACGATAAGCGTGATTTCCATCCCGATCCCCATCATCCAGGCGCGAACGCAGCCCGCCAGACCCAGCGTGGCGGCAATCATCAACGACGTGCTCATCTCTTTGCGCAGCACGCGGCCCACATCGCGAAGGTGGACTTCACCCAACGCCATGGCGCGCACCAGCGTGGAGGTGATCTGCGTTCCGCTGTTCCCGCCCGTGCCAATCAGCAGCGGAATAAAGAACGCCAGCGCAATGGCGGATTCCAGCGCCTCTTCAAAATGCTGGATCACCGAGCTGGTATACGCTTCCGCAACAAACAGCAGCAGCAGCCAGACAGAGCGCTTCTTCCACAGGCTGAAGGCGCTGGTTTCCAGGTAGGGTTTTTCCAGCGGCAGGGTCGCCCCCTGAAGCTGCGCATCTTCGGTGACGTCATCTTCCAGCAGGTGGGCGATTTCGCGCTCGGTGAGGCAGCCCACCAGCTTGCCGTGGGTGACCACCGGCACGACATCCGCACCCGCGTGCGCCAGCACCCCGGCGACATCCGCCCGCTCATCTTCCGGTTTAAGCTGAATAAAATCCGATATCATCAGTCGCTTAACCGGCTGCACGGTATCCGTGGCCTGCAATAATTTGCGAACGGCAATCAAACCCGCCAGGCGACCGTTATCCTCGATAAAAATATGTGAAGGAATATCATCGTCTTTTAATTTTTCGAAAAACTGCTCGCGTGCCAGAGCCACGCATAATGAAATATCGATAACAATAAAATCGGTATTCATATATTGCGCGATGGCGCTGTCATTAAAAGCCGGGTTTTGGTTGTGAATAGCGTAAGACATAGTAAATTCCCTTTGAATAATAAAATCTCTCAGGGGCGAGCAAGACAGGGCATGTCGGAAAGGAGATCCCCACGTCCTGGGTTCAGCACTGTACACCGTATCCCATAAGGGAAGTTATACTGACAAAGCCTTGATTCGACAGTGCCTGTTTTACCCTGTGCCGGTTCTCTCGAACCCACCAGAGCGATAACGTGTATTTGTACAGGAGCCTCGCCATAACGAGATCGTTGTAAAACGTGAGGGATAATACGCTTATTTAAAACCGCTGCTGAGGAATTTTAATAATGTTTAAGAACGGTTTAAAAGAATAGTATTAAACGCATGTTGAGGTTTTATTTAACTGTTTTCTTTTTAAATGGAGAATTCATTTGTTACCGGAGAGAGTGAAATGGCATGGCTGGACACGCTGCTGGATCATTTTGCGCATTATCCGACGCATCTGTTCGCGCTGCTCGTTGTTATGGCGTTGAGTAAATCGACGGTGCTGGTCCCCTCGGTGCTGCCGCCCGCATCGGTCATGCTGATGGCGGGGATAGCCGTCAGCCAGTCGAGTCTGCATCCCGGCATGACGTGGCTGGCGGTGGTGATGGGCGCTACGGCAGGTTCGGTGCTGAATTACCATATCGGCCAGCTAATGGGGCATACCCGGCTGGTGTCACGCCTCACCGCAAAACATGCCGATAAGTTTCTGCGGGTACAGCATCAGCTGCAAAAGAACGGCGTAGTCGCGCTGTTCACGTCGCGTTTCCTGGCGGTGCTGCGCTATATCGTGCCGCTGGCGGCCGGCATGCTCAGGATGAGCGCGATGAAGGTTTACGTCGTTAGCCTGCTGTCAGCCTGCGCATGGGCGGTGCTGTATGTCGGCATCGTCACCGGCATCAGCGTCTGAACGTATTCATCAGTTTGAGAAATGCTTCCCGAAAAAACGGTCACCAGTCTGTCACACTCAGCGTAACGATAAAAACGCATGAGGAAAAAGGGATGAGAAAAGCACTACTCGCTGTCGCCGTGGCAGGAACGCTTTCAGTGACGTTTGGGGCGCAGGCACAGGACGCGCCGGAAGGTTATCAGTTACAACAGGTACTCATCATGAGCCGCCATAACCTGCGCGCGCCGCTCGCCAATAACGGCAGCGTGCTGGAGCAGTCCACGCCGAAGCAGTGGCCGGAATGGGACGTACCCGGTGGACAGCTGACCACCAAAGGCGGCGTGCTGGAAGTGTACATGGGCCACTATATGCGCGAGTGGCTGGCAGAGCAGGGGATGGTGAAGACGGGAGAGTGCCCGCCAGCGGATACCGTCTTTGCCTACGCAAATAGCCTTCAGCGCACCGTGGCGACCGCGCAGTTCTTTATCACCGGCGCGTTCCCGGGGTGCGACGTTCCTGTGCATCATCAGGAAAAAATGGGCACCATGGACCCCACCTTCAATCCGGTCATTACCGATAACTCCCCTGAGTTTCGTGAGAAAGCGCTGAAGGCGATGGAGACGGAACGGCAGAAAATGCAGCTGGATGAGAGTTATAAGTTGCTGGAACAGCTGACAAACTACAGCGACTCGCCGTCCTGCAAGGAGAAAAACGTCTGCTCCCTGACGGAGGCAAAAAATACGTTCAGCGCCGACTATGAAAAAGAGCCGGGCGTATCGGGGCCGCTGAAGGTGGGTAACTCACTGGTGGATGCTTTCACCCTGCAATATTACGAAGGCTTCCCGGCCGATCGGGTGGCCTGGGGAGAGATCAAAACCGATCAGCAGTGGCGGGTGCTGTCGAAGCTGAAAAACGGCTATCAGGATTCGCTGTTTACCTCGACGGAGGTGGCGCAAAACGTGGCGAAACCGCTGGTGAAGTACATTGATAAAACGCTGGTGACCGAACAGGCAAACGCGCCCAGAATCACCCTGCTGGTGGGACATGACTCCAACATCGCCTCGCTGCTGACCGCGCTGGACTTCAGGCCGTATCAGCTGCACGACCAGCAGGAACGCACCCCGATTGGCGGCAAAATTGTTTTCCAGCGCTGGCATGACAAAAACAGCAACCAGGAGCTGATGAAAATTGAGTATGTCTACCAGAGTTCAGCCCAGTTGCGGAACGCCAGCGTACTGTCGCTGCAATCCCCTGCTCAGCGCGTAACGCTGGAGCTGAAGGGGTGTCCGGTTGACGGAAACGGCTTCTGTCCGATTGATAAATTCAATGCGGTGATGAATAACGCGGCGAAATAGAAGAGACCCCCCGCGCGAGCGGGGGGATACGTTCAGACGTTTTTACGTTCGATGGTTTGCTCGCCCCAGAACAGCGAGTCTTTGTCGGTTTTTTCGAAGGCACGAATCAGCACCTCATCGTTGCCTTCTTCCCAAATCTGCTCGGCCAGCTTTTCGTCATAATTGGCGACTTCAAAGATGGCTTCGGCAATCTCCGGAGAGGTATTGCGTAAACTTGCCCATTCGCCCACGTGATGAGCTTTGGATTCTTGAGTTGGCATACTTGTCCTCCTGTTGGGTTAGCCGTTCAGTTTTTTGGCAAGACCCGCGACGTATTCACCCTGGTAGCGGGCGATTGAAAGTTCTTCATTGCTTGGCTGACGTGAACCATCCCCACCGGCAATCGTTGTTGCGCCATAGGGCGTACCCCCACGGACCTGGGAGACATCAAACAGTTCCTGCGCGCCGTAGCCAATCGGCACAATGACCATCCCATGATGCGCAAGCGTTGTCCAGGTGGAAGTGATCGTCTGCTCCTGGCCACCGCCCGTGCCGGTAGAGCTGAACACGCTGGCCAGCTTGCCGTACAGCGCGCCGGAGGCCCATAGCCCGCCTGTCTGGTCGAGGAAGGTGCGCATCTGGCCCGACATATTGCCGAAGCGGGTTGGGGTGCCGAAGATAATGGCATCGTAGTCCGCGAGTTCCTGCGGGGTGGCCACCGGGGCATTTTGTGTTTTCCCGCCGGCTTTGGCGAAGGCTTCCGCCTGCATGGTTTCCGGTACGCGTTTAACCACGACCTCAACGCCGTCTACTCTGTTAGCGCCTTCTGCTACAGCGTGAGCCATGGTTTCAATGTGTCCATACATGGAATAATAGAGCACCAGAACTTTTGCCATTTTGCATCACTCCTCGTTGGTTTTTCTGACAGCGGATCGCTGCGTTACTTTAAAGATATGACATCACGGCCAGACTGCAAAAATGAACGGCATTTATTTGATATATAACAATATCTTCTGTATACGTGCTTTGTAGCAAAATGAAACAACTTTCGCAGCGCGGATTTTTCAAAATATAAGAACGGCTTATGAATAACCCGCGCAATATTTCATACGAAAGGCTGAGATCATGTTGCAGAATATTACCTTTCGCTTGCCGGATAGCCGCATTACACTAAGCTTAACTTCACGCGGCACAGATAAAGGCACTGTCCTTGAGCCGCGAGGTGAAAGAATCCTCTTTTACTGAATGCAATATGATGTCTAATGTTTCACACTCTGGAGGTTAGAGATGGCAAACCATCGTGGTGGTTCAGGTAATTTCGCTGAAGACCGTGAAAGAGCATCAGAAGCAGGTCGTAAAGGTGGCCAGTCCAGCGGGGGCAACTTCAAAAATGACCCTCAGCGCGCATCAGAGGCTGGTAAAAAAGGGGGTAAAAATAGCCACGGCAGCAACAAGTAGTACGCCGGGTTAACTCTCTGCCGCCGGGTTTCCCGGCGGTTTTTTTATGTCTGTCACATTGAACTGTCGCCAAAGGCATCGCACACTACAGGATTGAATCTTCGTGCTGGTGTCTCATGTCCGTTTCCCGTTTTACCTTCTCCATAAAGCCTCAGGAAGCGATCCTGATCCTGATCACCATGTTCTGGGGCGGAACCTTTCTCGCCGTTCAGTACGCGGTCACGCTCAGCGATCCCTTTTTCTTCGTCGGGCTGCGCTTTGCAACGGCGGCCATTGCCGTGGCGCTTATCTCGCTGAAAACCCTGCGCGGGTTGACCCTGCGGGAGCTTAAAGCCGGCGTGGCCATAGGCGTGGCGATTGCCATGGGCTACAGCCTGCAAACGTGGGGACTACAGTCTATCTCCAGCAGTAAATCCGCCTTCATCACCGCCATGTACGTGCCGCTGGTGCCGCTATTGCAGTGGCTGTGCCTCGGCAGGATCCCGGGCCTGATGTCGTGCATCGGCATCGTGCTGGCGTTCATCGGTCTGATTTTATTAGCCGGGCCGGAAAATAATCTGCTGGCGCTGGGGCCGGGGGAGATCATCACCCTGGTGGGGGCCGTTGCCATTGCGGCAGAAATTATTCTGATTAGCGTCTGGGCAGGAAAAGTGGACGTCAAGCGGGTGACCGTTGTGCAGCTTGCCACCGCGTCGCTGGTGGCGTTCGCGACAATGGTACCGGCGGGGGAGTCTGTCCCGCCGATGTCCACCGGACTGATCGTGGTGGCGCTGGGACTGGGCATTTTCAGCGCCATTATTCAGGTCACCATGAACTGGGCGCAGCGCAGCGTGTCGCCGACGCGGGCGACGGTCATTTACACCGGTGAACCGGTGTGGGCGGGGATATTCGGGCGTATTGCCGGGGAGCGTCTGCCGCTGCTGGCGCTGTTGGGCGCGGCGTTTATTATCGCCGGGGTGCTGGTGAGTGAGTTGAAGTTAAAAAAACGACGTAAGGCGACTGCCGGATTGAGCGCTGAACAAGGGGCTGATAGCTAACAATGCGCATTCTGCCCGTTTAGCCCGGCGGCGCTTCGCTTGCACGGGCCTACAATTGGCATGTAGGCCGGATAAGCGTAGCGTCACCCGGCTATTTCAGGTTCAGGGGGTGATGGCTTCCGCTTGCGGTACATCCCTTTTCCGGCGGCAAAGCAGGGCGTTGAGCAGGATCGCGCCGAACGTCGCCGTGCCAATCCCGCCAACCGTAAATCCGCCCAGCGTCAGGGCGAAATCCCCCGCACCCAGCACCAGCGTCACCGCCACCATGATCAGGTTACCGTTCTGGCTCAGGTCAACATGGTTCTGCACCCAGATGCGTGCTCCCGCGACGGCAATCAGACCAAATACCACAATCGAGGCGCCGCCAATGACGGGGGCCGGAATGGTGTGGATCAGCGCGCCGAATTTCGGTGAGAAGCCTAGCAGCATCGCCATGACCGCTGCCGCCACGAAAACCAGCGTGGAGTAGACTTTGGTCACGGCCATGACGCCGATATTTTCCGCGTAGGTCGTGACGCCGCTGCCGCCGACCGAGCCGGAGAGCATGGTCGCCAGACCGTCGCCCACAAACGCCCGTCCCATATACGGGTCCATATTGCGCCCGGTCATTCCCGCTACGGCTTTCAGGTGACCCAGGTTTTCAGCCACCAGAATCACTGCGACAGGCGCGATGAGCATCATCGCCTGAGCGTTAAAGGTAGGCGAGCTCAGCTGCGGCATGCCGAACCAGGCGGCCTGATGAATCAGCGTGAAATCGACCGGCTTGCCAAGACCGAACGCGTTCGTCAGCAGCGCGTAGATCAGACAGGCCGCAATCAGCCCGACCAGGATCAGCAGCCGCTGGAACATCCCGCGCGTAAAGACCGCCACCACGCCGATGCACAGCACCGTCATCACCGCCATCCAGCTTTCAAACGGCGAGCCGGAAACGCTCTTCACCGCTATCGGCGCCAGGTTCAGGCCAATCGCCATCACCACCGCCCCGGTGACGACGGGGGGCATCATCCGCTCGATCCAGCGCGTGCCGACTTTCATTACCACCAGACCGGTCAGGGTGTAGACCAGCCCGCAGGCGATAATGCCGCCGAGGGCCACGCTCAGGTTGGGGTTAATGCCCTGGCCGTTAAATCCGGTCGCTGCAATGACCACCCCCACGAAGGCGGCGCTGGAGCCCAGATAGCTGGGCACGCGCCCGCCGGTGACAAAAAAGAACAGCAGGGTACCGATACCCGACATCAAAATGGCGAGGTTAGGATCCAGCCCCATCAGCATGGGCATCAGCACCGTCGCGCCAAACATCGCGACCGCATGCTGTACGCCCATCACCATCGTCTGCCCGAGCGGGAGCCTTTCATCCGGCGCGACCACGCCTGCGTCTGTGGAGGTCGATTTCAACTGCCAGTGGGGAAGTCCGAACATGATCTGTCTCCTCGTACGGGTTAACAGGCGGGTCGCATAAGCGCGTGGTAGCCGCGGTCGAACCACACCAGCCCTTGCGGCGCAGGGTGGCGAACAATGGACACAATGTCGCAGAACAGAATGTCGTGGGTGCCGACGCTGACCACCTGGCTGATGCGGCAGTCGAACGAGGCCAGCGCCGCCTCCAGACGCGGACAGCCCGTCTCACCCGTCTGCCATTGCGCGGCGGCAAAGCGTTCCTCCATCGGGGTTTTGCCGCCAAAAAGAGTGGATAACGGCTCCTGTCCGGCGCTGAGCGTGTTTACGCACAGGGTGCGGTTTTCGCTAAACGTCGGCCAGACGGACGCGCCGCGGTTGAGGCAAACCAGCAGCGTCGGCGGCGAATCGGTCACGCTGCATACCGCGCTGGCGGTAAAGCCCGCCATTCCCGCCGGGCCGTTGGTAGTGATGATATTGACCGCCGCACCGACGCAGGCCATGGCGTCGCGGAACGTTTGTTGGTCGGGTGTCGTCATGATGGCTCCTTACGCCAGCCCGCAGGCATCTTCGAAGGTCAGACGCGGTAAGCGTCCATAGACTTTGCTCATATCGCCATAGCCGATGTTGATCAGCAGGTTGCTTTTCAGCAGCGTGCCGGTGAAAAAAGCATCGTCGACCTTTTGCCGGTCAAAGCCGGACATCGGCCCGGTGTCCAGCCCCAGCGCGCGGCAGGCGAAAATCAGGTAGGCGGCCTGCATTGCGCTGTTGCGAAAGGCCGTTTCTTCGGCGTGTGCGGGGCTGGAGGTAAACCAACGCTTTGCATCGGCGTGCGGAAACAGTTCGGGCAGGCGCTCATAGAATTCGCTATCCCAGGCGACAATCGCCGTGACCGGGGCAGTGAGCGTTTTTTCCAGGTTGCCGCTGGAGAGCGCCGGGCGCAGCTTCGCTTTCCCCTCAGCGCTTCGCACAAAGACAATGCGCGCCGGTGAGCAATTGGCAGACGTTGGGCCCCATTTCATCAGGTCATATATCTCGCGCAGCGTCTCGTCGCTGACCGGTATATCCAGCCAGCCGTTATGGGTGCGCGCGCCGGTAAACAGCGTTTCCAGCGCGGCGGGCGTAATGGCTTCGCTCATTAAAACTCCTTACAAAGCGGGTTCAGGGCTGTGCAGCAGGCTGGCAAGCCCGTTCAGCAGCAGGGTGTTAAAGGTGTCCGGCTCGGTCACGTTGCAGGCATGCCCGCCCTGGCGCATAACCGTTTTACGGGCATGCGGAAGGGCGGCGTGCAGTTCAGCAGAGCAGACGGACGGCACCAGCAGATCGTCGGTGGAACAGATAATCTGCACGGGGCAGCGAACGCGTTCAGCGTGGCGGCTAAAATCGGCCTGTTTCAGCGCATGCAGCCGGCGCAGCAGGTTGGCTTTGCCCTGAAAATGGGCCAGCGCCAGCGCTTCTTCGGCCTCCAGGCGCGGGGCGCGGGCGGCCATCCAGTCTGCCGGGTAGAGGAAAAGCGGCTGCGCCTCGACCCACGCCTGTGCGCCACCCGCATGCAGCAGGCGTTCGCGAACCTCAAAACAGCGGCGGGTATGGGCATTGAGGGTCAGCCAGCCGTTGACGCAGACCAGCGCGGTAAGGGCGTCGGGCTTATCGATGGCCAGCCGCAGGCCCACCAATGCCCCCAGCGCGTGGCCCACCACGCAGTAACGGGCGAACCCGGCCCCGGCTAACGCCAGCGCAAGCTCGTCGGCCATCTGCGCCAGGGTGTAGTCTTCCGGCAGGGTATCCGGGTTATTTCCCGTGCCCCGCTGGTCATAGCACACCACCTGATACTCTTGCCCCAGCACGGCGAGCTGGGGCAGCCAGTAGCTCCCGCTGCCGCCGAGCCCGGCAATCAGCACCACCACGGGCGCGCCCTCGAAGGGGGGCGGTGAAATGGACAGTTTCATGGCCGCCTCACTGTGCAATGTGCGCCACGGTGGCGATTTCAACCAGCGCGTCCGGCTTCACCAGCCCGCACTGAATGCAAAACCGCGCCGGTTTATCGCCGGGGAAAAACTCCGCGTAGATTTCATTAATCGCGGCGTAGTTTTTCCAGTCGGTGATAAAGATGCTGTTGAAGGTCACGTCCTCCATGGTGCCACCCGCCGTTTCGATCACGGTTTTGATCGTCTCCAGCACGTGGCGGGTTTGCGCCTTTGGGTCGTTGATAAACACCACGTTGTTGTCTTTATCAAAGGGCAGCGTGCCTGAGACATACACCACGCCGTCGGCGAGGGTGCCGGGAACGAACGGGGCAATCGGAGTGCTGGTGCCCGGCGGAATAATCACGGATTTCGGCATAGCGGTTCTCCTCAGGCGATACGGGCGAGCGGGGGATCCAGCGCGTCGCAGAAATTATTGACGTTACTGACCCAGCCAAAAAAGGTTTCAATATTGAACAGGGCGGCTTTCTGGGCGAAATCCGGTCCGGCCTGATGGGTGGCGTCTTCCAGCACCACGCCAAAATACTCGAGGAAAAAGCCGTCGCGCAGGGTCGACTCCACGCACACGTTGGTGGCAATGCCCGTAAAGACCAGATGACGAATGCCCCGGCTGCGCAGCAGGCTGTCGAGCGGGGTATTGAAAAAGCCGCTGTAGCGCGGTTTCGGCAGCACGATATCGCCAGCTTCCGGTACCAGCTCATCCACCAGCTGATAATCCCAGCCGCCTTTCGCCAGCAGCGTGCCCTGGAGTTCAGGCCGTTTGCGCATGGTTTTCAGGGCGTTGGATTTGTGAAAGTTGGGTGAGCCGGGGCCGCCGGCTTCGACGTACTGGTCGTCCCAGCCGTTCTGGAACCAGACGATGAGCATGCCCGCAGCGCGCGCGGCGTGCACGGCGGTTTTGATGTTCTCGATCACTGGCCGCGTGGCGGAGACGTCAAACCCCGCCAGATCGAGATAACCGCCTTTACTGGCGTAGGCGTTTTGCATGTCCACCACGATCAGCGCGCTCTGCTGCGGCGCAAAGGTGATAACTTCCGGGCGAGCGTTTAACGTCGTCATTACGCCACCTCCTTCGTGACGGCAGGGATGTGGGCGCGGCACTGCATAAGCGGCTGAATGCGCTCGCCGAAGGTTTCCACGCCGCTAAGAAAATCATCGAAGGTCAGCAGCACGCCTTCCGCGCCGGGCACGGCAGCCACTTCATCGAGCATTCTGGCGACGCTGGCATACGAGCCCACCAGGGTGCCCATGTTGATATTGACGGCGGAGGTCGGGTCGGCCATCTGGCGCACGTTGGTGTCCGCGCCGGAGCGGGTGTCTTTCTGACTCTGCTCGGTAAGCCAGCTCAGGGCGTCGTCGTCAGCGCCGTCCTTGTACAGCTCCCATTTGGCGCGTGCGGCGTCGTCGGTTTCGTCGGCAATGACCATGAACAGCACGTACGAGCCCACGTCGCGCCCGGTTTTGTCGGCGGCCTCTTTCATGCGCGCGGCGGTCGGGGCGAAGGCGGCAGGGGTGTTAACGCCTTTGCCGAAGCAGAAGTTGAAGTCAGCATATTTCGCGGAGAATTCCATCCCCGCGTCGCTCTGCCCGGCGCAGATCACCTTCATCGGCACCGACGGCTGCGGGCTGACGCGGCAGTCGTTCATGGTGAAGAAGTCGCCTTTGAAGTCGCTTTTGCCGGTGCCCCACAGATCGCGCAGCACCTGTACGTATTCGGTCAGGTAGTCGTAGCGGCGGGAGAAGTAATCATCCCCCGGCCAGAGCCCCATCTGCTCGTACTCCGGCTTTTGCCAGCCGGTGACCAGGTTAACGCCAAAGCGTCCGCCGGAAATGGAGTCAATGGTGGAGGCCATCCGCGCCACGATCGCCGGGGGCAGGGTGAGGGTGGCGGCGGTGGCGTAAATCTGGATGCGGGAGGTTACCGCCGCCAGGCCCGCCATCAGGGTAAAGGACTCCAGGTTATGGTCCCAGAATTCGGTCTTGCCGCCGAAACCGCGCAGCTTAATCATCGAGAGCGCAAAATCGAAATGGTAGTGTTCCGCCTTCTGCACGATAGCTTTGTTCAGCTCAAAGGTCGGCATGTACTGCGGGGCAGTGGTCGAGATAAGCCAGCCGTTGTTGCCGATCGGTACAAATACGCCAATTTTCATCACTAACCTCTCTTCATTACGTCGCAGGTGTAACGGCGTTTTTGCAAAGGGAGTGCCAGTTTTAAAATCTGCTTTGTTATTAATGTGTTAACTATTAGGTGATTAACTGGGTGCTAAAAATGTGGACTGACTGGTCAAAAACATTGCACAGAAAACAGGCGCTCATGCGCGATGGGAGTGCAGAAGGTCGTGGCGAGGCGGGGGTTTTGCTATGCTGAGCGCAGGAAAGAAAATGGAGAGCGGAAATGACACAAGGCGCAGTGAAAACACCCGGAAAACGTTCGCAGGCGGTGAGCGCCAAGAAACAGGCGATCCTCAGCGCCGCGCTGGAGACCTTTTCGCAGTTTGGTATTCACGGGACGCGTCTTGAGCAGGTGGCCGAGCAGGCCGGGGTCTCCAAGACCAATCTGCTCTACTACTACCCGTCGAAAGAGGCGCTGTATGTGGCGGTGATGCAGCAGATCCTCGATATCTGGCTCGCGCCGCTCAAGGCATTTCGCGAAGAGCTGGCCCCGCTGGTGGCGATCGAGGAGTACATACGCCTGAAGCTGGAGGTGTCGCGTGATTATCCGCAGGCATCCAGGCTGTTCTGTCTGGAGATGTTACAGGGCGCGCCGCTGTTGCAGGCGGAACTGACCGGCGATTTAAAGCAGCTGGTGGACGAAAAGTCGGCCATTATTGCCGGATGGGTCGCCAGCGGAAAGCTGGCGCCGGTCGACCCTCAGCATCTGATCTTTATGATCTGGGCCGCTACCCAGCACTACGCTGACTTCGCGGCCCAGGTTGAGGCGGTGACCGGTAAAACGCTTCAGGACGAGGCATTTTTCCAGAGCACCCTCGAAAACGTGCAGCGGATGATTATCGAAGGGATCCGGGCGCGTTAATTGCCCGGCGGGAGAGGGCAGCTTAGGTCGCCCTCTTCACACTGCATGAGTGAGGCCAGAAACGCTTCACGCTCCACGGTTTTCTCCGCCAGGCACTGGTTTACAATCATTGGCTGAACGCTCCCGCCTTCCGTGCCCGAACCGATAAACGCGCAGTCCGCGTCGCGCAGGCTAATCCACGCCTGCTGCGCCTTTTTCAGCAGGTCGCGCTGGGGTGCTGCCGCCCTCTTGATGGCGGCCTGATACGTCTCGTTAAGCTTTTTATCGGCGGCCTGATACTGCTGCGCGCTACAGGTGTTCAGTTCAAGCTGCGTAGTGGCGTTGTCGCACTCGTTGGCCAGCGCGCTGGTGCTGAGCAACAGTGCTGCCCCTGCGAGAAATACTCTTTTCATCATCCCCTCCATGTAAAAAAGCCGGATGCGCTGTGCTTATCCGGCCTGCGGTTATTGTGCAGCCCCGGTAAGCGTAGCGCCACCGGGGAGTTTACACGATTATCCGATTGTCATCAGGCTGGCGTTACCGCCCGCCGCCGCCGTGTTGACGCTGAGAGAACGTTCAACGTACAGGCGCTCCAGCAGCAGGTTGGTTTCCCCGCGGGCGAAGCCCTGCACCGAAACAATCGCACCGCTGCGGGCCGCGACCTGCTCGCACAATTCGCGCAGCTGGTCGGAATCACCGTGGTAGATCACCGCGTCAAACGGCTGGGTCAGCAGGGCGTCAGCCTTGGCAAAGCGAATGCGCGCCGAGACCGCTTTTGGCAGCTGTTTGGCGAGGTCGCGATGCAGGTCATCTTCCGGCCACAGCACCTCACAGCCCGTTGCCGTCGCGGCAGCCAGCTGCACCAGCGCGTCCTGCTCGTTATCCGCCACGCACAGCACGCGCTCGCGCGGCATCAGCGTCCAGGTGTTGCGCTCGCCGGTAGGACCCGGCAGCAGACGCTGCGTACCGGCCTGCGCCAGCTCGCCGTACTGCTGCGCAATTGCATGCAGTTCAGGACGGTTATCAGCCCACTTAATCAGCGCGTCCAGCGGCTGGGTCAGCACGGCTTTCACCTGCGCGTCCACCGGATATTCAGCGTCCTGACGCGCCAGCGTCACGCCCAGCGCATTTTCCGGACGGTTCGCCAGCAGACGGTACAGATAGAGCGGACCGCCCGCTTTCGGACCCGTTCCGGAAAGACCTTCGCCGCCGAACGGCTGTACGCCCACGACTGCGCCAACCATGTTACGGTTGACGTACAGGTTGCCCACTTTGGCATTGCCGGTTACCTGGGCAATGGTTTCGTCGATACGGGTATGCACGCCGAGCGTCAGGCCATAACCCGAAGCATTAATCTGATCGATAAGCGCGTTGAGGTTGTTACGGCTGTAGCGCACCACGTGCAGCACCGGGCCGAAGACCTCTTTTTTCAGCTCGTCGAAGCTTGCCAGCTCAATCAGCGTTGGCGGCACGAAGGTGCCGGTCTGCCACTCGCGGGCATCTTCACCGTTCTCGCGCACCGCCTGGAACACCGGACGGCCTTTGGCACGCATGGTCTGAATGTGGTTTTCAATGTTGGCTTTGGCTTCCGCGTCGATCACCGGCCCGATGTCGGTGGTGAGACGGCCCGGGTTGCCCATACGGCATTCCGCCATTGCGCCGCGCAGCATCTTCAGGGTGTGGTCAGCCACGTCATCCTGTAAGCACAGCACGCGCAGGGCGGAACAGCGCTGGCCTGCGCTGTCGAAGGCGGAGGCCAGCACGTCAACAACCACCTGTTCGGTCAGCGCCGAGGAGTCCACGATCATGGCGTTTATGCCACCAGTTTCGGCGATCAGCGGGGTCGGACGGCCCTGTGCATCCAGACGGGTAGCAATGTTGCGTTGCAGCAGGGAGGCCACTTCGGTCGAACCGGTAAACATCACGCCGCGCACGCGGTTATCGGAGGTCAGTTTGGCACCCACCGTTTCACCGCGCCCTGGCAGCAGTTGCACCACGCCCGCCGGTACGCCCGCTTCCAGCAGAATGTTAATGCCCTGAGCGGCAATCAGCGGGGTTTGCTCCGCCGGTTTCGCCAGCACGCTGTTGCCTGCGGCAAGGGCCGCGGCAATCTGGCCAGTGAAGATCGCCAGCGGGAAGTTCCACGGGCTGATACAGACCACCGGACCGAGCGGGCGGTGCGTTTCGTTATCGAAATCATCGCGCACCTGACCGGCATAGTAGTGCAGGAAGTCGACCGCCTCACGCACCTCGGCGATGGCGTTGCTGAAGGTTTTCCCCGCCTCACGCACCAGAATGCCGATGAGCTGCTGCATCTGATCTTCCATCAGCACCGCGGCACGTTCCAGAATGGCGGCACGCTCCTGCGGCGGGGTGGCAAACCAGATTGGCGCGTTATTCACCGCGCTCTCCAGCGCCTGATCCACTTCCGCTTCCGTGGCTTCACGCGCGTAGCCGACGATATCCTTCGGCTCTGCCGGGTTGATCACCGGTTGCATTTCACCGTCCTCAACGGACTGCTCAAGGATCGGTTTGGCCTGCCATTTCTGCAATGCGCTGTTGAGCAGGGCAGAAGAGAGCGAGGCCAGGCGGTGTTCGTTCGCCAGATCCAGGCCCGCCGAGTTGACGCGGCCCGCGCCGTACAGCTCGCGCGGCAGGGCAATTTTCGGATGCGGCAGACCAATCTGGCCTTCCTGCGCCGCCAGCTTCTCTACGGCCTGTACCGGATCGGCCACCAGTTCGTCGAGCGGCAGCGTGGTGTCGGCAATCCGGTTAACGAAGGAGGTGTTCGCCCCGTTCTCCAGCAGACGACGCACCAGGTACGCCAGCAGGGTTTCGTGGGTGCCCACCGGGGCATAGATACGGCACGGACGGTTCAGCTTGCCGTCGGCCACTTTCCCGGTCACCTGTTCATACAGCGGCTCACCCATACCGTGCAGGCACTGGAACTCGTACTGGCCCGGATAGTAGTTCTGTCCCGCCAGGCTGTAAATAGCCGCCAGGGTGTGGGCGTTGTGGGTGGCGAACTGCGGATAAATCAGGTTCGGCACGCCGAGCAGTTTTTTCGCACAGGCGAGGTAAGAGACGTCGGTGTACACCTTGCGGGTATAGACCGGATAACCTTCCAGCCCTTCCATCTGGGCGCGTTTGATTTCGCTGTCCCAGTAGGCGCCTTTCACCAGGCGGATCATCAGGCGGCGACGGCTGCGGCTGGCCAGGTCAATCAGGTAATCAATGACGAACGGACAGCGTTTCTGGTAGGCCTGGATAACGAAACCAATCCCGTTCCAGCCCGCCAGCTCCGGCTCGAAGCACAGTTTTTCCAGCAGATCGAGGGAGATCTCCAGACGGTCAGCCTCTTCGGCGTCGATGTTGATGCCGATGTCGTACTGACGCGCCAGCAGGGTCAGGGATTTCAGGCGCGGATAGAGTTCTTCCATCACCCGGTCATACTGCGCACGGCTGTAGCGCGGGTGCAGGGCAGAAAGTTTAATGGAGATGCCCGGACCTTCATAAATACCGCGGCCGTTAGACGCTTTACCGATGGCGTGGATCGCCTGCTGGTAAGAGACCATGTAGGCCTGCGCGTCGGCGGCGGTCAGCGCCGCTTCACCCAGCATGTCGTAGGAGTAGCGGAAACCTTTGTCTTCCAGCTTGCGGGCGTTTGCCAGCGCTTCAGCAATGGTCTCCCCGGTGACGAACTGCTCGCCCATCAGGCGCATCGCCATGTCCACGCCCTTGCGGATCAGCGGCTCGCCGCGCTTGCCGATAATGCGGTTTAGCGAGCGTGACAGGTTGGCTTCATTATGGGTAGAAACCAGCTTGCCGGTAAACAGCAGGCCCCAGGTGGCGGCGTTAACGAACAGCGAGGGGCTGCGGCCAATGTGGGACTGCCAGTTGCCGTTGCTGATTTTGTCGCGGATCAGCGCGTCGCGGGTGGCTTTATCCGGAATACGCAGCAGCGCTTCTGCCAGACACATCAGCGCCACGCCTTCCTGAGAAGAGAGAGAGAACTCCTGCAACAGGCCCTGAACCATGCCGGCGCGTCCGCTGGCGGTTTTCTGGTTACGCAGCCTGTCGGCGAGCTGATACGCCAGGCTGTGCGCCTGAGCGGCCACGGCTTCCGGCAGGCGTGCCTGCTCCAGCAGCATCGGCACGGCGTCGGTTTCGGCACGGCGGTAGGCGCCGGTAATGGCGGCACGGCTGACGGACTGCGGCAGGATCTGCTCGGCGAAGTCGAGGAAGGGCTGGTGGTTCTCTTCAACGGCCGTTACGGCCTCTTCGCTTTCGTTCGCTGCGCCCGCTAGCAGGGCAGGCAGCTCCGGCAGATCTTCTTCACTCTCCAGTCTTTCCAGATAGTTAAAAATCGCCTGCTTGATTAACCAGTGCGGTGTGCGGTCGATGCGGGTCGCAGCGGTTTTAATCCGTTCGCGGGTAGCGTCATCCAGCTTAACCCCCATGGTGGTCATCCCCATGCCAAAACTCCTGTTGTTCTGTAATAGCGTTCTGTTGATAGCGTGAAATATCCACCATGTTGCAACTTTGTGCAACCGTGTTAAATGTGACTTGGGCTGCAAGCTGGAAAATGAATGGATTGTTAACGATTAGTTAGCTCAGAAAAAGAACGCGCAGCGGTTTACGAAGCCAGTTTTTATGCGGTGCTTAACACTTTTTAAAGGTGCAACCCGTAAAAGCGTGAGCGAGTGCAACCTATAGGAAAGACGTATAAAACCAGGGATGAAATTCATGTAAATGCAGTGTTAAATCGTTTGTCAGTGGGAAGCGTATACGGCAGGATAGCGCGCCCAACGGAAACACATACACACATCACTACGTTCCGGTGATGACATAACAAGGCAACCCGGACGGTTGTCGCTCGACATTTTGGAGAATTTGAATGGCTATTAGCACACCGATGCTGGTGACATTTCTCGTTTATATTTTTGGCATGATCCTGATAGGGTTTTTGGCATGGCGTTCTACTAAAAACTTTGACGACTACATCCTTGGCGGGCGCAGCTTAGGCCCAATGGTTACCGCGCTCTCTGCGGGCGCATCCGACATGAGCGGCTGGCTGCTGATGGGGCTGCCGGGCGCGATTTTCATCTCCGGTATCTCCGAAAGCTGGATCGCCATCGGCCTGACCGTCGGCGCGTGGATCAACTGGAAGCTGGTGGCAGGCCGTCTGCGCGTGCATACCGAAGCCAACAACAACGCCCTGACGCTGCCGGACTACTTCACCGGGCGCTTTGAGGATAACAGCCGCGTTCTGCGTATTATCTCTGCGGTGGTGATCCTGTTGTTCTTCACCATCTACTGTGCCTCCGGCATCGTAGCGGGCGCACGCCTGTTCGAAAGCACTTTCGGCATGAGCTACGAAACGGCGCTGTGGGCCGGTGCGGCGGCGACCATCCTTTATACCTTCGTGGGCGGGTTCCTGGCGGTAAGCTGGACCGACACCGTGCAGGCGAGCCTGATGATTTTCGCCCTGATCCTGACCCCGGTGATTGTCATTTTCACCGTCGGCGGCTTTGGCGAATCGCTGGAAGTGATCAAGCAGAAGAGCATTGAAAACGTCGATATGCTGAAAGGGCTGAACTTCGTGGCCATCGTCTCCCTGATGGGCTGGGGCCTGGGCTACTTCGGTCAGCCGCACATTCTGGCCCGCTTTATGGCGGCGGATTCTCACCATACCATCGTTCACGCGCGTCGCATCAGCATGACGTGGATGATCCTGTGTCTGGCGGGCGCCTGCGCGGTTGGCTTCTTCGGCATTGCGTACTTTAACAACAACCCGGCGCAGGCTGGCGCGGTGAACCAGAACGCCGAGCGCGTGTTCATCGAGCTGGCGCAGATCCTGTTCAACCCGTGGATTGCCGGTATCCTGCTCTCCGCGATCCTGGCGGCGGTGATGTCTACCCTGAGCTGCCAGCTGCTGGTGTGCTCCAGCGCCATTACGGAAGACCTGTACAAAGCATTCCTGCGTAAGGGCGCGAGCCAGAAAGAGCTGGTGTGGGTAGGGCGCTTTATGGTGCTGCTGGTGGCGCTGATTGCCATTGCGCTGGCGGCCAACCCGGAAAACCGCGTGCTGGGGCTGGTAAGCTACGCGTGGGCGGGCTTTGGCGCCGCGTTTGGTCCGGTAGTGCTGTTCTCCGTGCTGTGGTCACGCATGACCCGCAACGGCGCGCTGGCGGGGATGATCATCGGTGCGGTGACCGTCATCGTCTGGAAACAGTTCGCGTGGCTGGGCCTGTACGAAATCATCCCGGGCTTCATCTTCGGCAGCCTCGGTATCGTGGTGTTCAGCCTGCTGGGTAAAGCGCCGTCTGCCTCTATGCAGAAACGCTTTGCGGAAGCGGATGCGCACTATCACTCTGCACCGCCAACGAAGCTTCAGGCTGAGTAATTTTCCCCTCACCCTAACCCTCTCCCCAAAGGGGAGAGGGGACAGACCGTTCACCCGTTCGAGATGAGAATGATGATTAAAACAGGGTTGATGATGGCAGCATTACTGCTGCTGGCGGGGTGTAACGCTCCCACGCAGCATGCGGCGTTGGAGACCTGCAAAGCGGATAACCAGATGCAGCAGACCACGCTCTATTTTGGCTTGAATCGCCCGGCAGGGGCACAGATTACCGGCAGTGAGTGGCAGCAGTTTGTTGACCAGGACGTGACGCCGCGTTTTCGCGATGGCTTAACGGTGGTTGATGCCCGCGGGCAGTGGCTGGGGAACGACGGAAAAGTGGCGCGTGAACCCAGCAAAGCGTTAATGCTCATCCACGGTAAAGACGCGCAGAGCGAGAAGAACATCGAAGCGTTGCGCGGGATCTATAAGTCTCGTTTCGCGCAGGAATCGGTGATGCGGGTCGACCAGCCGGTGTGCGTACAGTTTTAATGAAAACGGCGGGAATTCCCGCCGTTGTTGTTTTGTAGGCCGGGTAAGCGAAGCGCCACCCGGCATTGCATCAGAGCACTAACCCCGCAAAGCTCGCCGACAGCAGGCTCACCAGCGTCGCACCGTATACCAGGCGCAGACCAAACCGCGACACCACGTTGCCCTGCTGCTCGTTCAGGCCTTTTATTGCCCCCGCTACAATGCCAATCGAGGCGAAGTTAGCGAACGACACCAGGAACACGGACAAAATACCCAGACCGCGCGGGGACATTTGATGGGCTATTTTTTGCAGCTCAATCATCGCCACAAATTCATTCGCCACCAGTTTCGTTGCCATAATACTCCCCGCGTTTAAGGCATCGCTCAGTGGAATACCGATAAGCCACGCCAGCGGATAAAATACGTAACCCAGGATCTGCTGGAAGCTCATGCCAAATACGCTGGAGAAAAGGGCGTTAACGGCGCTAATAAGGGCGATAAAGCCAATCAGCATCGCCAGAATAATCATCGCCACCTTAAAGCCCGCCAGAATATATTCGCCCAGCATTTCAAAGAAGCTCTGGGATTCATGCAGCTTTTCCAGTTTGATATCGGGTTCGGCTTCCGGGCGGGCCGGGTTAATGACCGAAAGAACAATAAAGGTGCTGAACATGTTCAGGATCAGCGCCGCGACGACAAATTTGGCGTCGAGCATGGTCATGTAGGCGCCAACAATCGACAGCGAAACCGTCGACATCGCCGTTGCGGCCATCGTAAACAGGCGACGCGAGGAGAGATCGCCCAGCACGCCCTTATAAGCAATGAAGTTTTCAGACTGACCGAGGATCAGCGAGCTCACCGCGTTGAAGGATTCCAGCTTGCCCATGCCGTTGAGCTTTGACAGGAGCGTTCCGATAACCCGAATAAAAATCGGCAGAATGCGCCAGTGCTGAAGAATACCAATCAGTGCCGAGATAAAAATAATGGGGCAGAGTACACCCAGGAAAATGAACGCCAGCCCTTTCTCACCCATCCCGCCAAAGACAAAATTCGTCCCTTCGGCAGCGAATTTAAGCAGAGACTCAAAGAAACCTGAGACATATTTAATAATGAACAGGCCGCTTTGCGCATGCAAAAAAAAGAATGCCAGCACGATTTCAATCACAATCAGCTGCAAGACGAAACGAATACGAATTTTTCGGCGGTCGAAACTCACCAGCCAGGCAAGCGCAAGAATAATCACCAGCGCCAGCAGGAAATGAACAATTTTAAACATGGGTTATTTTCAGTTGGTTTTCGAGGCGGACATTTAGCCACAGCCCCGGTTAACCGTAAATGGGCATTTTCGTTATACCTTATAAACGTAACGGTTACTCAGGCAATTATTACTCCGCAATGCGTTTACATCTGGTCATCAAAACTCCACATATTTCGCTTGTTTTTCTTTGTGCTGTAATGATAATCACTATCACTAGAATTTACGTTTCTTTGCATCAGTTGACCGCGATAAACATTTAAGGTGTCGGCATGTTTGTTCCTTTTCTCATTATGTTACGTGAAGGCCTTGAAGCGGCCCTGATCGTGAGCCTTATCGCCAGTTATCTTAAGCGCACCCAGCGCGGTCGCTGGATCGGCGTGATGTGGGTTGGCGTTTTCCTTGCCGCGGCGCTGTGCCTGGGGCTGGGTATTCTTATCAACGAAACCACCGGTGAATTTCCTCAGAAAGAACAAGAGCTTTTTGAAGGCATTGTCGCCGTAATAGCCGTGGTGATCCTCACCTGGATGGTGTTCTGGATGCGCAAAGTCTCCCGTAACGTGAAGGTGCAGCTGGAGCAGGCGGTGGATAACGCCCTGCAAAAAGGCAACCACCACGGCTGGGCGCTGATCCTGATGGTCTTTTTCGCCGTGGCGCGTGAGGGTCTGGAGTCCGTTTTCTTCCTGCTCGCGGCGTTTCAGCAGGATGTGGGCATCTGGCCGCCGTTGGGCGCGATGCTCGGGCTGGTCACGGCGGTTGTGCTTGGCTTCCTGCTCTACTGGGGCGGCATTCGGCTTAACCTGGGCGCGTTCTTCAAGTGGACCAGCCTGTTTATTCTGCTGGTGGCCGCGGGCCTGGCGGCAGGGGCGATCCGCGCCTTCCACGAGGCGGGCCTGTGGAACCATTTCCAGGACGTGGCGTTCGATCTCAGTAACGTTCTGTCCACCCATTCGCTGACCGGCACCCTGCTTGAAGGGATCTTCGGCTACCAGGAAACGCCGACCGTCAGCGAAGTGGCAGTTTATTTTATCTATCTGGTTCCGGCGCTGATCCTGTTCGCTATGCCGCCGCGTACCGGCTCGCAGGCGTCGCGCGTTGCGCCGTAAGTGCTGTATTAGTTACAACATACTTTTTAAGGGAAGAGTCATGACCAGTCAGTTCCGTCGTAGTGCGTCAGGCGCAGGCATTGCCGCGCTGTTCGTGTCTGCCTTCGCCGCTCAGGCAGCAGATATCCCGCAGGTAAAAGTCACCGTCAACGATAAACAGTGCGAGCCGATGACCATTACGGTTAACAGCGGTAAAACCCAGTTTATTATTCAGAACCACAGCCAGAAGGCGCTGGAGTGGGAGATCCTGAAAGGCGTGATGGTGGTGGAAGAGCGCGAAAATATCGCGCCGGGCTTCAGCCAGAAGATGACCGCTAATCTACAGCCGGGCGAATATGATATGACCTGCGGCCTGCTGACGAACCCGAAAGGTAAGCTGATCGTCAAAGGCGCAGCGACGGCAGACGCGGCCAAAGGCACGGCGCTGTTAAGCCTTGGCGACGCCATTACCGCCTATAAAGCCTACGTCACTAAAGAGACGGCGGACCTGGTGGCGGGCACCCAAGCCTTTACCGACGCGGTGAAAGCGGGCGATATCGAAAAAGCGAAATCGCTGTATGCACCTACCCGTCAGTACTACGAGCGCATCGAGCCGATTGCCGAGCTGTTCTCCGATCTCGACGGCAGCATTGATGCCCGCGAAGACGACTACGAGCAGAAGGCCGCCGATCCGAAATTCACCGGCTTCCACCGTCTGGAAAAAGCGCTGTTTGGCGATAACTCCACCAAAGGAATGGAGAAATATGCCGCTCAGCTGAACACCGACGTGCTGGAGCTGCAAAAGCGCATCAGCGAGCTGGCCTTCCCGCCGTCGAAAGTGGTGGGCGGCGCGGCGGGCCTGATTGAAGAAGTGGCCGCAAGCAAAATCAGCGGTGAGGAAGATCGCTACAGCCACACCGACCTGTGGGATTTCCAGGCGAACGTTGACGGCGCGCAGAAAATTGTCGATCTGCTGCGTCCTCAGCTGCAAAAAGAGAACGGCGAGCTGCTGGCGAAAGTGGATGCCAATTTCAAAAAGGTCGATACCATCCTGGCGAAGTACCGCACCAAAGACGGGTTCGAAACCTACGACAAGCTGACCGACGCCGACCGTAACGCGCTGAAAGGCCCGATTACAACGCTGGCGGAAGATCTCTCCCTGCTGCGCGGCGTTCTGGGTCTGGATTAAGCACGATGAACAAGCATGACGAGTACGACGTCGCTGAGCCTTCACGGCGTCGGTTGTTAAAAGGGGTAGGGGCGCTGGGCGGCGCGTTTGCCCTGGCAGGTGGCTGCCCGGTGGCGCACGCGGCAAAACCGCAAAGCGCGCCCGGCACGCTGTCGCCGGATGCGCGCAGGGAGACGCAGCCGTTTTATGGCGAGCACCAGGCAGGGATTTTGACGCCGCAGCAGGCCTCGATGATGCTGGTGGCTTTCGATTCGCTGGCGAGCGATAAAGCCGACCTGGAGCGTCTGTTCAGGCTGCTGACCACGCGTATTGCCTTCCTCACCGCGGGCGGTCCGGCGCCGGAAACACCAAATCCGCGCCTGCCACCGATGGATTCCGGGATCCTTGGGGCGTTTATTGCTCCCGATAACCTGACCATCACCGTGTCGGTGGGGGAATCGCTGTTTGATGACCGCTACGGCCTGGCAAAGCAGAAGCCGAAAGCGCTGCAAAAAATGACCCGTTTTCCCAATGACTCTCTCGACGCGGCGCTGTGCCACGGCGATGTGCTGTTGCAGATTTGCGCCAATACCCAGGATACGGTGATCCACGCCCTGCGCGATATCATCAAGCACACGCCGGATCTGCTCAGCGTGCGCTGGAAGCGGGAAGGATTTATCTCTGACCACGCCGCGCGCAGTAAAGGGAAAGAGACGCCGGTGAACCTGCTGGGCTTCAAAGACGGCACCGCCAACCCGGACAGCAGCAATGCCGCGCTGATGAAAAACGTGGTCTGGGTGACGGCGGATCAGGGCGAACCGGCCTGGGCCGTGGGCGGCAGCTACCAGGCGGTGCGCATTATCCAGTTCCACGTGGAGTTCTGGGACCGCACGCCGCTGAAAGAGCAGCAGACAATTTTCGGTCGCGATAAGCAAACCGGGGCGCCGCTCGGCATGAAGCATGAGCACGATGAACCCGACTACACGCGCGATCCAAACGGCGATGTCATCGCCCTGGACAGCCATATTCGTCTCGCCAATCCTCGCACCCGGGAGACGCAATCCAGCCTGATGATGCGAAGGGGTTACAGCTACTCGCTGGGTGTGACCCACTCCGGTCAGCTTGATATGGGGCTGCTGTTTGTCTGCTATCAGCATGACCTGGAAAAAGGATTTCTCACCGTTCAGAAGCGGCTGAACGGCGAAGCGCTGGAGGAGTACATTAAGCCCATCGGCGGCGGCTATTTCTTTGCTCTGCCCGGAGCGCGCGACGCGAACGCCTGGCTCGCTCAGGGTCTGATAGAAGCCTGATAATCGTCCCTGCGACAGTTCGCGGGGACATTATTTTTTTCCTGGACTATCTTATTGTTATATTTCTGTAATATTTCTATATGAGACTGATTTTCCATGTAGGGGCAGTCTGAAAAGTTGCATTCAGGTAAAATAAATGTTGCATTTATGATAATCCCTGATGTACTTAAGTTAAGACAGCGGTAGTTCCCGGCAGTGATGTTACTCACTATGGAGATCGCGAATGGTTGCGTCCTGTACTGGACAAGGTAAACACAACAACCGCAGTACCCGGCGCGGAGGCTCAGACTCCGGCAGCGATTTCCTCACCACTAAATTCTCTCCTTCTCCTCAAGAACCTGTTTCGACCGACGTGCATAGCGGTGCGCGTAGCCGTTCTGTATCGTCATCCGGTAATGCAAGCAATGGCTTACAAGGAAGCCAACCCTCTGATGTTCGTGCGCATAATCGTGCCGATGCTGGCGCGTGTGATGAATACCAACAACTCAAGGTGCTATCCATGGGAAGACAAAAAGCAGTGATCAAAGCTCGTCGTGAAGCAAAACGTGTGCTGAGACGGGATTCACGTAGCCATAAACAGCGTGAAGAAGAATCGGTCACCTCGCTTGTGCAGTTGAGCGGCGTAGAATCCATTGGCATGGCGCGGGACAGCCGCGACGCATCGCCAATTGCGGCGCGCAATGAGGCTCAGGCGCACTACCTGAATGCTATCGAGAGTAAGCAGCTCATCTTTGCAACCGGTGAAGCCGGATGCGGGAAAACCTGGATCAGTGCCGCCAAAGCGGCGGAGGCGCTGATTCATAAGGACGTGGAAAGGATCATCGTTACCCGTCCGGTACTGCAAGCTGATGAAGATCTGGGCTTCCTGCCCGGCGATATTTCGGAGAAGTTTGCCCCATACTTCAGGCCCGTCTATGACGTGCTGGTGAAGCGGCTGGGCGCTTCCTTTATGCAGTACTGCCTGCGACCAGAGATTGGCAAGGTGGAAATCGCGCCGTTCGCCTATATGCGCGGACGTACATTTGAAAATGCGGTCGTTATTCTCGACGAGGCTCAGAATGTGACCGCTGCGCAAATGAAGATGTTTTTAACGCGCCTCGGGGAGAACGTGACGGTGATCGTCAACGGCGATATTACCCAGTGTGACCTGCCGTCGGGCGTGAAGTCTGGCCTCAGCGATGCCATGTCACGTTTTGCGGAAGATGAGATGATTGGGGTGGTCCGCTTCACCAAAGAAGACTGCGTCCGCTCAGCGCTGTGTCAACGTACGCTGGAAGTCTATTCCGATTAAGATCATTCTTTTTAAGCCATTTCTTCCCGGCGTCATGCCGGGAAGCTTCGTTTATTCCCACTGAAACAGTGACGTTTGTTTGAATCATATTTATTTCCTATAGCATTCAACGGGATTTAGAAATCGTTTTGCGGTATTAATAATATTACCGCCCATTAGTTATGCGCGTTTTTTATACAAAAAGAAAAAGTGTGATATGTATTTATAATACCCACAAAATATCTATGAATATAATGATCGCGCTAATTGTTCGTTAAAATCAAACGTGAATGTTGTCACAGAACATGACTAAGCAGCAAAAATTAAGTTGGTGTCTTCTGGGTAATTATCTATGTTTCGTACTTGTTCAAACAAAATTCTAACAAGAAACACGCCGGGGGATCGTTTCCTCTGGAACATCACGCTGAGGGTCATATATGAACGAACTGGTTAGTGCAATTAACGGTGTTATCTGGAGCCCGGCGTTAATATTTTTATGTCTGGGTGTCGGCCTCTATTTCTCACTACGCAGTCGCTTTCTGCAATTACGCCATATTAAACATATGATTACCCTGATGTTTGAGGGACGCCCTACCGAGGCAGGCGTATCATCGTTTCAGGCGCTGACGATGACGCTGGCCGGTCGCGTGGGGACGGGGAATATCGCGGGGGTAGCAACCGCCATTACTTTTGGTGGACCGGGTGCGCTTTTCTGGATGTGGGTTGTGGCTTTTTTAGGGGCCAGTTCTGCTTTTGTCGAATCCACCTTAGGTCAGGTTTATAAAGAAAAAATTAACGGCGAATATCGTGGTGGCCCTGCCTTTTATATTGAAAAAGGGTTAGGCGTGAAGTGGTACGCATGGTTATTTGCTATCGTAACCATTTTCTCCTGCGGATTATTACTGCCAGGCGTGCAGGCAAACTCTATTGGTGCGAGTCTGGATATTGCCTTTGGCCTGAGTCCGAACGTCACGGCGGCATTACTTGCCCTGTTGTTAAGTTTTATTATTTTTGGTGGCGTGAAAAGGATCGCCAGTTTTAGCAGTATGGTGGTTCCGTTTATGGCGCTGGGCTATATTATTGTCGCCTGCGTGATTATCGCTATCAATATCGATCAGCTTCCCGCGGTTATTCTGCTGATCTGGAAAAGCGCTTTCGGGCTTGAAGCTGGCTTTGGCGCTATTCTGGGCCAGGCTATCATGTGGGGCGTGAAGCGCGGCGTCTATTCTAACGAAGCGGCGCAGGGTACCGGGCCGCATGCTTCATCCGCGGCGGCCGTAAGCCATCCGGTGAAGCAGGGGCTGGTTCAGGCGTTCTCCGTTTATATCGACACGCTGTTTGTCTGCTCCGCGACCGGCTTTATGCTGTTGATTACCGGGCTGTATAACGTCCAGGGTGTCGATGGTGCTGCCCTCTATACCGGTATTGCTGGCGTGGCGGCCGGTCCTGGCTATGTGCAGACGGCGATGGAAAGTATGATGCCTGGCTTTGGTAATTACTTTGTTGCCATCGCGCTGTTCTTCTTCGCCTTCACCACAATCATTGCCTACTACTACATCGCTGAAACCAATATCGCCTACATCAACCGTAAAATTCACCGCCCGTGGCTGACGTTCCTGCTGAAATTATGTCTGATGGCTTCCACCGTCTATGGCACCGTCCGCACTGCGGATCTGGCATGGGGATTAGGCGATATTGGGGTAGGGCTGATGGCATGGCTCAACATTATCGCCATTGTTCTGTTGCATAAAAAAGCGTTTGCCAGCCTGAAAGACTATGAAACCCAGAACGCGCAGGGGTTGGATCCCCAGTTTGACCCGGTTCGGCTTGGGATAAAAAATGCCGATTACTGGCTGGAGGATCGCAGGGATGAAGAGGGTCTGAATAGCGGCCAGAGTCCTGCTCCCGAGGGAAAGCAACCGGCTGGAAAGCTGAATAGCTGAGGAATGGTTAAGACGGGCCCGTACTTTGTACGGGCTTTCTTTTATAGGTGAGGCGGCTCAGTCTGCCCCGGGGGGGATTGACTCGCTTCGCTCGCCCTGCGGGCAGCCTGTTCGCTTCACTCTCAGTCTGTCCAACTGGCTGCGCCAGTTGTCTAACCCCGGTCGGGGATTCTCATCCCCCCTTTTCGGAGAATATAAAAGAAAAAAGCCCGTACTTTCGTACGAGCTCTTATCTAGAATATGGCGGTGAGGGGGGGATTCGAACCCCCGATACGTTGCCGTATACACACTTTCCAGGCGTGCTCCTTCAGCCACTCGGACACCTCACCATATTGTTTTGCTGCCTGACCGCTTGGGGGGCAACGGGGCGCTACTATAGGGAGTTGCGCGAAAGCGGTCAAGCAGATTTTCTGCATTCGTGCCTGTTCGGTTAAGCCTTAATCAGCTTATGGCGCACCGCGCAGGATTAACGCTGCGAATCGAGCACTTCGCTGTTTTTCACCACCTCCTGCGCTTTGCCGTAGCTTTCGATCAGCAGCTGATAGGCCGGGAAGATATGGGTGTAGACTTCCGCCCACGCCGCCGCATCTTCACGATTCCATGTCCGCTGAATTTCGGAGGCAACGGCTGCCGTGTCCATCGGCACAACGCCTGCCTGTACCACACGTGCCAGGGTGATCTCTTGCGCCATTTTGCTGTACGTGCCGGAGGCATCAATCACCGCAAACACTTTATATCCGTCCGCCACCGCGCTGATAGACGGAAATGCCATGCAGACGCTGGTGATCGTACCGGCGATAATCAACGTTTTGCGCCCGGTGGCTTTTACCGCCGCCACAAACTCCGGGTTATCCCAGGCGTTGATCTCACCTTTGCGTGCAACGTATTGGGCGTGCGGCGCGTTGGCGTGGATCTCCGAAATAAGCGGGCCGTTCGGCCCCTGTGGAACCGACGCCGTGGTGATCACCGGGATCTCCGCCAGCGTGGCGATTTTTGCCAGCGCCGCCGCACGGGCGCGCAGCTCAGGCATCGGCATATCGCCAACGGTCTGGAACAGCCCGCTCTGGTGATCGATAAGCAGCATAACGGCATCATTAACGTCAATGACGGGACGCGCACCGTTGAAGTTAGCAGGTGTAGACATAATGCTCTCCTTTATCAGGTTTAGATCTGGCCAAAGCGGCCGGAGTTAAAATCGCGTATAGCTTCGGCGATCTCGGTTTTACTGTTCATCACAAACGGGCCGTAGCCCACAATCGGTTCATTCAGCGGCTCACCGGCCATCAGCAGCACTTTGGCATCGCTGCTGGCTTCGAGATGCAGTTTGTCACCGCTCTGACTCAACACGACCAGCTGCGCCTCACCGGCGGGCGTGGTACCGTTCACCGTCACGCTCCCCTCAAGTACAACCAGCGCCGTGCTCCAGCCTTCGGGCTGATTGAGCGTCAGGTGGCTGCCTTGGTGCAGCGCGAGATCCCACACGTTCAGCGGTGAGAAGGTATGCGCCGGGCCGGTGACATCGTCAAAGCGGCCAGCAATCACGCGCAATGTTCCGCTGTTATCCGGCAGGGAGATCACCGGGATATCTGCTTTAGTGATGCTCTGGTAGCCTGGCGTCGCCATTTTGTCCCTGGCGGGCAGGTTGACCCACAGCTGCATCATTTTCAGTTCACCGCCTTTCTGCGAGAACGCGCTGGAGTGGAACTCTTCGTGCAAAATGCCGGCGCCTGCCGTCATCCACTGCACGTCGCCCGGGCCGATTACGCCGCCTCTGCCGGTGGAATCACGGTGCTCCACTTCACCTGAGTAGACGATGGTCACCGTTTCAAAACCACGATGAGGATGCTCGCCCACCCCGCGTTTCGCGCCGTCCGCCGGAAAGGTGTAGGGACCGGCATAGTCCAGCAGCAGGAACGGGCTCAGCGGTTCGCCGTGCGTCTGGTAAGAAAACATTGAACGAACCGGGAAACCGTCACCGACCCAGTGCGGACGAGGGGCGGTATAGACGCCTGTTACGTTTTTCATGATTAACTCCTGATGTTCTGTTGATGTAATTAGCTTATATTCACGGTTAATATCCCGGTAGATAGCGAAAATGACATTCACTGTTCCTTAAATGGAACAATGGAGGCGTATGCAGGATCTCAATGATTTCGTATGGTTTGTGAAGGTGGTGGAGCATGGCGGCTTTGCTGCGGCAGGTCGGGCGCTCGATCAGCCTAAGTCAAAACTAAGCCGTCGGATCGCGCAGCTGGAAGAACGCCTGGGCGTTCGGCTGATACAGCGAACCACGCGGCAGTTTACGGTGACGGAGGTGGGGCAAACGTTCTACCAGCACTGTAAAGCCATGCTGGTTGAGGCCGAAGCGGCGGAGGAGGCGGTGGCGGCTTTACAGGCTGAACCGCGCGGTATGGTCAGGATCACCTGCCCCGTGACCCTGCTGCATGTTCACGTGGGGCCGATGCTGGCGAGATTTATGGCGCGCTATCCGGGGATCAACCTCCAGCTTGAAGCGACCAACCGCCGGGTGGATCTCGTGGCGGAGGGGGTGGACGTGGCGATCCGCGTTCGTCCGCGCCCGTTTGATGACAGCGATCTGGTATTAAGGGTACTGGCGGACAGGGGACACTGTCTGGTTGCCGGGCCGGCACTGCTGGAACGGATGGGCAACCCGACGGCGCCTTCTGAACTCAGCGCATGGCCGGGTTTAAGTATGGGTGCGGGTAAGTATCTGCATAAGTGGGAGTTAAGCGGGCCGGAAGGCGCGAAAGCAGAAGTTCACTTCACGCCGCGCCTGGTGACCACTGACATGCTGGCGCTGCGGGAAGCGGCGATGGCGGGGGTAGGCCTGGTGCAGCTGCCCATTTTGATGGTGAAGGATCAGCTGGCGTCAGGTGAACTTATTCGAGTGCTAAATGCATGGGAACCCAAACGGGAGGTGATCCATGCGGTGTATCCTTCCAGACGAGGTTTGCTGCCGTCGGTCAGGACGCTGGTGGATTTTCTCACCGAAGAGTACGCACGGATGGTGGAGGAGTAAAGTCCCTGTAGGTCGGGTAAGCGAAGCGCCACCCGACACATTCACCGCAGAGGAAGCAAAGTTCGAATCCCCTTGCGGAGAATATAAAAGAAAAAAGCCCGTACTTTCGTACGAGCTCTCATCTTGAATATGGCGGTGAGGGGGGGATTCGAACCCCCGATACGTTGCCGTATACACACTTTCCAGGCGTGCTCCTTCAGCCACTCGGACACCTCACCATATTGTCATCCCGTTGTTGCCGGGACGGGCGCTAATGTAAGGAAAAGCCGTACTGCCGTCAACCCACTTTTTCAATAATTTAGCGCGTTTATACAAACTTCAGGCAACCTGATTCCGAAATGTGCGAAAAGCGCCTCTTTTATCAGCAACGCGGTTCGCTGATAAATTTGTTATGCTGGCAATCCAGTTGAAAATGAAAATAAAACAGCGCAATAAAAGGCAGGAATGACTATGGATATTATCTTCTATCACCCCACTTTTGATACGGCTTACTGGATCAACGCGCTCACGGCGGCACTGCCTGGCGCACGCGTTCGCGAATGGAAGCGGGGCGATAATGAACATGCCGACTACGCGCTGGTCTGGCATCCCCCGGTCGAAATGCTACAGGGGCGCCGTTTGAAGGCGGTGTTTGCCCTTGGTGCGGGGGTAGACTCCATCCTGAGCAAGCTGAAGGCTCACCCTGAAATGCTGCCGGAAACTATTCCCCTGTTCCGACTGGAGGATACCGGTATGGGACAGCAGATGCAGGAATATGCCGTGAGTCAGGTGCTGCACTGGTTCCGCCGCTTCGACGATTATCAGGCCTTTAAGCAGCAATCCCACTGGGAACCGCTCCCGGATTATCAGCGCGAAGATTTCACCATCGGCATCCTCGGGGCGGGCGTCCTGGGCTCGAAAGTTGCAGAAGCGCTCGCCCCGTGGGGCTTCCCGCTGCGCTGCTGGAGCCGCAGCCGTAAGGATTATCCGGGCGTCGAGAGCTTTGCGGGAATGGACGAACTTCCGGCGTTCCTGAAAGAGACACGGGTACTCATTAACCTGTTGCCAAATACCGCGGAAACGGTGGGCATAATCAATGGCGCGCTCCTCAACCAGCTGGCAGACGATAGCTACTTAATGAACCTGGCGCGCGGGGTGCACGTGGTGGAAGACGATCTGCTGAAAGCGCTGGACAGCGGTAAGCTTAAAGGCGCAATGCTCGATGTCTATAGCCGCGAACCGCTGCCGACAGAAAGCCCGCTCTGGGCTCACCCTCGCGTGGCGATGACCCCCCATATTGCGGCCGTAACGCGACCGGCGGAGGCCGTGGCGTACATCTCGCATACCATCAGCGAAATAGAGAAGGGCAACGCGGTGACCGGGCAGGTCGACAGACAGCGAGGCTACTGAGATAAACCCGGCGTTCGCCGGGTTTTTGCTAATATTCGCCGCTGATAACTGCTATCCTTTGGAAAAATCGCAGAGGAGAGAAAGATGTATCCCGTTGACCTGCATATGCACACCGTCGCCAGTACTCACGCTTACAGTAACCTCCATGATTATATCGCTCAGGCGAAGCTGAAAGGCATCAAACTGTTTGCGATCACCGATCACGGCCCGGATATGGCGGATGCGCCGCACTACTGGCATTTTGTGAATATGCGTATCTGGCCACGTCTGGTGGACGGCATCGGGATACTGCGCGGCATCGAAGCGAACATCAAAAACACCGACGGTGAAATTGACTGCACCGGCCCGATGCTGACCTCGTTAGATCTGATCCTCGCCGGTTTCCATGAGCCGGTTTTTGCGCCCCAGGATAAAGAGACCAACACCGCAGCGATGATTGCCACCATCGCCAGCGGCAACGTGCACATTATCAGCCACCCGGGTAACCCTAAATACCCGATTGATATTCAGGCCGTGGCGCAGGCGGCGGCGAAGCACCGCGTGGCGCTGGAGATCAACAACTCTTCGTTCGTGCACTCGCGTAAGGGCAGTGAAGCCAACTGTCGCGACGTGGCGGCTGCCGTGCGTGACGCGGGCGGAATGGTGGCGCTGGGCTCTGATTCTCACACGGCATTTACACTGGGTGATTTCAGCGAATGCCTGAAAATATTGCAGGACGTGAATTTCCCGGAAGAACGCATCCTGAACGTCACGCCGCGTCGTATGCTCGACTTCCTTGAGTCGCGCGGCATGGCGCCGATTGATGAATTTGCCGATCTTTAATGACTAATGGAATAAAAACATGAATGAGTTTTCCATCCTTTGCCGCGTGCTGGGCACTTTATATTACCGCCAGCCGCAGGATCCGCTTCTGGTTCCGCTGTTTACCCTGATCCGTGAAGGTAAGCTGGCGCAGAACTGGCCGCTGGAACAGGATGAGCTGCTGGAACGCTTGCAAAAAAGCTGCGATATGCAGCAGATTTCCACCGATTACAACGCGCTGTTCGTGGGAGAAGAGTGTCGCGTGTCACCGTATCGTTCTGCCTGGCAGGAAGGGGCAACCGAAGCGGAAGTGCGGGCATTTCTCTCAGAACGCGGTATGCCGCTGACGGATATGCCAGCCGATCATATCGGTACGCTGCTGCTGGCGGCCTCCTGGATTGAAGATAATGCTGGTGACGATGAGAACGAGGCGATTGAAACCCTGTTCGAAACGTATCTCCTGCCGTGGGTTGGAACCTTCCTGGGCAAAGTGGAAGCGCACGCAACGTCACCATTCTGGAGAACGCTGGCTCCGCTGACGCGTGACGCTATCGCTGCCATGTGGGATGAGCTGGAAGAAGAGAACGAAGAGTGATTTAGATCACAAAAATCCTGCAACGATACATTTCAACTTGCACGTAATGTGCTTCCGATCTCATTTCCCGGGTGCGCATCTGCTAAGATGCGCACCATGAATATATTACTTTGTATTGCAATCACGACTGGCATCCTTTCCGGCCTTTGGGGTTGGGTGGCGGTGTCGCTCGGTTTGTTGAGCTGGGCCGGTTTCCTTGGCTGCACGGCCTACTTCGCCTGCCCGCAGGGCGGTCTCAAAGGGCTGTTTATTTCAGGCTGCACGTTGCTAAGTGGCGTGGTCTGGGCGCTGGTCATTATGAAAGGCAGCGCGCTGGCACCGCATATGGAAATCCTGGGTTACGTCATGACCGGTATTGTGGCCTTCCTGATGTGCGTTCAGGCAAAACATCTGCTGTTGTCCTTTGTGCCCGGCACGTTCATGGGCGCCTGCGCGACCTTTGCAGGGCAGGGGGACTGGAAGCTGGTGGTTCCTTCACTCATGCTGGGTTTACTGTTTGGCTATGCCATGAAGAACAGCGGCCTCTGGCTGGCAGCCCGACGCGAGAAGAGCCAGAACGTTTCGGCGGTAAGTGAATAAAAAAAGGCGAGACGGAAATCTCGCCTTTTTGTTGCACTGTCGATCAACGTAAAACAGTTCGGCGGCGGCGCGGCAGAAAAATACCCTTCTTATACCCGTTAATCAGCCGATTGATTTAACGCGGATCGGTTTAAATATTCACTCAGGGGATGCGGTAAAAATGATTGTCACCGTTTCTGATGAAAATTCGCTCCATTTATCGCAGCAGTGGAATGCACCGGCCAGTACGCTTTAATCATTCATGAAATCAATCATTTATTAAAGTGGCGGCGCTGCGCAGGTAAGCTATGCTGATATCAAGAACCCGGTAATCGGGTTGCTTGAATTGATACTTCACAGGTCATAACGGAGCGTTTTTACCCCTCATGGACGAATTTCATTGAGGAGTACAAATAATGTTCAAATCCGCAGCGTGTATTATTTCTGGTCTGGGACTGATCCTGTCCTCTTTTTTTTCTCCGGCTTATTCCGCAACCATTGAAAATGGTGGGGTTATTCATTTTCGTGGCGCGGTGGTGGCCGATCCGTGCGAAGTCGCTCCTCAGCATCAGCAGTTTGCGATTTCCTGCCCGGAAAATAACCGCATGAAAACGCATACCATCAGTTATGACGAGGCGCTCCGGGGACATCATCCTCATTCAAACCTGGCCGCTGTCACCATGAAATACCTGAATGAAGAGAAAACGCTCGCGGTTGTTCAGGTGGACTACCGCTAGCAGTCGTATCTTTCACGACGGTTTTTCTCCCTCTCCCTCTGCGATACACTTAAGAAAAGGGCGGGTTGCAGAGGGTGTTTATGAGACCGCAAATCGACGTTATTCATGGCGATATCACGACGGTGCACGTTGACGTGATCGTCAACGCAGCCAATTCCTCCTTGCTGGGCGGAGGGGGAGTGGACGGCGCCATTCACCGGGCCGCAGGCCCACAGCTTCTGGAAGCATGCAAAACCGTGCGCCAGCAGCAGGGAGAGTGCCCCCCGGGGCATGCCGTCATTACGCTGGCGGGGGATCTCCCGGCCAAAGCGGTGATCCATACCGTTGGCCCCGTCTGGCACGGCGGCGACCATCATGAAGCTGAGATTCTGGAGCAGGCGTATCGTAACTGCCTGCGGCTTGCGGCCGATAACGGCTATAAGACCATGGCGTTTCCTGCCATCAGCACGGGGGTTTACGGTTATCCAAAGGAAGCGGCAGCAAATATCGCCGTAAATACCGTTTATCACTACCTTTCCCTTAAGCCCATGCCGGAAAAAGTTATTTTTGTCTGTTTCGATGAGCACACCGCCGACCTCTATCAGCGGATTTTAACCGAGCGCAGCCAGCTATTTTGATGTCTGAGATGCAAAAACGGCGCCCTGATGGCGCCGTTTTGTTATCCCGCTTTAACCTGAGGTTTGCCTGAAAAAAGGAAACGCAAAAGCGGGATCCGCAGGTGGATTTCATACAGCACGATGGCAATGCCAACCACAAAGACCAGACCGGTGAAGAAGCCCAGCGCATTCGAGGCAATATGTGGCGTAATGTATGCCCCGAAAAACAGCGTCAGCGGATGGTGAACCAGGTAGATAAACAGCGAAGCATTAACGAAATAGGTTACGCGGCTGGATTTAAAATTCAGCAGGCGATGGCCCAGCGCGAACACCACGTTCACCATCCACAGGCCCATCAGCATCGTTATCACGCTCTCGGTTTCATACATCCACGCGTCCCCGCTGCCGTAGCGCTGATTGAGAAGATAGGCTGCAAAGGCCAGCGCAGCACCCACTGCACACCAGGGGGAGGGGGTGGTAAACAGCGCTTTAAGCCGCGGATGAATAAACGCCAGCGCGCCAATCAGGAAGAAAGGAATGTAGAACAGCGTCTGCATCACCACGAAATTAAACAGCCCATCGCTCAGAACAGGGGGATAGACAACGAACAGGGTACGCCTGACGGCGGCATACGCAATCCCCAGCGCAAGAAACAGCAGCGACAGCTTGCCCAGAGTGATGTTGGCGAAAAAGGCAGAGGATGTTGAACTTGCGCGCTGGCGCAGCCGGCTGAAGATCAGCAAGCTCACCGTGGTTAACACCACCAGAACCAGCAGGAACCAGAGGTGGGAAATCAGCTCCCAGACCAGGGTGTTGTATTTCTCATAAAGGGAGAGATTCGACCAGGTTTCCGTCTTGCCTTTAACATACTGCAACATAATGAACTGCGGCAGCGTCAGCAGCGGGATGGCCGTCAACATCGGTATGCCCACGCGCTCCATGCGCACTTTCCACCAACGCTTCAGGGGATAGCGCAAAAAGAGCATGTAGGAGAAATATCCAGAAATGACAAAAAACACCTGCATGCGGAAGGCATGAATAAAATCATTAAACAGCGTAAGCCACCAGGAAGGCATCTGACTGTTCACGTGCCAGGTGTGGCTGGAATAAATCAGTGAAATATGAAAAGGGATCCCCAATAGCATGAGCCATGCGCGGATCGAGTCGAGGAAATATTCACGTTGTACAGGGGTTGTGCTCATATAACTTTGCGCATTCTCAGACTTTTCGCCTTATCCCTAAGGCTCATAATGGTTACATTCGGAGCCAACCCTACACCAAGACCGACACCCTGTCTCCAGGATAAGCACGCAAAGTGAAAAGCGGGTTCTTTCATTTGCTTAATCCATGAGCCAGCGAGCTGAACAAAGCAGTGATAATGTTGTCGGATTGCCTGAGTTTCCATTAAAATGGATCGGATCGATATAAGCACACAAAGGGGGAAGTGCTTACTTATTATGAAACATAAACCACAAATGATGAAAATGCGTTGGTTGGGTGTTGCAGTGCTGTTGTCACTGTATACCTCATCTGCACTGGCCTTTAACATCGATGATGTCGCAAAACAGGCAAAATCGATGGCGGGCAAGAGCTATGAAGCGCCAAAAAGTAACCTGCCCTCCGTTTTCCGCGACATGAAATACGCGGACTATCAGCAGATCCAGTTCAATCACGATAAAGCGTACTGGAACAATATTAAAACCCCGTTCAAGCTTGAATTTTACCACCAGGGTATGTACTTCGACACGCCGGTTGCCATCAATGAAGTGACGGCGACCGCGGTACGCAAAATCAAGTACAGCCCGGATTATTTCAATTTTGGCGATGTGCAACACGATAAAGACACGGTGAAAGACCTCGGCTTCGCAGGCTTCAAGGTGCTTTATCCGATTAACAGCAAAGATAAAAACGACGAAATCGTCAGCATGCTTGGCGCCAGCTACTTCCGCGTGATTGGCGCGGGGCAGGTGTACGGGCTTTCTGCGCGCGGTCTGGCGATTGATACCGCGCTGCCATCAGGTGAAGAATTCCCTCGTTTTCGCGAGTTCTGGATCGAACGTCCAAAACCAACCGACAAACGTCTGACAATTTATGCGCTGCTGGACTCCCCTCGTGCGACCGGCGCTTATCGCTTCGTGATCATGCCTGGGCGTGACACGGTGGTTGACGTGCAGTCTAAAGTTTACCTGCGCGATAAAGTGGGCAAGCTGGGCGTTGCGCCGCTGACCAGTATGTTCCTGTTTGGGCCGAATCAGCCGTCTCCGGCAACCAACTTCCGTCCTCAACTGCATGATTCTAATGGCCTCTCCATCCATGCCGGTAACGGCGAGTGGATCTGGCGTCCGCTGAACAACCCGAAACACCTCGCGGTCAGCAGCTTTGCGATGGAAAACCCGCAGGGCTTTGGTCTGCTGCAACGTGGCCGTCAGTTCTCCCGCTTCGAAGATCTGGATGACCGCTACGATCTGCGCCCAAGCGCCTGGGTTACGCCGAAAGGCGACTGGGGTAAAGGCAAGGTTGAGCTGGTTGAAATTCCAACCAACGATGAAACCAACGATAACATCGTGGCGTACTGGACACCGGATCAGCTGCCGGAAGCCGGTAAAGAGATGAACTTCAAGTATGCGATCACCTTTAGCCGTGACGAAGACAAACTGCACGCGCCGGATAACGCGTACGTGATGCAGACGCGTCGTTCGACGGGTGACGTGAAGCAGTCCAACCTGATTCGTCAGCCGGATGGCACGCTGGCGTTTATCGTGGACTTCACCGGGCAGGATATGAAAAAACTGGCGCCGGATACTGCCGTGACGTCACAGGCGAGCATTGGCGATAACGGTGAAATCGTTGAGAACGCCGTGCGCTACAATCCGGTGACCAAAGGGTGGCGTTTGACCCTGCGCGTGAAGGTGAAAGATCCGAAACAGACCACTGAAATGCGCGCCGCGCTGGTCAGTAACGATAAGCCGCTGAGTGAAACCTGGAGCTATCAGCTACCTGCCAATGAATAATACATCTGAATATATTGATGCCATGCCGCTGACGGACATTGAAAAAGCGGCACTCCCTGCGAGCGACATCCGCGCGGTTCACACCGCGCTGGATGGCGAACACCGTCACTTTTCCCGTGATGATGATACGCCGCTGGGGTCAGTGAAGGCACGTCTGGAGCAGGCATGGCCGGACTCGCTGGCTGAAGGGCAGCTGATCAAGGATGACGAAGGGCGTGACCAGCTACAGGCAATGCCGAAGGCCACGCGTTCCTCTATGTTCCCCGACCCGTGGCGCACCAACCCGGTGGGCCGCTTCTGGGATCGCCTGCGTGGGCGTGACGTAACGCCGCGCTATCTGTCACGTCTGACCAAAGAACAGCAGGCGTCCGAGCAGAAATGGCGTACCGTGGGAACGATTCGTCGTTACATTCTGCTGCTGCTGACGCTGGCGCAAACGGTCGTCGCCACCTGGTACATGAAAACCATTCTGCCGTACCAGGGCTGGGCGCTGATTAACCCTGCTGACATGATTGGCCAGGATATCTGGGTCTCCTTCATGCAGCTGCTGCCGTACATTTTACAGAGCGGCATCCTTCTGCTGTTCGCCGTGCTGTTCTGCTGGGTCTCCGCCGGGTTCTGGACCGCGCTGATGGGCTTCCTGCAACTGCTGATGGGACGTGACAAATACAGCATTTCCGCGTCAACGGTCGGGGATGAACCCCTGAATCCCGAGCACCGTACCGCGCTGATCATGCCTATCTGTAACGAAGACGTTGACCGCGTATTCGCAGGGCTGCGTGCAACCTGGGAGTCCGTGAAGGCGACCGGTAACGCGGCGCATTTCGACGTCTACATCCTGAGCGACAGCTACAACCCGGATATCTGCGTGGCAGAGCAAAAAGCCTGGATGGAGCTGATTGCCGAAGTGCAGGGCGAAGGACAGATCTTCTACCGTCGTCGTCGTCGTCGCGTGAAGCGTAAAAGCGGGAACATTGATGACTTCTGTCGTCGTTGGGGTAACCAGTACAGCTATATGGTGGTACTGGATGCAGACTCCGTCATGAGCGGCGATTGCCTGAGCGGTCTGGTGCGTCTGATGGAAGCTAACCCGAACGCGGGTATCATTCAGTCTTCGCCAAAAGCCTCCGGTATGGACACGCTGTATGCGCGCTGCCAGCAGTTTGCGACCCGCGTCTACGGGCCGCTGTTTACCGCCGGTCTGCACTTCTGGCAGCTGGGCGAGTCTCACTACTGGGGCCACAACGCCATTATCCGCGTGAAGCCGTTCATCGAGCATTGTGCGCTGGCGCCGCTGCCGGGTGAAGGGTCATTTGCCGGGTCCATTCTGTCGCATGACTTTGTGGAAGCCGCGCTGATGCGCCGTGCAGGGTGGGGCGTCTGGATTGCCTACGATCTGCCGGGCTCGTATGAAGAGCTGCCGCCGAACCTGCTGGATGAGCTCAAGCGTGACCGCCGCTGGTGTCACGGTAACCTGATGAACTTCCGCCTGTTCCTGGTGAAGGGGATGCACCCTGTTCACCGGGCGGTGTTCCTGACGGGCGTGATGTCCTATCTCTCTGCACCGCTGTGGTTTATGTTCCTCGCGCTCTCGACCGCGTTGCAGGTCGTGCATGCCCTGACGGAGCCGCAGTACTTCCTGCAACCGCGCCAGCTGTTCCCGGTGTGGCCGCAGTGGCGTCCGGAGCTGGCGATTGCGCTGTTCGCGTCGACCATGGTGCTGCTGTTCCTGCCGAAGCTGCTCAGTATCGTTCTGATCTGGTGTAAAGGTTCGAAGGAGTACGGTGGTTTCTGCCGCGTAACCCTTTCACTGCTGCTGGAAGTGCTGTTCTCGGTCCTGCTGGCACCGGTGCGTATGCTGTTTCACACGGTATTCGTGGTGAGCGCGTTCCTGGGATGGGAAGTGGTGTGGAATTCACCGCAGCGTGACGATGACTCCACGCCGTGGAGTGAAGCCTTTATGCGCCACGGCTCTCAGCTGCTGCTGGGGCTGGTGTGGGCCGTCGGGATGGCATGGCTGGATCTGCGTTTCCTGTTCTGGCTTGCGCCAATCGTCTTCTCGCTGATCCTGTCGCCGTTTGTGTCGGTGATCTCCAGCCGTTCGACGGTGGGCCTGCGTACCAAACGCTGGAAGCTGTTCCTGATCCCGGAAGAGTATTCTCCGCCGCAGGTGCTGGTGGATACCGATACCTACCTGGAGCAGAACCGCAAACGCACGCTGGATGATGGCTTTATGCACGCCGTGTTCAACCCGTCATTCAACGCCCTGGCAACCGCAATGGCGACCGCGCGTCACCGCGCCAGCCAGGTGCTGGAGATCGCCCGCGATCGCCACGTTGAGCAGGCGCTGAACGAGACGCCAGAAAAGCTTAACCGCGATCGTCGTCTGGTGCTGCTGAGCGATCCGGTGACGATGGCAAGGCTTCACTACCGCGTGTGGTCCGCGCCGGAGAGATATTCTTCGTGGGTGAACTACTATAAAGACGTGAAGCTGAACCCGCTGGCGCTGAAGGCGAAATAAGTTGTTAAGTAGGGCGGTAAGCGAAGTGCCTCCCGCCAAATAAAATACCGGCTTAATCGCCGGTATTTTTTTAGAGGTTACTCATGAGAATATTCATTGTCGTGATGATGGCATGCCTGCTCAGCGGCTGCGGCAGCATTATCAGCCGCACCATCCCCGGACAGGGCCACGGAAATCAGTACTATCCCGGCGTACAGTGGGATGTGCGCGATTCCGCGTGGCGCTATCTCACCGTGCTCGATCTGCCGTTTTCGCTGATTTTCGATACGCTATTGCTGCCCATCGATGCCAGCCACGGCCCGTACGAGTAGCGGGAGCTTAACGCTCGTCCCATTCATCCGCTGCGGCCTGACCTTCTTCCGTATCCAGCGGCGGTTCGAGCTGAAACTCACCTTCGTCCCATTCGTGCAGCGTATTTTCTTCGAGCCACTCCTGACGTAACTCAATTTCGTCATAGTCGCCGTCGAATACGGCCTGCGCACCTTCACCACTCAGCATCGGCAGACATTCTCCGTCTTCACCTTCATCAGCAAAGAACTCGGCCTGCCACATAATATCGCCGTCCTGTAGGACATATTTTTGGATATTGAGTTGTTGCACGTCAGCATCTTCTTCCTCAATGCCGGGATTATCGGCGAGGAATTCTTCGCGAGCGGCATCAATTGCTTCTTCCAGCGTGGCGTACATGGTCATTAGTGTCTCCCTGTTTTTCGTGAAGGTATTCAGGGAAAGAATAGCTGATTATATGATTTTGCAAGTATGAATAAGAAAATTAGCCGTCACGATGTTGTGTTATGCGCGCCGGGCGTAGCGCCCGGGACAAGCTGAGCCAGGAATAGACGGCGTTGAACAGCACGACGCCTGCCGTCACGATAAAAACGGCCCGGAAACCAAAACTGGCCGAAACCCCCGCCCCGACCAGTGGCCCGGTGACGTTACCCAGATCGCGAAACGACTGGTTGTAGCTGAAAATACGCCCGGCAATCTGGTTGGTGGAGTTATAAACCAGCAGCGTCTGCACCGCCGGAAGCAACGCGCCGTCCGCAGCCCCCAGCAGGAAGCGCAGCACCCCGAGCTGCCACGGCGATTGCACCATCGACATGGGAATAAGCAGCAGAACGGAGACAATCAGGGCGCAGATGAGGATCTTCTCCGGGCCGATGCGGTCTCCCAGCTTGCCGAGCCGCGGCGCGCTCAGCAGCGCGGCCACGCCGGGCACGGAGGCGATCAGTCCGCTGATAAAGGCAATGTTTCCGACGTTTCCGGCCAGATCACGCACATAAAGCGTCAAAATAGGCGCAATGGAACCAGTAGCCACCTGGATAATCATGGTGGTCACAAACAGGCTCAGCACCAGCTTTGGGTTTTTCAGCGAGGCCAGCACGTCACGGGCGTGCAGCATCTCTTTTTTGGCCACGGGGGTGAAATTCTCGCGGATGCAGATAAGCGTCACGAGGAAGCAGAGGAACAACACGCTGGCGGTAATGAAGAAGACCGGCCGCAGTCCGTAGTGGTCGGCCAACAGCCCGCCTGCCAGCGGACCGAGCAGCGCGCCGCTTACGCCGCCAGTGGAAAGCGTACCCAACGCCCAGCCGCTTTTCTGGCGCGGGATTTGGGTGGCAATCAGGGCGTTAGCATTCGGGATAAACCCTCCGAGCAGACCCAGGAGCGCGCGTAAGATCAGGAACTGCCAGACGTTTTGCGCCACGCCCATCAGCAGCATAATGATTGCCATCCCGAGCGCGGAGCGCAGCAGCATGATTTTGCGGCCTTTACGGTCGGCCAGGCCACCCCAGAACGGCGACGCAATGGCGGAGAACAGGAACGTAATGCTGAACACCAGCCCGGACCACATATTCAGCGCGCTGTGGCCGGTCACGCCGAGCTGTTCAACGTAAAGGGGCAGGAAGGGCATAACCAGGCTGAAGGCGGAGCCGGTGAGAAAACAGCCCAGCCACGCAACCGTCAGGTTACGTTTCCAGTTTATGGGAGCATCTGAGGGGGACATAACTATCCGCATTATGGGGTGCAGGGCACCGTGACCAGTGAGGTAATAAGCCTGCTAATTATGCGCCAGGGTTATGATTGCCGCAATGACGGGAGCTTTTAAAGCTAAAACAACATGCGACCCGGAAGGCCGCATGTCGATTAATAACGAGAAGGGACGCCCTGAGGCCGGGTTTTGAAGCGGCGATGCAGCCACATGTACTGCTCCGGGGCGAGCATAATGCATTTCTCGACAATGCCGTTCATCCAGCGCGCGGTGGTTTCCGCGTCGTCGAGCGGCGGAGCGAGTTCCGGCTCCAGCATGATGAGCTGATAGCCTGAACCGTCCGGCTTACGGCGTGGCACAAACGGCACGATAGCGGCTTTGGACATCCGCGCCAGCATCCAGGTCCCGGTGGTGGTCGCGGCCTCTTCAACCGCAAAGAACGGGACAAACACGCTGGATTGCGGGCCGTAGTCATGATCAGGGGCATACCAGACCACCTCACCTGATTTCAGGGCGCGGATCATTCCCTTCAGATCTTTGCGGTCGATCATGCTTTTGTTGGAGCGCATGCGTCCGTTGGTCTGGATCAAATCGATCACCGGATTGTCGTTAGGACGATAAACGCCAATACCTGGCGCCTGCATACCGAACATGCGTGCGCCAATTTCGAGGGTCAGGAAATGAACGCCAATCAGCAGGACGCCAGTCTGGTTGGCCTGGAGATGATGCACGGGATCCATGCCGGTGCCGGCCACTTCCGTCCAGCGCGCCATGCGCTTATCTGACCAGAACCAGGCCATGCCGGTCTCCATCAGCCCCATACCGACCGATTCGAAGTTTTTCACCACCCTGTCGTGGCGCTCAGATTCACTCATCTGAGGAAAGCAAAGCTCAAGGTTGCGATACGCGATCCTGGCGCGACGCTTCATAAACGGTAGAGCAATGCGGCCCAGTCCTTTACCCATGCGGAAAATAAGCGGATAAGGCAGCTGCACAATGAGCCACAACAAGCCAATGCCTGACCAGGTTAACCAATAGCGGGGGTGCAAAAGCGCGGCAGTAAATTTCGGTAACTGGGTCATGTCTGTCCTGTGTTCTTACGTCCTGAAGGGCTATTGTCTCATTTTTTAATTGATAGCCAAAATATCTGTCATCGAAACATGAAAGAGTCTGCAAGTGTTAAGTCTGATAAATCAGATTGACTGAAATGTAGCGTAAATTGTGTGGATGTAAATTGTCTTTGTTTGCTATATCATGCCGACCGATTTTTATTTCTCAGCGATTGCAGGACTTGTACACCATGCCAGTGTTACACAACCGTGTTTCGAATGAGATGTTGAAAGCGCGCATGTTGGCCGAAACCGAACCGCGCACAACGATCTCTTTCTATAAATATTTCACCATCAACGATCCACAGGCGACCCGCGATGCGCTTTACCAGGCTTTCACCGCCCTGAACGTGTTTGGCCGCGTCTATCTGGCGCGAGAGGGGATTAACGCGCAGATCAGCGTGCCGGAAAGCAAGGTCAGCGCCTTCCGCGATCTCCTCTACGGGTTTGATCCCGCGCTTGATGGGGTGCGCCTGAACATTGCGCTGGATGATGACGGTAAATCATTCTGGGTGCTGCGCATGAAGGTGCGTGAGCGTATTGTGGCGGATGGTATTGACGATCCGAGCTTCAATGCCGGCAATGTGGGTGAGTACCTTAAGGCCGCTGAAGTGAATGCGATGCTCGACGATCCGGACGCGGTATTCATCGATATGCGTAACCACTATGAATATGAAGTGGGCCACTTTGAAAACGCGATGGAGATCCCTGCCGACACCTTCCGCGAGCAGCTGCCGAAAGCCGTAGAGATGATGCAGGAGCATAAAGACAAAAAGATCGTGATGTACTGCACCGGGGGGATCCGCTGCGAAAAAGCCAGTGCCTGGATGAAGCACAACGGTTTTAATAAAGTCTGGCACATTGAGGGCGGGATCATTGAGTATGCCCGCCGCGCCCGCGAGCAGGGTTTACCGGTGCGTTTTATCGGTAAGAACTTTGTGTTTGACGAGCGTATGGGCGAGCGAATTTCAGAGGATGTGATCGCGCACTGCCACCAGTGCGGTACGCCGTGCGATACGCATACCAACTGCAAAAACGACGGTTGTCATCTGCTGTTTATTCAGTGTCCTGCCTGTGCCGAGAAGTACAATGGCTGCTGTAGCGAGCTGTGCAGTGAAGAGAGTCTGCTGCCTGAAGAAGAGCAACGCCGCCGCCGTGCCGGCCGCGAGAACGGGAATAAGATTTTTAATAAATCCCGGGGTCGACTGAATACCAAACTGGGTATTCCGGACCCGGAGTAAAACGATGCCCGGCAGCGCAAAAGCCTGCCGGGCCTTTTTTAAGACTTCTGCTGAACGCCTTCCACCGAAATAATCAGCTCCACATCCTGCGATGCCGGGCCTAAATCCGTGGTGATATTAAAATCTTTCAGATGAATTTTGCCTGCGGCTTCAAAACCAGCGCGTTTGCCGCCCCACGGGTCGTCGCCCTGGCCGATTAATTTCGCTTCCAGCGTTACCGGTTTTGTTACGCCGTTCAGCGTCAGATTACCGGTAATATTCAGCTCATCACCGTCTTTCTTCACCTCTGTCGACGCGAAGGTGGCTTGCGGGAATTTCGCCACGTTCAGGAATTCAGCGCTGCGCAGATGTTTATCACGCTCGGCGTGGTTAGTATCGACGCTGTTGGTGTTAATGGTGACATTCACTTTATCGGCAGCAGGGTTTTTCTCGTCGAAAGTAAATGTGCCATCGAAATCATTGAACGTGCCATATAACCAGCTGTAACCCAGATGTTGAATACGGAAATTGACGAAGGCATGCTGACCCTCTTTATCAATTTTATAGTCAGCAGCGACAGCCGAACCGGTGGTGAATAACAGCGAACCTAATGCGATACCCAACAGGCGTTTTTTCATTTTATGCTCCAGAGTCAACTGACGAACGGCCAAGCATGCGCTTCAGCGTATCGTCTTTATCAATAAAGTGGTGTTTCAGGGCCGCAAGGCCGTGCAGAACCGATAAGATCACCACGCTCCATGCCAGCCACAGATGAACCGCACCTGCGGTGTCAGCCTGTGAACCGGCGTCAGCCAGCGTGGCAGGGACGTCGAAAAGTCCAAACACGCTGATCGGCTTGCCGTCTGCGGTCGAAATGAGATAGCCGCTGATCAGAATGGCGAACAGCAGGGCATAGAGTGCGATATGTGCGCCTACAGCGCTGATGCGGGTAAAACGACCATGGCTCCTGGGGGCAGGTGGGGGCGGAGAGACATGTCGCCAGATCACGCGAATAACCAGACCCATCATCAGCAGAACCCCAATGCTTTTGTGCAATTCGGGAGCCTGATGATACCAACCGTCATAATAGCTTAATGTCACCATCCAGAGGCCGAGACCAAACATGGCATAGACGGCAAGCGCAAATAGCCAGTGTAAACACATGGATATTATTCCGTAGCGGCTGGAGGAGTTACGCCATTGCATATGAATTTCCGTTCTCAAATGTCTGAGCACTAAAAATGAACGGGTTAAATAAATAATGCAACTGAAAAAAAAGAATAATGATTTTTATTTAATTTATTTCAGCGAATTTGAATGTGTTTGCGCGATGTAATTCAATCGCTTCGTTCAATAAATTTGAGATGATTTTTATAAAAAACAGAAGTTAAATAAGCTTAAAGGAGTGTCAGTAAATGTCAGCGAGTATTCTCAAAAGAATACGATATAGATGACGTCAACGATCGCCAGCAGCGACCAGAGCACAATGTAGAGCATGAAATGCTCGCGAATGTTATTGATCAGATAATTCACCAGTCTGCGCATCATGCCCCTCTCGCTAAACAGGCTCCGGTTATTCGGAGCCTGTGGAGGTATTATCTGTCAAAGCGCGAGAGCGCGAAGGGGGTGAGATCAAACGAAGGCGCGATCCCCTGCGCAAACTGGGCGGCGATTTCGCCTAGCACCGACGCAAATTTAAACCCGTGACCGCTGAGCCCGGTTACGATCAGGGTATTGTCGTGTCCGGGCAGCGTGTCGATAATGAAGTCTTCATCCGGCGTGTTGTCGTAGGTGCACGCTGCGCCGTAAAGCAATCCGCCTACGCCCGGCAGAATATTACGCAGGAACGTGAAGGCTTCGGAACCATCCTGCGGATAGGCTCCGTACGGCTTGCGCTCTTCCGCAGAGGAAATAACCTGCCCGCCGTTGTGTTTGCCTATCTTGAGCGCGTCTTTTTCCGAAGGGAAACCGTAGAACTGATCGCCATTGGGTAATTCGCCCGTAAACGCCGGGAATTTGTTCTGGCTGCTGTAACGCCCGTCAGACTGGAACCATGAGAAGACTTTGCGCACCGGCTGGATGGGCAGGTCCGGCAGCAGTTTTGTCACCCACGTTCCCGCACTGACCAGCAGGCGTGCGGCGGTATATTCACCCTCAGACGTGGTGACGGTTGAACCATCGGCTTGGTGGGTGATGCCCGTGACCGGACAGTTGAACAACTGCGCGCAGCCCGCTTTGGCAGCGAGATCGATCCAGGTCTTAATGGCCGTTTCGCTGTGCAGCACGCCGGAGTTGGCTTCAAACAATCCAATGTAATCTTCAGGGACAGAAATTTCCGGCCAGCGCGTCATAATGCCGTTCGCATCAAGACGCTCTACGTCCAGGCTGTAGGCTTTCGCGCTCTCCTCGACGTTCGCCAGAAACGTGGAGCTGGAAGGCCCGAGGTTAATGACCCCGGTGCGCTCAAAAATGCGCTCCTCGGTGCGTGCCGCCAGCTCGTCCCACAGCGTCTGAGCCCGAAGCACCAGCGGTACATAGCGTTCACCTTCACCGTAAGCGTGACGGATCAAACGGGTATCGCCGTGATGGCTTCCTTCAGAATGGGGGGGAAGGTGGGCGTCAATCATCAGCACATTCAGACCCGCCTGCGTGGCGTAATAACCGGCGGCAGATCCTACGGAGCCGCTTCCGATAATGATCAAATCGTATTTCATAGGCTTCTCTTTACTAACGCTTTGTTAGCAGAGTAATTAACTATGTGGGCTTATACAAGAACGAAATAAATAAGGCACCGCGAGGGTGCCTGTTGAGTGAAGGGGCATAAGATTAATGCCGTTTATACTCATTTTCCTGATAGTCGCCAGATTCTATTTTTGCGATGCCTGCTTCCAAAATAGAGATAAACTGACGGGCGACGTCTGTTGTAAGCCACAGCGTCTGTCCAACTTCCGCTTCATCACGGTTTTGCTGATTTGGGGTCTGGTAGTGCAAACGCAGCATCAGCGCATCGTAGCTGTCTACGGTGCTGATATCCCAGCCAACAAGCGGATGGGTCTGGATCACTTCACTATTCTTTTCCATTATAACCCCCTTAATGCGTGTTAGAAGACAACGACTTTGAGGTTCAATGCATGTTTTTCTGAAAGCAATTTCAGTATATCAATTAATAAGGGTTCAGAAGGAAAAAATAAACGGGTAGCAACACATTTTTATGCTTTTTAGGATTGTTCGAGCAATAAAACACCATCTTGTTCACGATTTTCTAAGAAGATGCTGAAATATTTTGAACTTACAGGAGACGAAACGAAAAAAAGCCGGGGCGACCCGGCAAAAAAACACAATGAGGGAGCAAATTTTAATCTGTGATGAACCAGTCGTCGGCGCTTTCCCAGGTTTCCTGCAAAATTTCGCTGATGCGGTCTTTGTCTTCTTTCGCGCCGCCGATGACGGAAAGATGGTTTGCTGTCGCATAACGTACCGTTACGGCGCCATCGTTTTCAGGAAAAGTGCTGTTAATACGTCGGGATAGCTCACCCGCCAGCGCGTCGAGTGCGCCAGCAGGCAGGACGGTGGTTTTGGCAATGGTGACTTCAATACGCATAAATGCCCCCTGTGTAATATACTGTTTATTTATACAGTTATATTGTCGGTTTGACAACAGGAGGCGACAGTTTTTTAGCGTTTTACCGTCCAGCTTACGGTTTCACCGGCCAGGAACGGGATCAGCGTATCATCGGTGAGCGCAATCGACTCTTCAACCTGGCTTTCTTTTCGCTCCAGCTCAATGAAGGTGTCATTGACCGGCAGACCGTAGAAACGTGGACCGTTGAGGGAGCAGAAGGCTTCGAAATGCTCTAGCGCGTTCATCTCTTCAAACACGGTTGCGTAACTTGCGAGTGCGGTCGGCGCGTTGAAGCAGCCTGCACAGCCGCAGCTCGCCTCTTTCCGGTGACGGGCATGCGGGGCGGAATCCGTGCCCAGAAACGCGCGAGGGAAGCCGCTGGCCACCAGCTCACGCAGCGCCTGCTGGTGGGTATTGCGCTTAAGGATCGGCAGACAGTACAGATGTGGACGAACCCCGCCCACCAGCATGTGGTTACGGTTAAACATCAGGTGCTGCGGGGTGATGGTGGCGGCAATCAGTTCGTTTCCATCCCGGACGTACTCTGCGGCATCTTTGGTCGTGATATGTTCAAACACCACCTTCAGCCCCGGAAGACGCTGGCGCAGCGGCTCCATTACCGTTTCAATAAACCGCGCTTCACGATCGAAAATATCAATGTCAGCATGGGTCACTTCCCCGTGCACCAGCAGAGGCATCCCCAGTTTTTGCATACGCTCCAGAACGGGCATGATGGCGTCAACGCTGGTCACCCCATGGCTGGAGTTGGTGGTGGCGTTTGCCGGGTAGAGCTTCGCGGCGGTGAACACACCTTCGTTAAACCCGCGCTCAACCTCATCGGGATCCAGCGAGTCCGTCAGGTAGCAGGTCATCAACGGGGTAAAATCGTGCCCGGCCGGAACGGCGTCAAGGATACGCTGGCGATAGGCGATCGCGGCCTCGACGGTGGTGACTGGTGGAACCAGGTTAGGCATTACAATCGCACGGCCATAAATTTCGCTGGTATATGGCACGACGGTTTTCAGCATATCGCCATCACGAAGATGGATATGCCAGTCGTCTGGGCGGCGGATTTTGAGAACCTGGGATTGTACAGTCATGGAAGCTCCGGCTTGAAAGAGATCAGTCATAAGATGGCTGTTTTTGCCGGACACAAATCATAAGCGGAAACGTTTTCGTTTGCACACACTTCCGTTAAAAAAAACGGGCGCCTGAGCGCCCGGAGACTTTAGTCGGTGAAAGGAATGATGATTTCACCCGGCTTCACCTCTATCCCTTTGGCATATTTTTTCGCCAGAGATTCGCCCTTACTCTTGTCTTCGCTCAGAACGTAGGCGGGCTGCTGGTTAAAGTAGTTCTGCAACGACTGGTTGAGATAAGGCATCAGCGTTTGCAGCACCGGTTTCATTTTGTCCGGCGTCACAACCGCGTCCACAATTTCCATCTCTTGCAGGAAAATTGCCCCTTTCTCTTTATTAAAGACCGGCAGCGCCTTGAGCTTCAGCTTAATGTCCGCTTTCTGATTGCCGAACAGCGAAGTCATGTCCAGGCTGGCATCGCCGGAAAGGGTGACTTTGTTAGGCTCCTCGCGACCAATCTGACTGGCGAGATTCGTCAGAACGATATGCGCATCCGCAAGGCCGGGTACGCCGATATCTTTTGAAAAGTTATTATGTTTTTCCAGCGCCTGATTAATTTCCTGCTCACTGACGGTGTACTGCGTAAGCTGGTTACATCCCACCAGCAGACCACTGACAACTAACGCAGCGGCAATAACGATCTTTTTCATGGCGTTCCTCAACATAAAATCGGCGCATCTGTCCTGATACGCCAGTATGTCAGGGTGATCCTACAGAAACCAGCAGAAAAAACTGATAGTGGAGGGAGGCAAATTTCCTCCCGCCAGAAGGTCAGGCGCCGGGCTCCAGCATCCCGCGCGTGCTGCGTTTATCGCTGAACTGCCACCAGAGGGCAATCAGCGTCATAAAGCCGACCATGCCGAGCATGACCCACGGCAGCTCCGGCTGATGGAGCGCTTTTCCGGCATCAAACAGCCAGCCGCCGCCGGTGTAACCCAGTGCGCCGCCAAGCGCCAGTCCAAGACGGCTGAACCCCATGTAGCTGCCCCGGGCGCGAGCGTCGGCAAGCGACGCGCTCAGCGTTTCACGGGCTGGTTCGGCAATGATGGAGCCAATATAGAAGGTGCAGATCAGCATAAACAGCTGCTGGAGTGAGCTCACCAGGCCGATGGGCATCATGCTCAGCGTCATCAGCAACAGCCCGGCCATCAGACGGTGCTCAAGCCGGAAACGGCGCTCGCTCCAGCGGGCAATCGGATAAAGCAGCGTCAAAGAGAGGCAGGCCTCAATGGCATACATCCATTTCACCGCCGCCGGCGTACCGGCAATATCATTAACCATGATCGGCAGCATCAGCATGACCTGCACGGCAAGCATATAGTAGCCGGTCAGGGTTAACACATACGTGACGAAGCGTTTATCGCTCAGCACGCGGTCAAGCCCTTCCCGCACTGGCGCTTTAACTGTCGACAGTTTCCACGCAGGCAGAAACAGACCGTTAAACAGCGCGCAGAGAATAAATAACACCGCGCCGGTGGCGCAGACCAGACGGAAATCGTATTGCAGCAGCCAGCTTCCCAGCAGGGCGCCCACGACCGCGCCGGCGCTGTCCTGCATCATTAAAATTGAGAAGAAGCGACCCCGGTGTTGCGGGCGGATCAGCTTAACCACCAGCGCGGTACGCGGCGGGTCGAAAAGGGTGCCGCCAATGCCGGAAAGGAAACAGGAGAACCACAGCAGCCAGGGTTCATGCGCGATGGCCATCGTGGCGAAGCCCGCCGCACGTAACAGCATGCCGGTGACAATCATCGGTTTTGCGCCGAAGCGGTCGGCAATGGCGCCGCCAAACACGCCCAGGCCCTGTTGGACAAACTGGCGTAAGCCCAGCGCGATCCCGACCATCAGCGCCGCCCAGCCCATTTGATCGACAAAACGAATCGATATAAGCGGAAAAACGACAAAAAAGCCGAGCACGACCAGCATGTTATCGACGAGCAGGAAATATTTACCCAGGCTCCTGGCCTGTGATACGCGGGACATTTTCCCTCCAGGGAAAACAGAAGGTGAGCACGCTAACATTCTGCGGTGCCGCCACGCTTTTTCCCATACCCGCTGGCGACAATATTTTTTTATCAAAAAGGTGCTTTGATAGAGAGTTCTCATCGAAAAATGTGAAAAGCGATCAAAATGGTATGTCACTGTTTTCACAGAAGGCACAGGCACAGGTATAGTAAAGCTAACTGGCAGAGCAGAATCGACGGGAAGGAGTGGTATCGATGTTTGGCTATCGCAGTAATGTGCCAAAAGTGCGTCTGACGACGGACAGGCTGGTCGTTCGTCTGGTGCATGAGCGTGATGCCTGGCGTCTGGCGGATTATTACGCCGAGAATCGCCAGTTTTTAAAACCCTGGGAACCCGTTCGGGACGAGAGCCACTGCTACCCCTCCGGCTGGCAGGCGCGCCTCAGTATGATTGCGGAATTTCACAAGCAGGGAAGCGCGTTTTATTTCGCGCTTCTCGATCCGGAAGAGAAAGAGATCGTGGGCATTGCCAATTTTTCAAACGTGGTGCGCGGGTCGTTTCACGCCTGTTACCTCGGGTATTCTATCGGCCAGAAATGGCAGGGGCAGGGGCTTATGTTTGAGGCGCTGACGGCGGCGATCCGCTACATGCAGCGCACGCAGCATATCCATCGCATTATGGCGAACTATATGCCGCACAATAAGCGCAGCGGCGATCTGCTGGCCCGTCTGGGGTTTGAAAAAGAGGGCTATGCCAAAGATTACCTGCTGATTGACGGCGAGTGGCGGGACCATGTCCTCACCGCGCTCACCACGCAGGAGTGGACCGCAGGTCGTTAAGGAGAAAAGATGAAATATCAGTTAAATGGCGCCGAGGCGCGCGTGATTGGCTGCCTGCTGGAAAAGCAGGTCACGACGCCGGAACAGTATCCCCTTTCCGTCAATGCCGTCACGATGGCCTGCAATCAGAAGACGAACCGTGAGCCGGTGATGAACCTGGGCGAACACGAGGTACAGGATATCCTCGACGAGCTGGTGAAACGCCACTACCTGCGTACCGTCAGCGGCTTCGGCAATCGCGTCACTAAATATGAACAGCGCTTTTGTAATTCTGAATTTGGCGATTTAAAACTCAGCGCTGCGGAAGTGGCTGTTATCACCACGCTGCTGCTGCGCGGGGCGCAGACGCCGGGGGAACTGCGTACGCGCGCCTCTCGCATGCATGAATTTCGTGATATGCAGGACGTTGAACAGACGCTGGAGGGGCTGGCGTCACGTGAGGACGGTCCTTACGTGGTGCGCTTGCCCCGCGAGCCGGGCAAGCGTGAAAGCCGCTATATGCACCTGTTCAGCGGCGACGTGGATACCTCTGCGCTGGCCGCTGAATCCGACGCGCCAGCGTCAAACGACAGCCTGACCGCGCGCGTGGCAGCCCTGGAAGAAGAGGTTGCCGGGCTGAAGCAGCGTCTGGATGCTTTACTCGCACACCTGGGAGATTAAACGTGACAACATTACGCATTGGCGTTGTAGGCCTGGGCGGGATTGCGCAAAAAGCCTGGCTGCCCGTTTTAGGCGCAGCATCAGACTGGACGCTGCAAGGGGCGTGGTCGCCTACCCGTGAAAAAGCAGAGCGCATCTGCGAAACCTGGCGCATCCCTTATGCCGGTTCGCTACAGGATTTAGCCCGTGAATGTGATGCGGTATTTGTGCATACCTCTACGGCAACACACTACCAGGTGGTGAGCGAGCTGCTGAACGCGGGCGTTCACGTCTGCGTGGATAAGCCGCTGGCGGAAAATGTGCAGGATGCTGAACGTCTGATTGAGCTGGCTGCGCGTAAAAAGCTGACGCTGATGGTCGGTTTCAACCGCCGTTTCGCCCCGCTCTATCAGCAGCTCAAAGCTCAGTCCGGCTCGTTTGCCTCTCTGCGCATGGATAAGCACCGTACCGACAGCGTGGGGCCGAACGATCTGCGCTTCACGCTGCTGGATGATTATCTCCACGTTGTGGATACGGCGCTGTGGCTGAGTAACGGAAATGCACGCCTGCAAAGCGGCACGCTGCTGACTAACGAGCAGGGCGAGATGGTCTACGCCGAGCATCATTTTGCCGTTGAACATGTGCAGGTGACGACCAGCATGCACCGCCGGGCGGGCAGTCAGCGCGAGTCCGTGCAGGCCGTTACGGATGGGGCGCTGTATGACGTCACCGATATGCGTGAGTGGCGGGAAGAGAAGGGCAACGGCGTGGTCGCGTTACCCGTTCCCGGCTGGCAGAGCACGCTGGAGCAGCGCGGCTTTGTAGGCTGCGCGCGTCACTTCATCACCTGCGTGCAAAATCAGACGGTGCCTGAAACGTCCGGCGAGCAGGCAATTCTGGCGCAACGCATTGTGGAACGACTCTGGCGCGACGCGATGTCGGAATAACCCGCTGTAACATCTGCCGATAGTAATTCCTTAAAATCCGGTTAGACTAAGCGCCGCTTGTTGGCTTTGCCGGGTGGCGCTAACGCTTACCCGGCCTACAAATCCGTAGGGTTGTGGAACTTCACGTTAATGAACTTATTAAAATCGCTGGCGGCCGTCAGCTCGATGACCATGTTTTCCCGCGTGCTTGGCTTTGCGCGCGATGCCATTGTAGCAAGGGTTTTTGGCGCAGGGATGGCAACGGACGCCTTTTTCGTCGCGTTTAAGCTGCCGAACCTGCTGCGCCGTATTTTTGCCGAAGGGGCTTTTTCACAGGCATTTGTCCCGATCCTCGCGGAATATAAAAGCAAGCAGGGCGAAGATGCCACCCGTGTTTTTGTGGCCTACGTTTCCGGTTTACTGACCCTGGCGCTGGCGATCGTCACCGTGCTGGGGATGCTGGCAGCGCCCTGGGTGATCATGGTAACGGCGCCGGGCTTTGCCGACACGGCGGATAAATTTGCCCTGACGACGCAGCTGCTGCGTATCACCTTCCCCTATATCCTGCTGATTTCACTGGCGTCGCTGGTGGGTGCCATCCTGAATACCTGGAACCGCTTCTCCGTTCCGGCTTTTGCCCCCACGTTCCTCAACGTCAGCATGATTGGCTTTGCGCTGTTCGCCGCGCCGCATTTTAACCCGCCGGTGCTGGCGCTGGCCTGGGCCGTGACCGTCGGCGGCGTGCTACAGCTTGCCTACCAGCTTCCGCACCTGAAAAAGATCGGCATGCTGGTTCTGCCGCGCATCAATTTCAAAGACGCGGGGGCAATGCGCGTTATCAAACAGATGGGACCGGCGATCCTCGGCGTCTCCGTCAGCCAGATCTCGCTCATCATCAATACCATCTTTGCCTCCTTCCTGGTGTCGGGCTCGGTGTCCTGGATGTACTACGCCGACCGCCTGATGGAGTTTCCGTCCGGGGTGCTGGGCGTGGCGCTGGGGACTATTCTTCTGCCCTCGCTGTCGAAAAGTTTTGCCAGCGGCAATCATGATGAATACTGCCGCCTGATGGACTGGGGCCTGCGCCTCTGTTTCCTGCTGGCGTTACCCAGCGCGGTGGCGCTGGGGATCCTGGCGAAACCGCTGACGGTGTCGCTGTTCCAGTATGGTAAATTCACCGCCTTTGATGCCGCCATGACGCAGCGTGCGCTTGTGGCCTATTCGGTGGGGCTGATGGGGCTGATTGTCGTGAAGGTGCTTGCGCCCGGCTTCTATTCACGTCAGGACATCAAAACGCCGGTTAAGATTGCCATTGTGACGCTGATCATGACTCAGCTGATGAACCTGGCGTTTATTGGTCCGCTAAAACACGCGGGTCTGTCACTGTCGATTGGTCTGGCGGCCTGTCTCAACGCCGGGTTGCTGTACTGGCAGCTGCGCAAGCAGGATATCTTCACCCCGCAGCCGGGCTGGGCAAGCTTCCTGCTGCGCCTGGTGATCGCGGTGCTGGTGATGGCGGCAGCGCTGGTTGGCATGCTGTACGTGATGCCTGACTGGGCGCAGGGCACCATGCCTTATCGCCTGATGCGTCTGATGGCCGTGGTGGCCGTGGGCGTAGTGGCATATTTTGCCACGCTGGCGGTGCTTGGCTTCAAGGTGAAAGAGTTCACCCGCCGCACGGTATAAACGCCAAAAGGGGAGTCACCAGACGGTGCTCCCCGTTTCATGACGTGCCGCTACTGCGTCAAATCGAAATCTTTTTCCCGCCCGTAATACGTGCAGTAGACGTCTGACCATCCGCACCGTACAGTCCCGGCTCTTTATAGGGCTTCAACACCTCAAGCGCCTGCTGATTACGGATAATCTGACCTTCCAGCAGCCAGCCGTTATGCTGGTTGAGATCGCGAAGATGCTGGGTTTTTTCTGTAATAGTCTGCCAGCGTTCGTTGATCTCATCATTGGCGCTGCGTTTCGCGTCTTGCTCAGCGCGTCGCTGTTTTTCCAGATAATCCAGGGTCGCCAGCAGCGAGCTTTTGTCTTCAGTAATGCGTTGCAACGCGCTGCCGTTGATTTGACCAGAAGAGAGGTGGTGCTGTTCTGCGTCCATCACCGTTTTCAGGTCGTTCAGGACCACCGTCATCTGATCCAGTATTTCTGACAGTCGACTCATACGGTTAGTTACTCTGGAGGAAACTCTGTGCGTCCTGAATCAGCGCATCAGCGATTTTGCTGGTATCCATTTTCAGTTCGCCGTTACGAATAGCCGTTTTCAGCGCTTCAACACGTTCCATGTTGATATCGCTGCTGCCTGGCTGCATCAGCTTCGACTGCGCATCGCTCAGCGTGACGCTGGTGCTGTTAGCGGTCGACGTTTTTTCCAGACGCGCTTTCTGCGGGGCAGCCTCGTTCGTTTCGCGAGGTTGTACAGTGCTAACCGGCTTCAGGGCTGATGTACGATCAATGCTCATAGTGTTGTCCTCATCGAGGGTTCGCGGCGTTTGCGCCTGACATCATCATTTGTTGAATATTTATCGGCAGTCGCCGCGAAATCTTTAAAAAGATTACAGGTTAATCAGAATATTCCCATCAGGACCGACCGTGCCGCTGACCACCTGGCCTGAGGACATTCTGACCCGGGCATTTTGCGCCACTGCGGCGTTATTCAGCGCCTTTCCTTCACTGTTGATGCTAAAGCCGTCGCCATTGGCGACCACCATCACCTGTTGTCCGGCTTTTACCCGCCATGCCTGGCGCAGCATAGAGAGCTGTATCGCCTGTCCAGCGGCGACATCTCGCAGGCTGACCGCCTCCTGAGCCTGGTTAATGTCCAGCATAGTCCGCGGAGGAAGCTGATCCAGCCGGCCACGCTTCAGCGTTACGCTATAAGGTTGCAGCAGGCTGCCTCGCGGAATCGGAACGGCGGCGACAACATAATTGCCCGTCGCCTGTACCGCAACCTGTAAATACCGTTTTTCGTTGGCGCAACGCGCCAGCACGTTCACGTTGCCCCATAACTTTGTGCTGCCGGTCACGCTAAATGACGGGGCTTCGCAGGACGGGTAAAGGTTAGGCGGGGTGCGCACGGTCACGCGTACGTCATCGCTGAAGCCGGCCAGCTTCTGCGCAAAGAAAGCATTGAGCTGGTCCTCTAACCCCTCAGCCTGCACCAGAGGGCTTAAAAGCAACAGAGTCGCCGCCAGGCCACGTTTAAAAGTCCGCATCGCACGTTCCACCATGTCCAGAATTAAGCAAATTCTACCCGCAGTGGTTTTGCATCAACGCAATAAATAGCGACGCATTTTGCGCTTATTCCGTCGATAGGGGAGACGGGGTGAGATTTAAGCTGTGAACTGAAATTTTCTCATCAGCGGAGGAGACATGCTCGATAAACTCGACGCCGCGTTACGTTTTCAGCAGGAAGCGCTCAACTTACGCGCCCAGCGGCAGGAGATTTTAGCCGCCAATATCGCCAACGCGGATACTCCCGGGTATCAGGCGCGCGATATTGATTTTTCCAGTGAACTTAAAAAAGTGATGGAGCGTGGGCGTGCCGAAGGAACGGGTGTCTCACTTGCCCTGACATCCTCACGGCATATTCCCGCTCAGGCGATGACCGCGCCAGCAACCGACTTACTTTACCGTATTCCCGATCAACCTTCGCTTGATGGTAACACCGTCGACATGGACCGGGAGCGCACTCAGTTTGCCGATAACAGTCTGCAATACCAGACCGGCCTGACGCTTCTCGGCGGGCAAATCAAAGGCATGATGACCGTCCTACAGGGGGGCAATTAGTAAATGGCCTTGCTGAATATTTTTGATATCGCCGGTTCGGCATTAACGGCCCAGTCCAAACGACTGAACGTGGCGGCCAGTAACCTGGCCAACGCCGACAGTGTGACCGGCCCGGACGGACAACCGTATCGCGCTAAGCAGGTTGTCTTCCAGGTGGATGCTGCACCGGGTGCGGCAACGGGCGGCGTGAAGGTGGCGGATGTGGTTGAGAGCCAGGCACCTGACAAGCTGGTTTACGAGCCAGGCAATCCGCTCGCGGATGCCAGCGGTTACGTGAAAATGCCAAACGTGGACGTGGTTGGGGAGATGGTGAACTCCATGTCCGCGTCACGCAGCTACCAGGCAAACGTCGAAGTGCTTAATACCGTGAAGAGCATGATGCTCAAAACACTCACTCTCGGCCAGTAAAGGAGACACGCATGTCCATCGCCGTAAACGTGAATGACCCGACCAATACCGGCGTCAGCAGCACCAGCAGTGCGACCGGTTCCAGTTCCCTTACCGGGAGCAATGCCTCCGATTTACAGAGCAGCTTTCTGACCCTGCTGGTGGCGCAGCTGAAAAATCAGGATCCAACCAACCCGATGCAGAACAACGAACTGACCACGCAGCTTGCGCAGATCAGCACCGTCAGCGGCATTGAGAAACTGAACACCACGCTGGGCTCTGTCTCCGGTCAAATCGATAACAGCCAGTCCTTACAGGCGGCCAACCTGATCGGTCATGGGGTGATGATTCCCGGGACCACGATCCTGGCGGGTACCAGCACCACCGAAGGCACATCCACCACAACCACGACGCCGTTTGGCGTTGAGTTGCAGCAGCCGGCCGACAAAGTCACCGCCACAATCAAAGACGCCAGCGGCAACGTGGTGCGCACGATTGAGATTGGCGAGCTTAAGGCGGGCGTTCATACCTTTACCTGGGATGGCAGCCTGACCGACGGCACCAAAGCCCCTAACGGCTCGTATCAGGTTGCGATTAGCGCCAGCAGCGGCACCACTCAACTGGTGGCGCAGCCGCTACAGTTTGCCCTGGTTCAGGGCGTCATCAAGGGTAGCGATGGCAACAAACTGGATTTGGGTACCTCCGGTACCACCACACTCGACGAAGTTCGGCAGATTATCTAAGCCTTCATACTTATCAGGAGTAAGTCATGGCCTTTTCTCAAGCGGTCAGCGGCCTGAATGCTGCGGCCACCAACCTGGACGTCATTGGCAACAACATCGCCAACTCCGCGACCTATGGTTTTAAATCCGGTTCTGCGTCTTTTGCAGATATGTTTGCAGGCTCTAAAGTGGGCCTGGGCGTGAAGGTTGCGGGTATCACCCAGGACTTCACCGACGGCACGACCACCAACACCGGTCGCGGCCTGGACGTCGCCATCAGCCAGAACGGTTTCTTCCGCATGGTGGACGCTAACGGTTCTGTGTTCTACAGCCGTAACGGCCAGTTCAAGCTGGATGAAAACCGTAATCTTGTGAACATGCAGGGGCTTCAGTTAACCGGTTACCCGGTTGCCGGCACGCCTCCTACGGTGCAAACCGGTGCGAATCCGCAGGCGATCTCCATTCCCACGACGCTGATGGCGGCGAAGTCCACCACCACGGCCTCTCAGCAGATCAACCTGAACTCCACCGATACCGCGCCAACCGTCGCCTTCGATTCGACCAACCCTGACTCTTACAACAAGAAAGGCACCGTGACGGTGTTTGACAGCCAGGGTAATGCGCACAACATGAACCTGTTCTATGTCAAAGACGCGACTCCGGCAAACTCATGGAAAGTGTATGCGCAGGACGGCAGCGTAGCGGGAGATAAAGCTAAACTGGCAACCACGTTGGTCTTTAACGAGAGCGGTGTGTTGACCGGCGGTGGGGAAGTCGATATCGAGACCGGAGAGATCCCTGGTGCAACGGCGGCAACCTTCAAAATGAGTTTCGCGAACTCAATGCAACAGAACACCGGTGCGAACAACATCGTGGCGACGAGCCAGAACGGCTATAAGCCGGGCGACCTGGTGAGCTACCAGATCAACGATGACGGCACCGTTGTCGGTAACTACTCGAACGAACAGACCCAGGTGCTGGGCCAGATCGTGCTGGCTAACTTCGCCAACAATGAAGGCCTGAAGTCCGAAGGGGATAACGTCTGGTCTGCCACCCAGTCTTCCGGTGTTGCCCTGCTGGGCACCGCGGGCTCCGGTAATTTCGGCACGCTGACCAACGGCGCGCTGGAAGCGTCCAACGTCGATCTGAGTAAAGAGCTGGTGAACATGATCGTCGCGCAACGTAACTACCAGTCGAACGCGCAGACCATCAAAACCCAGGATCAGATCCTCAACACGCTGGTTAACCTGCGTTAAGCAGCTGACGGGAAAGCGCAATGGATCACGCAATATATACAGCGATGGGCGCAGCAAGCCAGACGCTCAATCAGCAGGCTGTTACCGCCAGCAACCTGGCAAACGCCTCCACGCCAGGTTTTCGCGCGCAGCTCAACGCGCTGCGCGCGGTGCCGGTAGAAGGGCTGTCATTGCCTACGCGTACGCTGGTCACCGCCTCCACGCCGGGTGCCGACATGACGCCAGGCCAGATGGATTACACCGCGCGTCCGCTGGACGTGGCCCTTCAGCAGGACGGCTGGCTGGCGGTGCAAACGGCTGACGGCGCAGAAGGGTATACCCGCAACGGTAATATTCAGGTGAGCGCCACCGGACAGCTTACGATTCAGGGGCATCCGGTGATGGGCGAAGCCGGTCCGCTGACGGTGCCTGAAGGGTCAGAGCTGACCATTGCGGCAGACGGGACCATCTCGGCGTTGAATCCGGGCGACCCGGCCAACACCGTTGCGCCTGTCGGTCGTCTGAAGTTGGTGAAAGCGGAAGGCAATGAGGTGCAGCGTGGCGATGACGGGATGTTCCGTCTGACCCAGGCCGCGCAGGCTACTCGCGGCGCCACCTTACAGGCCGACCCGACCATCCGCGTGATGTCCGGCGTGCTGGAAGGCAGTAACGTCAAAGCGGTCGAAGCCATGACCGACATGATCGCCAGCGCTCGCCGCTTCGAAATGCAGATGAAAATCATCAGCAGCGTAGATGAAAACGCGAGCAAGGCTAACCAACTTCTGGCTATGAGTTAACAGGACTCCCTATGATCAGTTCCTTATGGATCGCGAAAACCGGTCTGGACGCACAGCAAACCAATATGGATGTGATTGCCAACAACCTGGCAAACGTCAGCACCAACGGTTTCAAGCGCCAGCGTGCGGTTTTTGAAGATTTGCTTTATCAAACGATTCGTCAGCCGGGGGCGCAGTCTTCTGAGCAAACCACGCTGCCGTCCGGTCTGCAAATTGGTACCGGTGTGCGCCCTGTCGCCACCGAGCGTCTGCACAGCCAGGGCAACCTGTCCCAGACCAACAACAGTAAAGACGTGGCAATTAAAGGCCAGGGCTTCTTCCAGGTGCAGCTGCCGGACGGAACCTCTGCCTATACCCGCGACGGCTCTTTCCAGGTGGATCAGAACGGCCAGCTGGTGACGGCGGGCGGCTTCCAGGTGCAGCCTGCCATCACCATTCCGGCGAACGCGCTGAGCATTACCATTGGCCGTGACGGCATCGTCAGCGTTACCCAGCAGGGCCAGGCGGCGCCGGTTCAGGTTGGCCAGCTCAACCTGACGACCTTCATGAACGATACCGGACTGGAAAGCATCGGCGAGAATCTCTACACCGAAACGCAGTCTTCCGGTACGCCAAATGAGAGTACGCCGGGCCTGAACGGTGCGGGGCTGCTGTACCAGGGTTATGTGGAAACCTCTAACGTCAACGTGGCGGAAGAGCTGGTGAACATGATCCAGGTTCAGCGCGCGTATGAAATTAACAGTAAAGCAGTGTCGACGACCGACCAGATGCTGCAAAAACTGACGCAACTCTAAGGTGTAGCCCGGTGCGGTAAACGTCGCACCGGCTCCCTGTTTTCGAAGATGAAGGCAATGCAAAAAAACGCGGCGTTTCGTTATCCGATCCTGACTGTTCTGGCCGTCACCCTCAGCGGGTGTGCCTGGATCCCGTCTAAACCATTGGTACAGGGTGCGACTACCGCCCAACCCGTTCCCGGCCCCGCGCCGGTGGTGAACGGCTCCATTTTCCAGACCGCGCAGCCGATTAACTACGGTTATCAGCCGCTGTTTGAAGACCGTCGTCCGCGTAACGTCGGCGATACGCTGACCATCGTGTTGCAGGAAAACGTCAGCGCGAGCAAAAGCTCGTCGGCGAACGCCAGCCGCGACGGCAAAACCAATTTTGGCTTCGACACCGTACCGCGCTATCTGCAAGGGCTGTTCGGCAACGCCCGTGCGGATGTGGAAGCCTCTGGCGGCAACACCTTTAACGGCAAAGGCGGCGCGAACGCCAGTAACACCTTCAGCGGCACGCTGACGGTCACGGTTGACCAGGTTCTGGTGAACGGCAACCTGCACGTGGTGGGTGAAAAACAGATCGCCATTAACCAGGGCACGGAATTTATTCGCTTCTCCGGTGTGGTTAACCCTCGCACCATCAGCGGCACCAACACCGTACCGTCCACCCAGGTGGCGGATGCGCGCATTGAGTACGTCGGCAACGGCTATATCAACGAAGCGCAGAATATGGGCTGGCTGCAACGCTTCTTCCTTAACCTATCGCCGATGTAAGCGAGGTGACCTATGTATAAATTTCTCTTCGCCGTGGCGCTGTCGCTGGTGGCTACCGTTGCGCAGGCCGATCGCATTCGCGATCTCACCAGCGTGCAGGGCGTGCGTGAAAACTCCCTGATCGGCTACGGCCTGGTGGTGGGGCTGGACGGTACGGGTGACCAGACTACCCAGACGCCGTTCACCACCCAGAGCCTGAATAACATGCTCTCTCAGCTCGGTATTACCGTCCCGGCCGGGACCAATATGCAGCTGAAAAACGTGGCGGCGGTGATGGTGACCGCGTCGTACCCGGCGTTTGCGCGCCAGGGGCAGACCATTGACGTGGTTGTCTCGTCGATGGGTAACGCTAAAAGCCTGCGCGGCGGTACGCTGCTGATGACGCCGCTGAAAGGCGTCGACAGCCAGGTGTATGCGCTGGCGCAGGGCAACATTCTGGTTGGCGGGGCAGGCGCGTCGGCAGGCGGCAGCAGCGTGCAGGTAAACCAGCTGAACGGGGGACGTATCACCAACGGCGCCATCATTGAACGTGAACTGCCGACCCAGTTCGGCACCGGCAACACCATTAACCTGCAACTGAATAACGAAGACTTCACGATGGCGCAGCAGATTGCTGACACCATCAACCGCAGCCGGGGCTACGGCAGCGCCACCGCGCTGGATGCCCGCACCGTACAGATCCGCACGTCAACCGGCAGCAGTAACCAGGTGCGAATGCTGGCCGAAATCCAGAATATGGACGTGAACGTGCCGCTTCAGGATGCGAAAGTCATTATCAACTCCCGTACCGGCTCGGTGGTCATGAACCGCGAAGTAACGCTGGACAGCTGCGCCGTGGCGCAGGGCAACCTCTCCGTGACGGTTAACCGTTCGGCCAACGTCAGCCAGCCGGATACGCCGTTTGGTGGCGGTCAGACGGTGGTGACGCCGCAAACGCAGATTGATTTGCGACAGAGCGGCGGATCGTTGCAGAGCGTGCGCTCCAGCGCCAACCTGAACAGCGTGGTGCGTGCCCTGAACGCGCTGGGCGCAACGCCGATGGATCTCATGTCCATTCTGCAATCCATGCAAAGTGCAGGCTGTCTGCGCGCCAAACTGGAAATCATCTAAATGCTGACCGATAGCAAGCTGTTGACCAGTGCCGCCTGGGATGCCCAGTCGCTCAACGAGCTGAAAACCAGCGCGGGTAAGGATCCGGCGGCGAATATCCGCCCGGTTGCCCGCCAGGTGGAAGGCATGTTCGTGCAGATGATGTTGAAAAGCATGCGTGAAACGCTGCCAAAAGATGGCATGTTCAGCAGCGATTCCACGCGGCTTTACACCAGCATGTACGATCAGCAGATTGCCCAGCAAATGACCGCCGGAAAGGGGCTCGGCCTGGCGGACATGATTGTGAAACAGACCGCAGCCGCTCAGGGGCTGCCGCCTGAAGAGGCCCCGCAGCAGGTGCCAATGAAGTTTGATCTGGAAAAGGTGACCAGTTATCAAAATCAGGCGCTGACGCAGATGGTACGTAAGGCGATGCCGAAGCCGGCAGAAACGCGTGACGAGCCGCTCTCCGGCGACAGCAAAGACTTCCTGGCGCAGCTCTCCCTGCCGGCGCGTCTTGCCAGTGAAGAGAGTGGCGTCCCGCACCATCTGATTCTGGCGCAGGCGGCGCTGGAGTCGGGCTGGGGGCAACGTCAGATCCGCAGGGAAAACGGCGAGCCGAGCTTCAACATCTTTGGCGTGAAGGCCACCTCCAGCTGGAAGGGGCCGACCACGGAAATCACCACGACCGAATATGAAAACGGTGCGGCAGTGAAGGTGAAAGCCAAATTCCGTGTTTACAGCTCCTATCTTGAAGCGTTATCGGATTATGTCGGGCTGCTGAGCCGGAACCCGCGCTACACCGCCGTGACCCAGGCCGCCACGCCAGAGCAGGGCGCTCAGGCGTTGCAGAATGCCGGCTACGCCACCGATCCAAACTATGCCCGCAAGCTGACCAGCATGATCCAGCAGCTGAAATCCATGTCTGAGAAGGTCAGTAAAGCCTATAGCACAGATCTCGAAAATCTGTTCTGAAAGTTCTCAAGTCCCGGTGGAGGTTGCCGATAACCTTCATCAGGACTTGTGTCTGAACGTATAAAAGGAACCCCCATGTCCAGTTTGATTAACAGCGCCATGAGTGGCCTCAGTGCTGCGCAGTCGGCACTCAATACCGTCAGTAATAATATTTCAAGCTACAACGTGGCAGGTTATACCCGCCAGACCACCATTCTGGGCGCATCAAACAGCACCCTGACCGGCGGCGGCTGGGTGGGTAACGGGGTTTATGTCTCCGGCGTTCAGCGTGAATATGATTCATTTATCACCAACCAGCTGCGCGCGGCGCAGAACCAGAGCAGCGGGCTGACCACGCGCTACCAGCAGATGTCAAAAATTGACGACGTGCTTTCGGATACCACTAACTCGCTCTCTGCCAACCTCCAGGATTTCTTTAAAAGTCTGCAAACGCTGGTGAGTAACGCAGAAGATCCGGCTGCACGCCAGACGGTACTCGGGAAGGCGGATGGTCTGGTAAACCAGTTTAAAACCAACGATCAGTATCTCCGCGATCAGGATGCGCAGGTTAATACAGCGATTTCTACCAGCGTCGATCAGATCAATAACTATGCGAAGCAGATTGCCAACCTTAACGACCAGATTTCCCGACTGACTGGCGTAGGGGCGGGCGCATCCCCGAACGAACTGCTCGATCAGCGCGATCAGCTGGTGAGTGAGTTGAACAAGATTGTCGGCGTGGACGTGACCGTGCAGGACAGCGGCACCTATAACATCTCTATCGCCAACGGTTACACCCTGGTACAGGGCAGCAACGCAAGCCAGCTTGCCGCGGTGAAATCCAGTGCGGATCCCGCGCGTACCACGATTGCCTATGTGGATGCCGCCGCTGGCAACGTGGAGATCTCGGAAAAACAGATCACCACGGGGTCGCTTGGCGGGCTGTTAACGTTCCGTTCTCAGGATCTGGATCAGGCGCGAAATACGCTTAACCAGATGGCACTGGCGTTTGCCGATGCCATGAATACCCAGCACCAGGCGGGCTTTGATGCGAACGGGGACAAAGGCGGTAAGCTGTTTGATTTTGGCTCCCCGGCGGTGCTGAGTAACGGCAAAAACACCGGAAACGCGGCCGTTACGGCAACGATGACGGACAGTACGAAGGTGCAGGCGACAAACTACAAAGTTGAGTACAACGGTACCGACTGGACCATCACCCGTCTGTCAGACAACACCAGCTTCACGGCCAAGCCGGATACTGGCGGTAACCTGTCGTTCGATGGTCTCAACGTCAACATTAGCGGTTCAGCCAATAATAAAGACAGCTTTATCGTGAAGCCGGTGAATGACGTCATCGTGAATATGGACGTGGCGATCAGCGACGAGTCCAAACTGGCGATGGCTTCCGCGAAGGGAAGCGGCGAAAGCGACAATACCAACGGTCAAAAGCTTCTGGATTTGCAGAGCGCCAAGCTGGTCGGTGGGAACAAAACCTTTAACGACGCGTATGCCGCCCTGGTCAGTACGGTGGGCAGCACCACGGCGTCCCTGAAAACCAGCAGCGAAACCAAGGTGAACGTGGTGACGCAGCTGACCAAACAGCAGCAGTCAATCTCCGGGGTTAACCTGGATGAAGAGTATGGCAACCTGCAACGCTATCAGCAGTACTATCTGGCGAATGCGCAGGTGCTGCAAACGGCGAGCGCGCTGTTTGATGCATTGATCAATATCCGCTAAGGCTGAGGCATAAAAAATGCGTATTAGTACTCAAATGATGTATGAGCAGAGCATGCGCGGCGTGACGAACTCCCAAAGCCTCTGGCTCAGCTACGGCGAGCAGATGTCTACGGGTAAGCGCATCAACCGTCCGTCTGACGATCCGATTGCCGCTTCGCAGGCCGTTGTGCTCTCTCAGGCTCAAACGCAAAACAGCCAGTATGCACTGGCGCGCTCCTTCGCTACGACGAAAGTCTCGCTGGAAGAGAACGTGTTATCGCAGGTGACAACCGCAATCCAGGCGGCTCAGGAAAAGATTGTCAATGCGGGCAACGGCACGTTAAGCGACGATGACCGCGCTTCGCTGGCAACGAACCTGCAAGGTATTCGCGATCAGCTGATGAACTTGGCTAACAGCACGGACGGTAACGGTCGCTATATCTTTTCAGGATACAAAACCGAAGCGGCGGCGTTCGACCAGACGACCGGTACGTATCAGGGCGGCGGTACGCCAATCAGTCAGCAGGTTGACTCCGCGCGGACGATGCAAATCAGCCATACGGGCGCTGAAGTTTTCGACAGCTTCACCAGCAATGCAAAGCCGGAGCCGGCGGGGAGCACTCAGGAAACGAATTTGTTCAAGATCCTCGACGCTGCCATCGGTGCGCTGAATACGCCGGTTGGCGATGACGAAACGAAGGCCGAAGCGTTTACCGCGGCAATTGATAAAGCCAACCGTGGCCTGAGCAACTCCCTCAACAACGTATTGACCGTGCGCGCTGACCTTGGCATCAAGCTGGACGAGCTGGGCAAGCTGGATTCTCTGGGTGAGGATCGCGCGCTGGGCCAGACCCAGCAGATGAGTGACCTGGTGGACGTGGACTGGAACTCGGTGATTTCGTCCTACACCATGCAGCAGGCGGCGTTGCAGGCCTCGTATAAAGCCTTTAGCGATATGCAGGGTATGTCGTTGTTCCAGATGAACAGATAATACTCAGACCTTTTAGAACATGTCTTGAAACTGGGCATGTTTTGTCTGCCCAACCCATCCGGGTTGGGCATTTTTTTTACACGCTTTCTGCCTGTGCGGACAGCACCCGGGCGCTTTCAATCACTCTGATAGCCAGCGCAATGGCGCCACACAGGGTCGCCAGCCCAACCACGCCCGTCCAGCCCGCCAGCGTATAGATATTGCTGCCTAATGCCGAACCCAGCGCCATTCCGATGAAAATGACGGTAAACAGCAGGGCGTTAAGACGTCCGCGTGCCTGCGGCTCAAGGCCGTAAACCAGGTTCTGGTGTGCCACGAGGCTGGACTGCAAGCCGAGATCGAAACCCACCGCGGAGATCGCTATCAGGATCAGCTGACCGTGTACACCCAGCGCCGGCATCAGGAACATCAGGGCAAACGACACGGTGACCAGTGCGGCACCCAGCTGGGTCACTTTACCGGCGCCCAGCTTATCGGCCAGGCCACCCGCCAGCGGTGCGGCCAGCGCGCCTGCGGCACCGGCAATACCAAACCCACCCGCCACGGCGCTGCCAAGGTGATAACGTTCCAGCAGCATGACCGCCAGCGTCGACCAGAACGCGCTGAAGGCAATCGACAGAAAACCCTGAGCCAGCGCGGCCCGACGCAGCGCCGGGTAGCGACGCCACAGGTGTTCCATGGAGCGCATCAGCGCCGGGTAGCTGAGCGTGGAGTGAACAGCGAAGCGGGGAAGCACGGCCCACATCGCTACGCCGACAAGCGCAATACTTGCGGCGGCCAGCTGATACATCACCCGCCAGCCGAAGGCTTCACCCACCACGCCGCTTACGGTTCTGGAGAGCAAGATGCCCAGCAGCAGGCCGGTCATCACCGTGCCGACAGTTTTACCCTGTTTCCCTTCCGGTGCCAGGATCGCTGCCGCCGGGACGATATCCTGAGCCATGGTAGCGGCCATGCCAATCAGCAGGCTGGTGAGCAGCAGGGAGTGCAGTTGTCCGGTCAGGCTACAGCCCAGCAAGAACAGCGCCAGGGCCGCGCTTTTTATCAGGATCAACGTTCTACGGTCATGACGATCGCCGAGCGGGAGCAGGAACAGGATGCCTAAGGCGTAACCCGCCTGGGTGAGCGTCGGGACCATGCCCATGCCTTCGATACTCAGGTGCAGGTCTGAGCCCATCAGCGGCAGCAGAGGCTGGGCATAATAGATGGATGCTACGCTGAAGCCAGCGCCAAGCGCCAGCATAACGATTACCCAGCGGCTCACGGCCTGGGTGGTGGTTGTGGTAGTGTTCATAAGATGTTCCTCATTCGTCGTGTGCGGCTATTTTTTATCAGGACGGCTTGCGACGGTAGCAGGCGCAGTGGTAAAACGCTTATACGTTGAACGTATGATAATAAAACCTATGAAAAGAGCTGAGCGTATAGACAGGGTAGAGCTGATGCGCACGTTCGTTCGCATCGTTGAGGCAGGGTCACTCTCTGCGGCGGCTCGCCAGCTGGCAACAACCCAGGCGACGGTAAGCCGACGGTTGCAGTCGCTTGAGACCATGCTGGGCGTGCGCCTGATGCTGCGTACAACCCATACAGCCCGTCTTACCGATGACGGCGAACGCTGCTATCAGCATGCCCGACGGGTGATTGACAGCTGGCTGGCGCTGGAAGATGAGGTGGGGCAGAAAGAGGAGGAGCCGGTCGGTGTCCTGCGGGTGAGGGCTCCCCACGCGTTTGGCCAGGATCAGCTTCTGAAGCCGTTAACCGAATTTTTGCAGCGCTATCCGCTGCTCTCAATCGAATGGATGCTCAACGATAGGTCAGTTGATTTCCTCGGCGACAACCTGGACTGTGCTATCCGGGTAGGCGCTGAAGTCGATCCGGCGACCGTGTCCGTACTGCTGGCTGAAGTGCCGCGCTCGGTGGTGGCGTCGCCGGCGCTGCTGGCCCGTTTTCCCGCAGTTAACACGCCAGACGATCTGCAACACCTCCCCTGGATTGCCATCAGCTCTTTTTACCAACGTCATGTGGAGCTTTTTCATGAGGCATCGACTGCCACGGCGCGAGTGACCATTACGCCACGTCTGAGTACCGACAGCCTGTATGTGGCCCGCAATACGGCGCTCACCGGCCTTGGCGTGGCGGTGGTCTCCAGCTGGACGGTGCAGGATGATATTCAGGAAGGGCGGCTGGTGCACTTGCTGCCGGAGTGGCAGCCGGCAGCGTTACCGGTGCATCTGGTTTACCCCTGGTCCCGCTACTATCCGGCGCGCTTGCGGCGTTTTCTGGAAATGATGCGGCAGATCATGCCGGAGGTCACCGGAATGAGAAAGCCCGTGCAGCAGCCATAAAAAAAGCCGACCCGAAGGTCGGCTTTCAGTCTTAGGGTGTGTTATTCCACAGACTGCGGACGGGTAGCAGGCGCAGTAGCCATGTGCGTTGCACTGTGACCACCGGCAGCACCTTTACCTTCGAAGTTGAATTCCGGACGTACCCAGTCGCTATGGCGCGGCGCTTCAGGCACATACTCTGGTGCCGGGGCGCGGGTCATAGGTGCTGTAGCAACGTGCGCAGGCGCTGGTGCGGCAACTGCCTCAACCGGCGCAGGCTTTACTTCAGGCGCTTTCACTTCTTCAACAACAGGTTCAACCTGAATCTCGACGTCCTGAACCACCTCTTCGGTAACCGTTTCGACGGCAACGTCTGCGGTTTCTTCCACTGCTGGTGCAGGTTCAGCGTGTTCCACGACCTCTTCAGCCACTACGGCATCTTCTTCGGCGATAATCTGCGGGGCGGCATCAACCGGTGCAGCAATCACTTCAGGATGGGTCGTTTCCACTTCCACAGCCTGTGGTGCCGCCGTTTCAACAGCCTGAGGCTCAACAACCTGCGGCTCTGCCACGGTAGCCGCTTCAGTCACGACGTTTTCTGCCGCGGCTACCGGTGCAATCACCTCTTCGGTTACAGCCTGCTCTTCAACACCCTGCTCAGGGCGAGCAACCGGATAGCGGATCCAGACTTTACCGGAGGCCATTTCAGGTGACGCGCACGCCACGGTCAGCGGCATTGGCGACTGAGTCGGGTAACGCTCGTCACGGTAGCGACGACGACGCTGGCCGCTCACGCGCAGGTGACGTGGAGAACGGCGTGAGCGACGCGGCATGCCTGCGTTGTCACGGTTTTCGCTGCTTTCGTCCTGCTCAACCTGATTTTCCACCACGGCTGGCAGGTCAACTTTCGCAACCTGTGTACCCGTTGTGCTTTCTGGCGCTTCGACCGCGATGACTTCGCTTTCTTCCGCCTGAACAGCACCGACACGTACTTTCTGGGTCAGCTGACGCTGCTTGCGACGCGGCATAACCTGGGTGCGCTCTTCCTGCTCAGCGTCCTGCTGCTCTACAGGCGCTTCGCGATTCAGGTTTTTGACTTCCTGCTGAGCCTGGCGCTTCTCGTCGTTACGACGACGGCTACGCTCGCGGCGAGGCTGCTGCTCGTCACGCTGTTTGCTCTTCTCGGACTCATCGCCCGCCTGCTGGCGAATTTCACGATCTTCAACGTTCTGCTGTTGCTTCTCGCGACGGTTGCGACGATTGTCCTCGCGTTGCTCACGACCTTCGTTGTTCTCGGAACGATTATCACGGCGCTCATTACGATCGCCACGCTCGTTGCGGTCGTTACGATCGCGACGATTGTTCTGACGCTTACGACGGTCCTGCTGACGCTCTGGTTTCGCTTCTTTTGGCGCTTCTTTTGGCTGCTCAGGCTGAACTTCTTCGCCGGCAAACATTTTTTTCAGCGCACCGATGATGCGGCTCAGGAGACCCGGTTGCTCAGGCTGCGCTTTTGGCGCGGCAGGGGCGGCTTTCTGCACGGCAGGTTTTTCCGCTGGTTTTTCCAGCGTCGCTTCCGGCGGTGCTTCCGGCATGATGAAGGTCGCTAAAGCTGGCTGCTCAGGCAGTTTACGCTCAGCAGGTTCTTCATCAGATGGCAGCGCCATTTCTTCTTCATGCAGCTTCGGCAGCAGGTAGCTGAGGGTGCTTGTCTCTTCGCCTTTACGGACGCGCAGCACGTGATAGTGCGGGGTTTGCATCTCGTCGTTTGGCACGATGATGCAGCGAACGCCACCCTGACGCGCTTCGATTGCGCTGACCGCTGCACGTTTTTCGTTCAGCAGGTAGGAGGCAATTGGCACCGGCACAATGGCGTGAACCTCTTTGGTGTTCTCTTTCAGCGCTTCTTCTTCAATCAGGCGCAGAATGGAGAGGGAGAGAGATTCATTGTCACGCACGGTACCCGTACCGGAACAGCGCGGGCACACGTGATGGCTGGACTCGCCCAGTGACGGGCTGAGGCGCTGACGGGACATCTCCAGCAGGCCAAAGCGAGAAATATGGCTGATCTGGATACGGGCACGATCCTGACGCACCGCTTCACGCAGGCGGTTTTCAACCGCGCGCTGGTGGCGAACCGGGGTCATGTCGATGAAGTCGATAACGATCAGACCGCCCAGGTCGCGCAGGCGGAGCTGGCGGGCGATTTCATCAGCGGCTTCAAGGTTGGTGTTGAAGGCTGTTTCTTCGATATCGCCGCCGCGGGTTGCACGCGCGGAGTTGATGTCGATGGCGGTCAGCGCTTCGGTGGTATCGATAACGATAGAACCGCCGGACGGCAGACGCACTTCACGCTGGAAGGCAGACTCGATCTGGGATTCGATCTGATAGTGGCTGAACAGCGGGATTTCACCGGTGTACAGTTTAATTTTGCTAGTGAAATCCGGGCGACCCAGTGCGGCGATGTGCTGGCGAGCCAGCTCAAGCACTTTCGGGTTATCAATCAGAATTTCACCGATGTCCTGACGCAGGTAGTCACGGAAGGCACGCACGATGACGTTGCTTTCCTGGTGGATCAGGAACGGCGCTGGACGGCTTTCTGCCGCTTTCTTGATGGCTTCCCAGTGCTTCAGGCGGAAGCTCAAGTCCCACTGCAAGGCTTCGGCAGATTTGCCGACGCCCGCGGTGCGCACGATGAGACCCATGCCGTCTGGCAGCTCAAGACTTGCCAGCGCTTCTTTCAGCTCGGTACGGTCATCACCTTCGATACGGCGAGAGATACCCCCGGCACGCGGGTTGTTTGGCATCAATACCAGATAGCTTCCTGCCAGACTGATAAAGGTGGTCAGTGCGGCACCTTTGTTGCCACGCTCTTCTTTATCGATCTGAACGATAACTTCCTGACCTTCACGCAGAACATCTTTAATGTTCGGACGGCCATGGGAGTTGTAGTTGGCAGGAAAATATTCGCGGGCGATCTCTTTGAGAGGAAGGAAACCGTGACGCTCAGCACCGTAATCGACAAATGCAGCTTCAAGGCTTGGTTCAATGCGGGTGATTTTGCCTTTGTAAATGTTCGCTTTTTTCTGTTCGTGTCCAGGACTTTCGATATCCAGATCGTACAGGCGCTGCCCATCCACAAGGGCGACACGCAACTCTTCTTGCTGAGTTGCGTTGATTAACATTCTTTTCATCGTAACTTACTCGTTATTCTTACATTGACGACAAAGCTGCGGGCAAGGTGACGCTTTCCGGGGTATGAACCGATGGCCTCGTGTCTATTCACGTCGCCAACCTCACGGTTGTCGCTCGCTTAAGAGGCGCAGAGTGTCGGTTGCCTGTATTTCATACGGAAACACAGCGCAATTATCAGGGGAATTGCCTGGGAAAACTCTCCAGAGAACAATCCTTATACCGGGAAGTACTGCAACCCGCAGCCCGCTAACTGCCTGAAAGATCAATACGTCTTACGCCATTGCTGCGTGGATGATCGGTCAGACAAAATTGGTCATTCCGTCGAGATCCTTACAAAACCCGGATTTAACGCGGAAAACGGATTCATTATTCCACTGCTCGCCGGGTTATAGCAAGATGACTTTTACCAATTATCACCCGGTTACTCACAGTTTCTTCACTTCAACGGGGTGATTGGTTTAATAACCACCAAATCGATTGCGCGAAAGCGGAGTGTTCCGGATAAAAGTAAATATAAGCATAGAAAAATGAGTGGCGCTATTGCCTGACGCTATTTAGAATCGCCAACCATGAAAACAGAGACTCCAGCCGTAAAAATGGTTGCCATCGCCGACGATGACGCGGGGCAACGTATCGATAATTTTTTGCGCACCCAGCTGAAGGGCGTGCCAAAAAGTATGATTTATCGCATCCTGCGTAAGGGCGAGGTGCGGGTGAATAAAAAACGCGTGAAGCCTGAGTATAAACTCGAGGCGGGCGATGAAGTCCGCATTCCACCGGTACGCGTAGCAGAGCGTGAAGAAGAGGGCGTTTCTCCGAAGCTGCAAAAAGTCGCGGCCCTGAGCGAGGTTATCCTTTATGAGGACGACCACATTCTGGTGCTGAATAAACCGTCCGGAACGGCTGTACACGGGGGGAGCGGTCTGAGCTTCGGCGTGATCGAAGGTTTACGCGCGCTGCGCCCGGAAGCGCGTTTCCTCGAGCTGGTTCACCGTCTTGACCGTGATACCTCCGGCGTGCTGCTGGTGGCGAAAAAGCGTTCTGCCCTGCGTTCCCTGCATGAACAGCTTCGCGAAAAAGGGATGCAAAAAGATTATCTGGCGCTGGTGCGCGGCCAGTGGCAGTCCCACGTGAAGGTGGTGCAGGCACCGCTGCTGAAAAACATTCTGCAAAGCGGCGAGCGCATTGTTCGTGTTAATCAGGAAGGGAAACCGTCTGAGACGCGCTTTAAAGTAGAAGAGCGCTACGAATTTGCCACGCTGGTGCGCTGTAGCCCGGTGACGGGGCGTACGCACCAGATTCGCGTGCATACCCAGTTTGCGGGCCATCCGATTGCGTTTGACGACCGCTATGGCGATCGCGAGTTTGATAAGCAGCTGGCGGGTACGGGGCTGTCGCGTCTGTTCCTGCATGCGGCAGCGCTGAAGTTTACCCATCCTAATACCGGGGAAGTTATCCGTATTGAAGCGCCGCTGGATGAGCAGCTCAAACGCTGTCTGAAAGTTCTGCGTGGCTGATTTTGTGCCGGGTGGCGCTGCGCTTACCCGGCCTACATGTATTTCTCCCTCTCCATGTGGGAGAGGGCCGGGTTGAGGGCATCAGGCCGCAACGGTCACATCGTCAGCGGATTACACTCTTCACGTCTTAACATCTGGCACAGCGCTATCAGCGGCAGACCCACCAGCGTGTTGGGATCCCGACCGTCCAGCTTGTCGAACAGCGCAATCCCCAGCCCCTCACTTTTGAAACTGCCCGCGCAGTTCAGAGGACGTTCCCGGCGCACGTAATCCATAATCTCCTGCTCGCTAAGATGACGAAAGTGCACGTCGAACGGCTCGCATTCGCTTTGCAGATGACCGCTGGCCGAATTATAAAGCGCCAGGCCCGTATAAAAGGTCACAATACTGCCTCGCGCACGCAGAAGTTGCTGGCAGGCGTTTTCTTCCGTATGCGGTTTGCCGGTGATTTCGCCGTCCAGCACGCAAACCTGATCGGAGCCTATAATCAGATGAGCGGGGTAGCGTTCGGCCAGCGATTGCGCTTTCTCCTTTGCGAGACGGGTCACCAGATGACGCGGTGACTCTCCCGGCTGCGGCGTCTCATCAACGTTGGGTGCGGCGCATTCAAACGGGATCCCGAGCTTTTCCAGCAGCATTCGGCGATAGGGTGAAGTGGAAGCAAGTACGAGATTTGGCATATTTTTATCACCAGATATAGCGTATCGATGCCAGCCATTTTAAACTACAGGCCGCAATGTGTGCGAATAATTGGCAAAAGGCAGCTCTGGTTGCCTTTTTCTTTGACTCTATGACGTTACAAAGTTAATATGCGCGCCCTATGCAAAAGGTAAAATTACCCCTGACTCTTGATCCGGTTCGTACGGCTCAAAAACGCCTCGATTACGAAGGAATTTATTCTTCGGATCAGGCCGAGCGTATTGCCGAGTCTGTAGTCAGTGTGGACAGTGATGTAGAATGCTCCATGTCGTTCGCTATCGATAACCAGCGTCTCGCCGTCTTAACCGGTGATGCAAAGGTAACGGTAACGCTCGAATGTCAGCGTTGCGGGAAACCGTTCGTACAGCATGTTCACACAACGTATTGTTTTAGTCCGGTTCGTTCTGACGAACAGGCTGAAGCACTCCCGGAAGCGTATGAGCCGATTGAGGTTAACGAATTCGGTGAAATCGATCTTCTGGCTCTGGTTGAAGATGAAGTCATCCTCTCCTTGCCAGTGGTTCCGGTGCATGATTCTGAACACTGTGAAGTGTCCGAGGCGGACATGGTCTTTGGGGAACTGCCTGATGAAGCGCAAAAACCAAACCCATTTGCCGTATTAGCCAGCTTAAAGCGTAAGTAATTGAGGAGTAAGGTCCATGGCCGTACAACAGAATAAACCAACCCGTTCCAAACGTGGCATGCGTCGTTCCCATGACGCGCTGACCGCAGTTACCAGCCTGTCTGTAGACAAGACTTCTGGTGAGAAACACCTGCGTCACCACATCACCGCTGACGGTTTCTACCGCGGCCGCAAGGTTATCACTAAGTAATCACGCGTCAGCGTGATTAGGCTTAGTGAGGAACTTCCCCGTGCAAACGGGGAGTTTACCGAACCAGGCTGCGACGATACCTTGACACGTCTAACCCTGGCGTTAGATGTCATGGGGGGCGATTTTGGCCCTACCGTGACAGTGCCTGCAGCATTGCAGGCACTGAATTCTAATTCGCAACTCACACTTCTATTAGTCGGTAATCCCGACACAATCACGCCATTACTTGCAAAAGCTGACTTTGAACAACGTTCGCGTCTGCAGATTATTCCTGCGCAGTCAGTTATTGCCAGTGATGCCCGGCCATCGCAGGCTATTCGTAATAGCCGTGGCAGCTCTATGCGCATGGCGCTGGAGCTGGTGAAAGAAGGGCGAGCGCAGGCTTGCGTCAGCGCGGGAAATACGGGCGCGCTGATGGGGCTGTCGAAATTATTGCTCAAGCCGATTGAGGGCATTGAGCGTCCGGCGCTGGTGACGGTGTTACCGCACCAGCAGAAGGGCAAAACGGTGGTGCTCGATCTGGGCGCTAACGTAGATTGTGATAGTACAATGCTGGCTCAGTTTGCCGTGATGGGGTCGGTGCTGGCAGAAGACGTGGTCGGGATTAACAACCCCCGCGTTGCGTTATTGAATATTGGTGAAGAAGAAACCAAAGGCCTGGACAGTATCCGCGACGCTGCGGAAATACTCAAACAGGTTCCCTCCATCAACTATATTGGTTATCTCGAAGCCAATGAGTTGCTGACGGGCAAAACGGACGTATTAGTGTGTGATGGCTTCACCGGAAACGTAACGTTGAAGACCATGGAAGGGGTCGTACGAATGTTCCTTTCCCTGCTGAAATCGCAGGGAGACGGTAAAAAAAGGTCCTGGTGGCTGATTTTATTAAAGCGTTGGTTACAAAAAAGCCTGACGCGGCGATTCAGTCACCTCAACCCCGACCAGTATAATGGCGCCTGTCTGTTAGGATTGCGCGGCATCGTGATTAAGAGTCATGGCGCCGCCAATCAGCGAGCCTTTACCGTCGCGATTGAACAGGCAGTGCAGGCGGTGCAGCGACAAGTTCCTCAGAGGATTGCCGCTCGCCTGGGATCTGTATTAGCTAAAAGTGACTGAGCGTACATGTATACGAAGATTTTAGGTACCGGCAGCTACCTGCCAAAACAAGTGCGTACCAACGCCGATCTTGAAAAAATGGTAGATACGTCTGACGAGTGGATTGTCACGCGCACAGGTATCCGTGAACGTCGTATCGCCGCGCCAGACGAAACTGTGTCCACCATGGGCTACGAAGCCGCTCAGCGCGCGCTTGAGATGGCAGGCATTGATAAAGAACAGATCGGGCTGATTGTGGTCGCGACAACGTCTGCCACGCATGCCTTCCCAAGCGCGGCGTGCCAGGTGCAGAACATGCTCGGCATTAAAGGCTGCCCGGCGTTTGACGTTGCCGCAGCGTGTGCGGGCTTCACCTATGCGCTGAGCATCGCCGATCAGTACGTGAAATCGGGCGCGGTAAAATATGCGCTGGTGATCGGCGCTGACGTGCTGGCGCGTACCTGCGATCCAACCGATCGCGGCACGATCATTATTTTTGGCGACGGTGCGGGCGCGGTACTGCTGGGGCAGTCCGACGAGCCGGGCATCATCTCCACGCATCTGCATGCTGACGGTCGCTACGGCGAACTGTTAACGCTGCCTAACGCCGATCGCGTTAACCCGGACAGCGCGATCTACCTGACGATGGCGGGTAACGAGGTGTTTAAGGTGGCCGTCACTGAACTGGCCCACATCGTTGACGAGACGCTGGAAGCAAATAATCTGGACCGCGCCGCGCTCGACTGGCTGGTGCCGCACCAGGCTAACCTGCGTATTATCAGCGCGACGGCGAAGAAGCTGGGCATGTCAATGGATAACGTTGTGGTGACGCTCGATCGCCACGGCAATACCTCTGCGGCATCGGTACCGTGCGCATTTGACGAAGCGGTACGCGATGGACGAATTAAACGGGGCCAACTGGTCTTGCTTGAAGCCTTCGGTGGTGGGTTCACCTGGGGTTCCGCGCTGGTTCGTTTCTAGGATAAGGATTAAAAAATGACGCAATTTGCTTTTGTGTTCCCGGGACAGGGCTCGCAAACCGTTGGGATGTTGTCTGAAATGGCGGCAAACTACCCGGTTATCGAAGAGACTTTCCGTGAAGCTTCTGACGCGCTGGGTTATGATCTGTGGGCGCTGACCCAGCAGGGTCCGGCCGAAGAGCTGAACAAAACCTGGCAGACCCAACCGGCACTGCTGGCTGCCTCCGTTGCGCTGTGGCGCGTATGGCAGCAGCAGGGCGGCAAAGCGCCAGCGTTGATGGCGGGCCACAGCCTCGGCGAATATTCTGCGCTGGTCTGTGCGGGCGTTATTGCCTTTGCTGATGCGGTTCGTCTGGTTGAATTGCGTGGTAAATTCATGCAGGAAGCGGTGCCAGAAGGCACGGGCGGCATGTCTGCCATCATCGGTCTTGATGATGCTTCTATTGCGAAAGCGTGTGAAGAATCTGCTGAAGGTCAGGTGGTTTCTCCGGTAAACTTCAACTCGCCTGGCCAGGTGGTTATTGCCGGTCATAAAGAAGCGGTTGAACGTGCCGGCGCCGCCTGTAAAGCAGCGGGCGCGAAGCGCGCGCTGCCGCTGCCGGTGAGCGTGCCGTCTCACTGTGCTCTGATGAAGCCTGCCGCCGATAAGCTGGCAGTTGAGCTGGAAAAAATGACCTTTAACGCACCGACGATTTCCGTTGTGAATAACGTCGATGTGAAATGCGAAACCGCACCCGACGCTATCCGTAACGCGCTGGTTCGCCAGCTTTACAGCCCGGTGCAGTGGACCAAAACCGTTGAGTTTATGGCGTCTCAGGGCGTTGAGCATCTGTACGAAGTCGGCCCTGGTAAAGTTCTCACCGGCCTGACGAAGCGTATTGTTGACACCCTGACGGCCTCGGCGATTAACGAGCCGGAAGCAATGAAAGCGGCACTCTCGCAATAAAAGAGGAATACCATGAGTTTTGAAGGAAAAATTGCCCTGGTGACCGGCGCAAGCCGCGGTATCGGGCGTGCTATTGCTGAAACACTGGTTGCGCGCGGCGCGAAAGTGATCGGGACTGCGACCAGTGAGAAGGGCGCAGAGGCCATCAGCGAGTATCTGGGTGCGAACGGTAAAGGTCTGGTACTGAATGTGACTGAGCCAGCATCTATCGAATCTGTTCTGGAAAATATTCGCGCAGAGTTTGGCGAAGTGGATATTCTGGTCAATAATGCCGGGATCACTCGCGACAACCTGCTGATGCGAATGAAAGATGATGAGTGGAACGATATTATCGAAACCAACCTGTCATCTGTATTCCGTCTGTCAAAAGCGGTAATGCGCGCTATGATGAAAAAGCGTCATGGTCGTATTATCACTGTGGGTTCTGTGGTTGGTACCATGGGAAATGCTGGTCAGGCTAACTACGCTGCGGCGAAAGCAGGTCTGATCGGTTTCAGTAAGTCGCTGGCGCGTGAAGTCGCGTCCCGCGGAATTACTGTAAACGTTGTTGCTCCGGGCTTTATTGAAACGGACATGACGCGTGCGCTGACGGATGATCAGCGTGCGGGTACGCTGGCGGCAGTTCCGGCGGGTCGTCTTGGCGACCCTAAAGAAATCGCCAGCGCGGTTGCATTTTTAGCCTCTGACGAAGCGGGTTACATCACTGGTGAAACCCTCCACGTCAACGGCGGGATGTACATGGTTTAATCACGATCGAAAATATTTGCGTTATTTGGGCAAATGGCCTCAAAATAACGTAAAATCGTGGTAAGACCTGCCGGGATTTAGTTGCAAATTTTTCAACATTTTATACACTACGAAAACCATCGCGAAAGCGAGTTTTGATAGGAAATTTAAGAGTATGAGCACTATCGAAGAACGCGTTAAGAAAATTATCGGCGAACAGCTGGGCGTTAAGCAGGAAGAAGTTGTGAACTCCGCTTCCTTTGTTGAAGACCTGGGCGCAGATTCTCTTGACACCGTTGAGCTGGTAATGGCTCTGGAAGAAGAGTTTGATACTGAGATTCCGGACGAAGAAGCTGAGAAAATCACCACCGTTCAGGCTGCCATTGATTACATCAACGGTCACCAGGCGTAAGTGAACATCTCCAGGCGGTCATTCGACCGCCTGAGTTTTATCTTTTGTAGTCCCACGAATCTCTTTTTTTATCCCTCCCTGGAGGACAAACGTGTCTAAGCGTCGTGTAGTTGTGACCGGACTTGGCATGTTGTCTCCTGTCGGCAATACCGTAGAGTCCACCTGGAAAGCTCTCCTTGCCGGTCAGAGCGGCATCAGCCTAATCGACCATTTCGATACTAGCGCCTATGCAACGAAATTTGCTGGCTTAGTAAAGGATTTTAACTGTGAAGAGATCATCTCGCGCAAAGAACAGCGCAAGATGGATGCCTTCATTCAATATGGAATTGTCGCTGGCGTTCAGGCCATGCAGGATTCTGGCCTTGAGATTACGGAAGAGAACGCTACCCGTATCGGCGCTGCTATCGGCTCCGGGATTGGCGGCCTTGGCCTGATTGAGGAAAACCATACGTCTCTGATGAATGGCGGCCCGCGTAAAATCAGCCCGTTCTTCGTTCCGTCTACGATTGTAAACATGGTGGCAGGTCATCTGACCATTATGTTTGGCCTGCGTGGCCCAAGCATCTCAATCGCGACAGCCTGTACGTCTGGCGTGCATAACATCGGCCAGGCCGCGCGTATTATCGCGTACGGCGATGCAGATGCTATGGTTGCGGGCGGTGCTGAAAAAGCCAGTACCCCGCTGGGTGTCGGTGGCTTCGGTGCAGCGCGTGCGCTCTCAACCCGTAACGATAACCCGCAGGCGGCAAGCCGTCCGTGGGATAAAGACCGTGACGGTTTCGTGCTGGGTGACGGTGCGGGCATGATCGTACTGGAAGAGTACGAACACGCGAAAAAACGTGGCGCGAAAATTTATGCTGAAATCGTTGGCTTTGGCATGAGCAGCGATGCGTATCACATGACGTCACCACCAGAAAATGGTGCGGGCGCCGCGCTGGCTATGGCTAACGCGATCCGTGATGCGGGCATTACCCCGGCACAGATTGGCTACGTTAACGCACACGGGACGTCTACTCCTGCGGGCGATAAAGCAGAAGCGCAGGCTGTTAAGTCTATCTTCGGCGAATCTGCCAGCCGTGTACTGGTGAGCTCCACGAAATCCATGACCGGTCACCTGCTGGGTGCGGCGGGCGCGGTAGAGTCAATCTACTCTATCCTGGCGCTGCGCGATCAGGCTGTACCGCCAACCATCAACCTGGACAATCCGGATGAAGGTTGCGATCTGGACTTCGTTCCTCACGAGGCACGCCAGGTGAGCGGTATGGAGTACACCCTGTGTAACTCCTTCGGTTTCGGTGGAACTAACGGTTCTCTGATCTTCAAAAAGGTCTGAGTCTGATTAGTCACTGACGTTAAAAAAGGTCCGCTTGCCGGGCCTTTTTTATTAGGTGAAATCCACTTGTCCGGCTATCAACATCCTGCCAGACTGTGCCTCCACGCATAAGGAGCCACCATGTTTTTAATCAATGGCCTTGAGCAAGAAACGCTGCCGGCAAGCGACAGGGCGACCCAGTTTGGCGATGGCTGTTTCACGACCGCGCGTATTCTCGACGGTAGCGTGTGCCTGCTCGAAGCCCATATCCTTCGTTTACAAAAAGCCTGCGAAACGTTACTGATCCCCTTCTCAGCGTGGGGCATTCTCGAAAGCGAGATGCGTCGGCTGGCGTCAGCGAAAACAAGCGGCGTTTTGAAGGTAATCATCAGCCGCGGAAGCGGCGGGCGAGGGTACAGCGGCTCTGCCTGCCTGCATCCTACGCGGATCCTTTCCGTTTCAGATTATCCTTCCCACTACGCGCACTGGCGTGAAGAGGGCGTAGCCCTGGCGCTGAGCCCGGTACGCCTGGGGCGAAACCCGATGCTTGCCGGAATAAAACATCTTAACCGCCTTGAACAGGTGCTTATTCGTACTCATCTTGAGCAGACGGAGGCCGGGGAGGCGCTGGTTCTTGACAGCGAAGGGTACATTACGGAATGCTGTGCGGCTAATTTACTCTGGCGGAAGGGCAGTGACGTATTCACGCCTTCGCTGGAGCAGGCCGGTGTCAACGGCATAATGCGACAGTTTTGTTTGCAACAGCTGGCACGCGCTGACGTTCGCGTTGTCGAAGTTAACGCTAAGGAAGAGGCGCTGCTGGCCGCGGATGAAGTTGTTATCTGCAATGCGCTAATGCCCGTTGTCCCCGTTCGCGCTTATGGCCACACGTGCTGGTCATCCCGCGAGCTGTTCCAGTTTCTGGCCCCGTTATGTGAGCAAACCAGGTAGTCATGAAGAAAATGTTACGCTTTGTCCTCCTTCTTATCGTTGCGTTCGGTATTGCCGGCGGAGCGGGAGTGTGGAAAGTCCGTCAGTTGGCGGACAGCAAGATCCTGATTAAAGACGAGACGATTTTTACCCTGAAAGCGGGTACCGGGCGGCAGGCGCTTGGTCAGCAGCTGTATGGCGACAAAATCATTAACCGCCCACGTGTCTTCCAGTGGCTGCTGCGTATTGAGCCTGAACTGTCCCACTTTAAGGCCGGGACCTATCGCTTTACTCCTGGCATGACCGTGCGCGAGATGCTGCAACTGCTGGAGAGTGGTAAAGAAGCCCAGTTCCCGCTGCGTTTTGTTGAGGGTATGCGTCTGAGCGATTACCTCAGGCAGCTGCGCAACGCGCCGTATATCAAGCATACGCTCAAGGATGATCGCTACCAGACGGTTGCGGAAGCCTTAAAATTCGACCATCCCGAGTGGATCGAAGGCTGGTTCTGGCCCGACACCTGGATGTACACGGCAGGCACGACGGACGTGGCAATCCTGAAGCGCGCGCACAACAAAATGGTCGCGGCGGTAGAGTCTGCCTGGAAAGGGCGAGCTGAAGGCCTGCCGTATAAAGATCAAAACCAGTTCATGACGATGGCCTCTATCATCGAGAAAGAGACGGCCGTCGCTGCCGAACGCGATCAGGTTGCCTCGGTGTTTATTAACCGTCTGCGTATCGGCATGCGTTTGCAAACCGATCCTACCGTTATCTACGGCATGGGCGAAAACTACAGCGGCAAGATTTCCAGAAAAGATCTGGAGACGCCAACGGCGTATAATACCTACGTCATTAGCGGCTTGCCGCCTGGACCGATCGCAACACCAGGTGAAGCCTCGTTGAAGGCTGCCGCGCACCCGGCCAGGACACCGTATCTCTATTTTGTGGCTGATGGAAAAGGGGGGCATACCTTTAACACCAACCTGGCCAGCCACAATCGCTCTGTTCAGGACTATCTGAAGGCACTTAAGGAAAAAAATGCGCAGTAAATACATTGTCATTGAGGGACTCGAAGGGGCGGGAAAAACCACCGCCCGTAACGTGGTGGTTGATACGCTGACATCGCTTGGCGTCGCCGACATGGTCTTCACCCGCGAGCCGGGCGGTACGCAGCTGGCGGAAAAACTGCGCAGTCTGGTTCTGGATATCAAATCCGTCGGCGATGAAGTTATTACCGACAAAGCGGAAGTGCTGATGTTCTATGCAGCGCGCGTTCAGCTGGTGGAGACGGTGATCAAGCCCGCGCTGGCAGAAGGGAAATGGGTGATTGGCGATCGCCACGATCTCTCAACCCAGGCGTATCAGGGCGGTGGCCGAGGTATCGATCAGGCCATGCTGGCTACGCTTCGCGACGCGGTTCTGGGCGATTTCCGTCCTGACCTGACGCTGTATCTCGACGTGACCCCTGAGGTGGGCCTGAAGCGCGCCCGGGCGCGCGGCGAACTGGACCGAATTGAACAGGAGTCTTTTGACTTCTTTAACCGCACCCGCGCGCGTTATCTGGAACTGGCCGGACAGGACAGTACCATTCGTACCATCGACGCGACGCAATCCCTGGATAACGTGACGCGTGATATTCAGCAGACCGTTACGCAGTGGGTACAGGAGCAGCAGGCATGAAATGGTATCCATGGTTGCGCCCGCACTTTGAACAGCTGATCAACAGCTATCAGGTTGGTCGGGGGCATCATGCGTTACTGATCCAGACCCTGCCGGGCATGGGCGATGATGCGTTGATCTACGCCATCACGCGCTTTCTGATGTGCCAACAGCCGGAAGGGCATAAAAGCTGCGGCAAATGCCGTGGCTGCCAGCTCATGCAGGCGGGCACGCATCCTGACTATTACACCCTCGAACCCGAGAAGGGCAAGAATACGCTCGGCATCGACGCGGTGCGTGAGGTCAGTGAGAAACTGTACGAATATGCGCGTCTGGGAGGGGCGAAAGTGGTGTGGCTGAAGGACGCCGCGCTGCTCACGGAAGCCGCTGCCAACGCCCTGTTAAAAACGCTGGAAGAGCCGCCAGAGAATACCTGGTTTTTCCTCTCCTGCCGCGAGCCGGGCCGACTGCTGGCGACGCTGCGTAGCCGCTGCCGTCTTCACCACCTTGCAGCCCCTCAGGAGTCGTGGGCGCTCGCCTGGCTGGAGCGAGAAGTGACGGTGTCACAGAATGCGGCGCTCTCGGCGTTGCGCCTGTGCAGCGGTGCGCCTGCGGCTGCGCTGGCCTTATTGCAGCCGGAGGTGTGGTCCCAGCGTGAAACGCTTTGTCGTGCGGTTGAATCAGCCCTTGATAACCATGACTGGCTGAGCGTCCTGCCAGCGCTGAACAGCGATCAGGCTCCGGAACGGCTCCACTGGCTGGCCGCACTGCTGCTGGATGCGCTCAAAATCCAGCAAGGGGCGACGCTTCTGACTAACCCTGACGTGTGGACGCTGGTCACCACGCTGGCGAATCGCCTGTCCGGGTCGACGCTGCACGCTATCCTTCATGATATCTGCCAGAGTCGTGAACAACTTTTGACGGTAACCGGTCTTAATCGCGAGCTTTTACTGACCGACCAGTTACTGCGTATCGAACACTACCTGCAACCGGGTGTTATACCGCCGGTTTCCCACCTCTGAGAGAGACATTATGTTTTTAGTCGACTCACACTGCCATCTTGATGGCCTGGATTATCAATCCCTGCATAAAAATGTGGACGACGTGCTGGCGAAAGCCGCCGAGCGCGATGTGAAATTTTGCCTGGCCGTGGCGACCACGCTGCCGGGCTACCGCACCATGCGTGAACTGGTTGGCGAGCGTGATAACGTTGTCTTCTCCTGCGGCGTGCATCCGCTGAATCAGGATGAAGCGTACGAGGTTGAGGATTTACGCCGCCTTGCCGCAGAAGAGGGCGTCGTGGCGATGGGCGAGACCGGCCTCGACTACTTCTACACGCCAGAGACGAAACCTCGCCAGCAGGAATCCTTCCGCAACCATATCCGTATTGGTCGTGAACTGAATAAGCCGGTTATCGTTCATACCCGCGACGCACGCGCCGACACGCTGGAGATCCTGCGGGAAGAAAAGGTGACGGATTGCGGTGGCGTACTACACTGTTTCACAGAAGACAGAGAAACGGCGGGTAAGCTGCTTGATTTAGGCTTTTATATCTCGTTTTCGGGGATCGTTACGTTCCGTAATGCTGAACAGCTGCGTGATGCGGCGCGCTATGTTCCGCTGGATCGTATTCTGGTGGAAACCGATTCCCCGTACCTGGCGCCGGTGCCTCATCGCGGCAAAGAGAACCAGCCGGCGATGACCCGTGACGTTGCTGAGTATATGGCCGTTCTGAAAGGTGTCAGTATTGACGAGCTGGCTCGCGTGACCACGGAAAACTTCGCCAGCCTGTTCCATATCGACCCCGCCCGCCTGCAATCTGTCTGATACGCCTGTTTTTTTTAGGCTCGTAATTAATAAGCAAAACGAGTAAAGTTCACCGCCTCATTCAGGGCGGTGATGGCGTTTTTAGACACATCCAGACATGCTTTATGTAAATATCTGCAAGTTTTTTGGTCGTCTTGAACTGAAACGTGATAGCCGTCAAACAAACTCAGAGGGAATTATTTTACTCTGTGTAATAAATAAAGGGCGCTTAGATGTCCTGTCCACGGCGCGGTACTCCCCCCGGGCCAATGCGTGAAAGCGTAAAAAAAGCACAAATACTCAGGAGCACTCTCAATTATGTTTAAGAATGCATTTGCTAACCTGCAAAAGGTCGGTAAATCGCTGATGCTGCCAGTATCCGTACTGCCTATCGCAGGTATTCTGCTGGGCGTCGGTTCTGCAAACTTCAGCTGGCTGCCAGCCGTAGTTTCCCACGTGATGGCCGAAGCAGGCGGTTCTGTTTTTGCTAACATGCCGCTGATCTTCGCTATCGGTGTTGCGCTGGGCTTCACCAATAACGACGGTGTATCCGCTCTGGCGTCCGTTGTTGCTTACGGCATCATGGTGAAAACCATGGCTGTGGTTGCGCCGCTGGTCCTGCATTTACCTGCTGAAGAGATTGCCGCTAAGCACCTGGCAGACACCGGTGTTCTCGGTGGTATCATCTCCGGTGCGATTGCAGCGTACATGTTTAACCGCTTCTATCGCATCAAGCTGCCTGAGTATCTGGGCTTCTTCGCGGGTAAACGTTTTGTGCCGATCATTTCGGGTCTGGCCGCGATTTTCACCGGTGTGGTCCTGTCCTTCATCTGGCCACCAATCGGTACGGCTATCCAGACCTTCTCTCAGTGGGCGGCTTACCAGAACCCGGTTGTGGCGTTCGGTATCTACGGCTTCATTGAGCGCTGCCTGGTACCATTTGGTCTGCACCACATCTGGAACGTTCCCTTCCAGATGCAGATTGGTGAATACACCAACGCAGCAGGTCAGGTGTTCCACGGTGACATCCCACGCTACATGGCGGGCGACCCAACGGCAGGTAAACTGTCAGGTGGCTTCCTGTTCAAAATGTACGGTCTGCCAGCCGCTGCGATTGCTATCTGGCACTCTGCTAAACCAGAGAACCGTGCAAAAGTGGGCGGTATCATGATCTCCGCAGCGCTGACCTCGTTCCTGACCGGTATCACCGAGCCGATCGAGTTCTCCTTCATGTTCGTTGCGCCGATCCTGTACATCATCCACGCGGTACTGGCAGGTCTGGCATTCCCAATCTGTATCCTGCTGGGTATGCGTGACGGTACGTCCTTCTCTCACGGCCTGATCGACTTCATCGTTCTGTCCGGTAACAGCAGCAAGCTGTGGCTGTTCCCAATCGTGGGTGCGGGCTACGCAGTGGTGTACTACACCGTCTTCCGCGTGCTGATCAAAGCACTGGACCTGAAAACTCCGGGTCGTGAAGATGCAACTGAAGACAGCAAAGCCGGTGCGACCAGCGAAATGGCACCTGCACTGGTTGCGGCCTTCGGCGGTAAAGAAAACATCACTAACCTGGACGCGTGTATCACTCGTCTGCGTGTGAGCGTTGCCGACGTGGCGAAAGTAGACCAGCCGGGTCTGAAAAAACTGGGCGCAGCGGGCGTCGTTGTTGCAGGTTCTGGTGTTCAGGCAATCTTCGGAACAAAATCCGATAACCTGAAAACCGAAATGGATGAGTACATCCGCAACAACTAAGCTGTGACCTGGGGAGACTAAGGCAGCCGAATGGCTGCCTTTTTTATTGCTGCGGTTTGTGGTGCGGGGTGGCGGCTACGCCTTACCCGGCCTACAAAACCCTAGGCCCGGTAAGCGTAGGGTATGAACCGGAAACATGGGTAACACTTTAGACCGGATACATGGGTAACAGTTATAACTGGCATAGAAGAGGAGAC
>NZ_JADCKU010000012.1:0-156929 GCF_014982165.1 Enterobacter cloacae complex sp. P24RS
CAGAGTGTGCTCCGGATAGACTAAAAGTGTTACCTATGTTCCCGGTCTGATCTGTCACCTATGTATCCGGTCATACACTACGCTTACCCGGCCTACAAATAGTGTGCGATCGTAGGCCGGGTAAGCCGCCACCCGGCAAGTGTTTACTTAAACCCCACCACCGGATGCTGCTGATACGGTGTCTCCAGCTCGGCAACCTGCTCCGGGGTCAGCGATAAATCCACCGCGCTTAACAACTCATCCAGCTGTTCTTCCCGCGATGTACCAATAATCGGTGCGGCGACACCCCGCTTGCCCAGCAGCCACGCCAGCGCCACCTGCGCGCGCGTTGCGCCGATATCGTCGGCGATGCCGGCTAAACGTTCGGCAATCAGCGCATCGCTGGCTTCCGTGTTATCGTACAGATTTTTACCCACTTCATCCGATACCAGCCGCGCCGTGGTTTCTCCCCACGGACGGGTTAAGCGTCCGCGCGCCAGTGGGCTCCACGGGATCACCGCCACGCCTTCCTGGTCGCAGAGCGGCAGCATTTCGCGTTCTTCTTCCCGATAAATCAGGTTGTAATGATCCTGCATGGTGACAAAGCGCGCCCAGCCGTGCTGCGCCTGGAGATCGAGCGCCTGAGCAAACTGCGACGCGTGCATGGACGACGCGCCGATATAGCGCGCTTTACCCGCTTTTACGACATCGTTCAGCGCTTCAAGCGTCTCTTCAGTCGGCGTGTTGTAATCCCAGCGGTGGATTTGCAGCAGGTCGACGTAATCCATGTTCAGGCGTCTGAGGCTGTCATCGATGGAACGGAGGATCTGCGCGCGAGAAAGGCCTTCAGTCAGATCGCCTGACGGGTAGTAAACCTTGGTGGCGACCACAATCTCATCCCGACGGGCAAAATCACGCAGGGCGCGGCCCACAATCTCTTCGCTGCTGCCGTCAGAGTAGCTGTTGGCGGTATCGAAGAAGTTGATGCCGCCGTCTATGGCGCGCTTGATGATAGGGCGGCTGCTCTCTTCCGGCAGCGTCCAGGCGTGATTTCCCCGGTCAGGCTCGCCAAAGGTCATGCAGCCCAGGCAAAGCCGGGACACCCTGAGGTCCGTTTTTCCTAATGTCGTGTATTGCATGGTTCCGCTCCTGCTGTTTAAACAATACGTTTAAGCATAGCAGGAGCAGAAAAGGGGAGGGATCAGGCCAGCCAGCTGCGGATTCTGGCTTCGATACCGGCGGCGTCCAGGCCGATGTCGGCACGCGCCTCGTCCTGAGTACCTTGCGGGATAAAGTGGTCCGGCAGGCCGAGATTCAGCACCGGAACCCATTTACGGTTCGCCATCAGTACCTCGTTCACGCCGCTACCCGCGCCACCCATGATGGCGTTCTCTTCCAGCGTGACCAGCACGTCATGGCTTTCCGCCATGCTCAGAATCAGAGATTCATCGAGCGGCTTCACAAAGCGCATATCCACCAGCGTCGCGTTCAGGGTTTCAGCAACTTTTGCCGCTTCCGGCATCAGCGTACCAAAGTTCAGGATCGCCACTTTTTCGCCGCGACGTTTCACCAGACCTTTACCGATGTCCAGCTTTTCCAGCGGCTGAAGTTCAACGCCAAGGGCATTGCCGCGCGGATAACGTACCGCGCAGGGGCCGTCCTGATAGTGGTAGCCGGTATACAGCATCTGACGACACTCGTTTTCGTCGCTTGGCGTCATGATGACCATGTCCGGGATGCAGCGCAGGAAGGAGAGATCAAACGCCCCCTGGTGCGTCTGACCGTCGGCCCCCACGATGCCCGCGCGGTCGATAGCAAACAGCACCGGCAGCTTCTGGATGGCAACGTCATGGATCACCTGATCGTAGGCGCGTTGCAGGAAGGTGGAGTAAATCGCCACCACCGGCTTGTAGCCGCCAATCGCCAGCCCTGCCGCGAAGGTAACCGCATGCTGCTCGGCAATGGCGACGTCGAAATACTGGTCCGGGTATTTTTTGGAGAACTCGACCATACCGGAGCCTTCACGCATGGCAGGCGTGACCGCCATCAGCTTGTTATCTTTTGCCGCCGTTTCGCACAGCCAGTCGCCAAAGATTTTTGAGTAGCTCGGCATTCCGCCGCTGCTTTTCGGCAGGCAGCCGCTGGTATGGTCAAATTTGGGCACCGCGTGGAAGGTGATCGGATCTTTTTCCGCCGGTTCGTAGCCACGCCCTTTTTTGGTCATGATGTGCAGGAACTGCGGGCCTTTCAGATCGCGCATGTTTTTCAGCGTGGTCACCAGACCCAGCACATCGTGCCCGTCCACCGGGCCAATATAGTTAAAGCCCAGCTCTTCGAACAGCGTGCCCGGCACGACCATGCCTTTGATGTGTTCTTCGGTACGCTTGAGCAGCTCTTTGATCGGCGGCACGCCGGAGAAAACTTTTTTCCCGCCTTCCCGCAGGGAGGAGTAAAGCTTGCCGGAAAGCAGCTGCGCCAGATGGTTATTCAGCGCGCCGACGTTTTCGGAGATCGACATTTCGTTATCGTTGAGGATAACCAGCATGTCCGGCTTGATATCGCCCGCGTGGTTCATGGCTTCAAAAGCCATCCCGGCGGTGATCGCCCCGTCGCCAATGACGCAGACGGTACAGCGTTGCTTATTCTCTTTTTCGGCGGCAACGGCAATCCCGATGCCCGCGGAAATGGAGGTGGAGGAATGACCGACGCTTAACACGTCAAACTCGCTCTCGCCGCGCCACGGGAACGGATGCAGGCCACCCTTCTGGCGAATGGTGCCAATTTGATCGCGACGTCCGGTCAGAATTTTGTGCGGATAGGCCTGGTGGCCCACATCCCAGATCAGCTGATCGAACGGCGTGTTATAGACGTAATGCAACGCCACGGTCAGCTCAACCGTGCCAAGCCCGGAGGCGAAGTGGCCGCTGGAGCGGCTAACGCTGTCGAGCAGGTAGCGACGCAGCTCGTCACACAGCTTCGGCAGACTCTCTTTCGGCAACAGACGTAACTCCTGAGTGGAGTCAACTAACGCCAGTGTCGGGTATTTGGCAATATCAAAACTCATCAAAGGCTCATCGAGATATATAGTTTATTTATCACGCTGGATTATGTAGTCCGCTAGCGCTTCCAGTGCCGAGGTATCCAGCGATTGCGCGGCCAGCTCATTCAGCGACCGGCGGGCATCGTCTATCAGATCCCGGGCTTTACGTTGGGCATGCTCAAGGCCCAGCAGGGCGGGGTAGGTACTTTTGCCAAGCTGCTGATCCGCACCCTGACGTTTTCCCAATGTTGCAGTATCGCCCACCACATCCAGAATGTCATCCTGAACCTGGAATGCCAGACCGATACTTTCTGCGTATCTGTCCAGAATCGGCAGGGCTTTGCGCCCACGTTCACCCGCGCTCAGCGCGCCCAGGCGAACGGCTGCCCGAATCAGTGCGCCCGTTTTGTGACGGTGGATGCGCTCCAGCTGTTCCAGCGTCACCTGACGACCTTCAGCTTCTAAATCCAGCGCCTGGCCGCCGCACATGCCGGCGACGCCGCTGGCCATCGCCAGCTCGGACACCATCGCCAGACGATCGCGATCGCTTACCTCAACCATCGGCGCATCGCTCAGAATTGAGAACGCCAGGGTTTGCAGAGCATCGCCCGCCAGAATGGCATTCGCTTCGCCGAACTTAATGTGGCAGGTCGGCTGACCGCGACGCAGATCGTCATCGTCCATCGCCGGGAGATCGTCGTGGATCAGCGAATAGGCGTGAATACACTCCACGGCGGCTGCCGGGGCGTCCAGCGTGTTATCGCTGATGCCAAACATGTTGCCCGTGGCATACACGAGGAACGGACGCAGGCGTTTACCTCCTAAGAGTGCGCCATAGTGCATGGCTTCAACCAGTGGAGTGTTCTGAAAAGGCTGCGGCTCAATAAAACGGCGCAGGGCGTCGTTGGCGCGAACGACGCGCGCCTGAAGCGCGTTGGAAAAATCCATTTACTCGGCGTCCGGTGTGAATGGCGTGGTTTTAGCGTCTTCGCTGTCGGAAAGCAGGATCTGCACACGCTGCTCGGCCTGCTGGAGCTTTACCTGCCCCTGGCGCGCAAGCTGCACACCGCGTTCAAATTCGTTAAGGGCATCTTCCAGCGGTAATTCGCCGCTCTCGAGGCGGGTAACAATCTGCTCAAGCTCACTCAGCGCAGTTTCAAAACTGGCCGGTGCGTCGTTCTTCTTCGGCATAGTGAATTAACTCTTATATTCTTCGCCCCAACATGGTAACGGACTCGGGGCAATTATCAAATAACGCGAGTGGCGCGATGGTGGTATACTTGCGCGCCTGGATGCAGCCACGGGTGTGGGCTGCTGTATCATTTTCCACTACAAGCCTTTATAAGCTTGCCTAAGAAACATTGCCGCCATGAAGTTTATCATTAAATTGTTCCCTGAAATCACCATCAAAAGCCAATCTGTGCGTTTGCGCTTTATTAAAATTCTCACCGGGAACATTCGTAACGTATTAAAACACTACGACGAAACGCTCGCCGTGGTGCGTCACTGGGACCACGTTGAAGTCCGCGCGAAAGACGAAAGCAAACGTCTTGATATTCGCGACGCGCTGACCCGTATTCCTGGTATTCATCATATTCTGGAAGTGGAAGACGTTCCGTTCAGCGATATGCACGATATCTTCGAAAAGGCGCTGGTACAGTACCGCGACCAGATCGAAGGCAAAACCTTCTGCGTACGCGTGAAGCGTCGCGGTAAGCACGAGTTTAGCTCGATTGAAGTTGAGCGCTACGTCGGCGGCGGTCTGAACCAGCACGTTGAGACGGCGCGCGTGCGCCTGACTAACCCGGACGTCACCGTTAACCTTGAGATCGAGAACGATCGTCTGCTGCTGGTTAAGGGTCGTTATGAAGGTATTGGCGGTTTCCCGATCGGCACGCAGGAAGATGTGCTGTCGCTGATCTCCGGCGGCTTCGACTCCGGCGTCTCCAGCTATATGCTGATGCGTCGCGGCTGCCGCGTACACTACTGCTTCTTCAACCTGGGCGGCGCGGCGCATGAAATTGGCGTCCGTCAGGTGGCGCATTACCTGTGGAACCGTTTCGGCAGCTCCCACCGCGTGCGTTTTGTGGCGATCAACTTTGAGCCGGTAGTGGGCGAAATCCTTGAAAAAGTGGATGATGGCCAGATGGGCGTGATCCTCAAACGTATGATGGTACGCGCGGCGTCCAAAGTGGCCGAGCGCTACGGCGTGCAGGCGCTGGTCACTGGCGAAGCGCTGGGCCAGGTCTCCAGCCAGACGCTGACCAACCTGCGTCTTATCGACAACGTATCAGATACGCTGATCCTGCGTCCGCTGATCTCGCACGATAAAGAGCACATCATCGATTTGGCGCGCAAAATCGGTACTGAAGATTTTGCCCGTACCATGCCGGAATATTGCGGTGTGATCTCAAAAAGCCCAACCATCAAGGCGGTGAAGGCGAAGATCGAAGCGGAAGAAGAGAACTTCGATTTCAGCATTCTGGAAAAAGTGGTGGCGGAAGCGTCCAACATTGATATCCGCGAAATTGCCCAGCAGACCGAGCAGGATGTGGTTGAGGTGGAAACCGTCAGCGGATTCGGCGCTAACGATGCCATTCTGGATATCCGCTCGATTGACGAGCAGGATGACAAGCCGTTGCAGGTGGAAGGCGTGGACGTGGTTTCTCTGCCGTTCTACAAGCTGAGCACCCAATTTGGCGATCTCGACCAGAGCAAAACGTATCTGCTGTGGTGTGAGCGCGGGGTGATGAGCCGTTTGCAGGCGCTGTACCTGCGTGAGCAGGGCTTCGCGAACGTGAAGGTGTATCGCCCGTAGCCTATTGCCCGGTGGCGCTTCGCTTACCGGGCCTACGGTACCGTGCACTTGTAGGCCGGGTAAGGCGTAGCCGCCACCCGGCTTTTTTTACTCGTAGTAGTTATAAATCCCCGCCGCCATCACCAGCGATGACGCCACTTCGTACGCTTTCTCGCGACCGACCAGCAGGTCAATAATCTTTAAGCCAAAATCAATGGCGGTGCCCGGCCCCTGGCTGGTGAGCAGGTTAACCCGCGGATCCCAGACCACGCGCTTATCCACCCACTGCTCTTGCGGAATGGTGTCCTTAAGGCCGGGGAAGCCGGTCATATTGCCGATGGGGAAGATGTCGTGTGGAACCAGCACCGTACCAGCGGCAGCACAGATCGCCGCAACGATACGCCCGGAAAGATGAAACTGACGAACGGTTTCAACCAGCAGCGGGCTGTCGCGGAAACACTCCGCGCCCTTCAGCCCACCCGGCAGGACAATAATGTCGTAATCGCCGTCTGCCACCTGTACAAGCGGTGCATCCGCCAGGATCTTCATCCCACGGGAACAAACGATCGTCAGATCGCCGTCGCTGGCGACGCTGGCGGTGGTAACCTTAATACCGCCGCGCACCATTAAATCAATGGCGGTGACCGCTTCTGTCTCTTCGCTACCAGGGGCGAGGCATACCAGTGCCGATGCGCTCATACTCACTCTCCTTTCGTTTTACTGACTCAAACAGACGGCTGTTTTCGGCAACGGTAATGCCGTGTGCCCGGGCGCGTTTTAACAGATAACCGGTAATGTAATCAATTTCGGTATGCCGCATCGCCCGGACATCCTGCAACATTGAAGAGATATTTTCTGCCGTACTCTCAATGACCTGGTCGACATAATAACGTAAATCGGTTTCTGAGGTGTGGTAGCCTTCGCGCTCAATCACGTCGGCAACTTCCCGGCAAATCAGCGCCACCTGATCCGAATGCTGACGCAGTTCACCGTTAGGGCAGTCCAGCAGGGCGGTCAGGGGGTTGATCGCGCAGTTGACCGCCAGCTTGCGCCACAGTTCCGCACGAATGTTATTGTGCCAGGCGACGTCAGGCAGCGTGCATTGCAACGTATCGGCAAGATAGCTGTAATCGCCGGGCTGCTCACGCGCAGGACCGATATGGGTGATACCGCTGGCAACGTGGATAATGACGCTACCGTCGCGACGTGCCGCGTGGGTGGTTGTCCCTATTAGCAGCGGTTGCCGGACAGTTTTTAGCTCTTCAATGGTACCCATGCCGTTGTGGATCAGCAGGATTGGCGTGCTTTCAGGTAACTGGGCGGCCAGGCTTTTCACCGCATCGGAGACCTGCCAGGCCTTCAGCGTGACCAGCAGCAGATCGCTGGTGGCGAGAAATTCCGGATCGTTTGCCGTCAAAGACTCGTTAAAAATTGAACCGTCGGTACCCATCACGTTCACACTGCAATAGGGCTGAGGAATGCGCAGCCAGCCCTGTACGTCGTGTCCCTGTTTGCATAGCGCTGTAAGCCAGAGTTGGCCAAGGGCTCCGCATCCAAGCACTGTTACTTTCATTGTTCCTCCTCACCTGCAACGGTGCCAGGTGCTGTGACACTAAGTATAGCGGCATCAGCTAAGCTTCTCGTTATGCCTCGTTGCGGGTATTATGCAACGCAACAAAAATGAAGGGAGAAGAAAAGATGCCATCTTTCGATATTGTTTCTGAAGTTGATTTGCAGGAAGCGCGTAACGGCGTAGATAATGCTGTCCGTGAGGTTGAGTCACGTTTCGATTTTCGTGGCGTTGAGGCGACGATTGAACTGAACGACGCTAACAAGACGATCAAAGTCCTGAGCGAGTCTGATTTCCAGGTCAATCAGCTGCTGGATATCCTGCGCGCCAAGCTGCTCAAGCGCGGCATCGAAGGGACCTCACTGGATGTGCCGGAAGATTTCGTTCATAGCGGTAAAACCTGGTTTGTGGAAGCGAAGCTGAAGCAGGGCATTGAAAGTGCCGTGCAGAAGAAAATCGTGAAGCTGATTAAAGACAGTAAGCTGAAGGTGCAGGCGCAGATCCAGGGCGAAGAAATTCGCGTAACCGGAAAATCTCGCGACGATCTCCAGTCCGTCATGGCGCTGGTGCGCGGCGGCGATTTAGGTCAGCCATTCCAGTTTAAAAACTTCCGCGATTAAGACAATAATGCCCGGCTAAACCGGGCATTTTTTCAGGCCTTCAGCGCCTGCTCCACCTCAAAGCGGTTCGTCACTTTGCTGTCAATTTTGACGTACGCACTGCGCTCTTCCGGGACAATCAGCACTTCGCTCACGCCTTCTGTCGCTTCCAGACGCTGTTTTAACGCATCACCGATTGTCACCTCATCAGGAATTTCTACCCGCAGGCTACTCACATAGCGCGGCTCTTTCATGGTGCTGGCCACAAACAGCCAGAGCATCGCCAGCAGCGCACCGGCGAGAAAAACGGTCTGGGAATCAAACAGACCGTCCACCCAGCCGCCGAGCGAGCCGCCGATCGCCACGCCGAGAAACTGGCTGGTGGAGTAAATGCCCATCGCGGTGCCTTTGTATCCTGCCGGAGACTCTTTGCTGATAAGCGAGGGCAGCAGGGCTTCCATCAGATTAAACGCCAGGAAGAACAGCTGCACGCCTGCGATCAGCTCCCAGAAGTGCGGGCCGGCGCCCCACAGCACAATCTCGGCAATCAGCAGTAATGCCACGCAGCCCACGAAGACGCGTTTCATTTTGCGCTTCACTTCGGCGTAAATAATGAAGGGCACAACGGAGACAAACGAGATTAGCATTGTGACCAGATAAATTTTCCAGTGCTCGGCCGCCGGGAAACCTGCTGCGGCAAGCTGGCCGGGCAGGGCGACGAAGGTGGACATCAGCAGAATGTGCAGACACATAATGCCGAAGTTAAGCTTAAGCAGACGCGGCTCGGCGATGACTTTACTAAAGCAGCCTTTAACCATCCCGGATTCACGGTTGAGAACGTGATTTTTACTGTCTGGCACAACCCACAGCGTGAGTGCGATCCCGATGGTCGCCAGCACCGCAATCATCCAGAACAGAGCGTGCAGGCCGAGCGCATGCGTGATAATCGGCCCCAGCACCATTGCAATGGCAAAAGTGACGCCGAAGCTGACGCCAATAAACGCCATGGCTTTGGTGCGGTTTTGCTCGCGGGTTAAATCTGACAGCAGCGCCATCACGGCAGCAGCAATGGCACCGGACCCTTGCAGGGCGCGGCCAAGAATAATGCCCCAGATGGAGTGGGAGAGGGCGGCAATGACGCTGCCGAGGATAAATACCAGCAGACCGCCGACAATCAGCGGTTTGCGACCCACGCGGTCGGAGAGCAGGCCAAAGGGGATCTGGAATATTGCCTGCGCCAGGCCGTAGATACCGATCGCCAGACCAATCAGCGCTTCGCTGGCACCCTGTAACGCCATGCCATACGTGGTCAGAACGGGCAGGACCATAAACATGCCAAGCATCCGCAGCGAGAAAACAGTCCCTAAACCCCAGGTCGCACGCAGCTCGCCTGGCGTCATTTTATAATCGTTCATTACCACCTCAGTTCAAAAGCAGGCCATAGTGTAGTGCGGGGAAGGGGCGGGGTAAATAAAGGCTTATTTAACAAATATTACATGCGTGATTAATGGATTTGGTGAATAAAAAAGGGTGCCGAAGCACCCTTTTCATCATCACATAAACTTACCAGACGTAAGTCAGCAGGTTTTGCGAGTCCGGCACCATAAAGTCTACGGACATCATCACGGACAGGGAGGTGATGGCGACAATCGAAAACACAAACAGCTTGCGTGCCCAAACTTTGTCGTCTTCCACCTTGTAGCCGCGCAGGGCCATGCCGAGCCACCAGACGCTCACCGCGGCCGCTACCACCAAATATTTATATCCGGCGTAACCGCCCAGAGAGAGCATCAGCGTTGCCACGGCAAAGGCGATGATGTACAGCGTGATGTGGTTCTTGGCAACCGAGATACCTTTCACGACCGGGAGAACCGGAATGTTCGCCGCCTGATAATCCTTGAAGCGGAAAATCGCGATGGCGTAGGAGTGCGGCATCTGCCACAGGCTAAAGATAGCCAGCAGGATGAGCGCACCGCTGTCGAACTCGTTCGTGACGGCGCAGTAGCCAATCACCGGCGGCGCAGCGCCGGAGAGAGAACCAATCAGCGTGCCGTAGACGGAGTGACGTTTCATATACAGGCTGTAGACGCCTACATACACTACGAACCCCATCACCCCCAGCCAGCAGGCCAGCGGGTTAGCACCAAACCACAGCAGCATAAAGCCAGCAATACCCAGCAAGGTGGCGTACACCAGCGAGACGGAAGGGGCAATCAGGCCTTTAACCAGCACCCGATTTTTGGTCCTTTCCATCTTCTTGTCGATATCCATGTCGATGTAGTTGTTAAATACACAACCGGACGCAACCACCAGTGACACACCGACCAGCGTGTAAATAAAGAGGGTGTAATCAATGCTGCCTTTAGAGGCCAGCAGGAACCCTCCGATTACGGAGATCAGGTTGCCAAAGATGATGCCTGGTTTCGTGACTTGCAGGTATTGCTTAAACATACTCGCCGCTCTTAGTGAACCATCATGTTGTAGTTAAGGTTCCACATAATCCAGATGGAACCGACTACCAGGATAGCGATGATAATCACGGTAAAGATAAAGGCCGTCATGTTCCAGCCTTCATCGGACTTGGTGTTCATGTGCAGGAAGCAAACCAGATGCACCAGAATCTGAATCACTGCGGTCACCAGGATTGCTCCCAGGATAACCGGCTTGGATGCAGAACCGTTCATCACCATCCAGAACGGGATCACCGTCAGGATGATCGACAGGATGAAACCTGTCATGTAGGTTTTTACGCTGCCGTGGGAAGCGCCATGATCGTTAGAATGACTCATTACATCGCCCCCATCAGATAGACAACAGAGAACACACAGATCCATACCACGTCAAGGAAGTGCCAGAACAGGCTCAGGCACATAATACGGGTACGGTTAGTACTGGTCAGGCCACGACGGGAGATCTGGAACATTAGAACCGCCATCCAGATCAGGCCCGAGGTCACGTGCAGACCGTGGGTGCCGACCAGCGCAAAGAACGCCGACAGGAAGCCGCTGCGATCCGGACCGAAACCTTCCGCAATCAGGTGATGGAATTCATAGATTTCCATCCCGATAAAGCCAGCACCAAACAGCCAGGTCAACGCCAGCCAGGAGACAACCTGGCTCTTGTTGTTCTTGTACATGGCGATAGCCGCCATGCCGTAGGTGATGGAGCTGAATAACAGCAGTGCGGTTTCAACCAGAACGAACGGCAGCTCAAAGATGTCCTTACCGGTCGGGCCGCCCGCTGTGCCGTTCACCAGAACGGCATAGGTTGCGAACAGACAGCAGAACAGGATGCAGTCGCTCATCAGGTAGATCCAGAAACCGAAAACTTTATTCGGTCCTGCATCATGGTGCGCATGCTCATGCGCGTGGGCAGTTGAGTGCGCCAGAGTATCAGTTGCCATTTTTCAGCCCCGCTTTAGAAATCTCGTCAAAATGCTGATTTTCCAGCTTTTCAACTTCACGGACTGGTACGTAGTAGTCCACGTCCTCGTCAAAGCTCTTCACAATCCAGCTGATTACGATGCCAGCGAAGCCAACAATCGCCATCCACCAGATGTGCCAGATCATTGCGAAACCAAATACCGTCGCGAAAGCGGCAATCACAATGCCCGCAGCGCTGTTTTTCGGCATGTGGATCTCTTCGTAATGCTCAGGCTGCTTGTACGCTTCACCTTTTTCTTTCATTTCCCAGAATGCGTCGCGTTCATGGATCTGCGGCACAACGGCGAAGTTATAGAAAGGAGGTGGAGAAGAGGTTGCCCACTCCAGCGTACGGCCACCCCACGGGTCACCGGTCAGGTCACGGTTCTGGTCGCGGTCGCGAATAGAAACGTAGAACTGAATCAGCTGAGACGCGATACCGCAGGCAATCAGAACCGCACCGCCCGCTGCAACCATCAGCATTGGGTGGAACTGCGGGTCAATCTGCTGGCTCAGGCGACGGGTCATACCCATGAAGCCCAGCACGTACAGCGGCATAAACGCCACGAAGAAGCCGATGATCCAGAACCAGAACGCGCGTTTACCCCAGGTTTCGTTCAGCGTGAAGCCAAACGCTTTAGGCCACCAGTAGGTCACACCTGCGAAGCAGCCGAAGACGACGCCGCCGATGATAACGTTATGGAAGTGCGCAATCAGGAACAGACTGTTGTGCAGAACAAAGTCAGCACCTGGTACCGCCAGCAGTACGCCGGTCATCCCGCCTACGGAGAAGGTCACGATGAAGCCGATAGTCCACAGCATGGCTGAGTGGAACTGGATACGGCCCTGGTACATAGTGAACAGCCAGTTGAAGATCTTAACCCCGGTTGGGATCGCGATAATCATGGTGGTAATACCGAAGAAGGCGTTTACGTTCGCGCCCGCACCCATGGTGAAGAAGTGGTGCAGCCAGACGATGAACGACAGAACGGTAATACATACGGTTGCCCACACCAGCGAGGTGTAACCAAACAGACGCTTACGCGAGAAGGTTGCCGCGATTTCGGAGAACACACCGAACACAGGCAGAACCAGAATGTACACTTCCGGGTGACCCCAGGCCCAAATCAGGTTGATGTACATCATCATGTTGCCACCCATATCATTCGTGAAGAAATGGGTACCCAGATAGCGATCCAGGGTCAGCAGCGCGATGGTGACGGTCAGAATTGGGAACGACGCGATAATCAGTACGTTGGCGCACAGAGATGCCCAGGTAAATACTGGCATCTTGAACATCGTCATACCTGGTGCACGCATCTTCAGGATGGTCACGAAGAAGTTAATACCGGTCAGGGTGGTACCGACACCGGAGAGCTGAAGCGCCCAAATCCAGTAGTCAACGCCGACGCCCGGACTGTACTCAATTCCCGAAAGCGGCGGGTAAGCCAGCCAGCCGGTCTGAGCAAACTCGCCCACGCCCAGTGACAGGTTAACCAGGATAACGCCGACAACGGTGAACCAGAAGCTCAGGTTGTTCAGGAACGGGAACGCAACGTCACGCGCGCCGATTTGCAGCGGAACGACAACGTTCATCAGACCGATAACCAGCGGCATCGCCACGAAGAAGATCATGATAACGCCGTGGGCGGTAAAGATCTGGTCGTAGTGGTGCGGCGGCAGGAAGCCTGCTTCACCCGCAGAAGCGAGCGCCTGCTGGCTACGCATCATGATCGCATCCGCAAAGCCACGAATTAACATGACGATACCGACGATGCAGTACATGATGCCGAGTTTTTTGTGGTCGACCGAAGTCAGCCACTCGTTCCACAGGTAGCTCCACTTACCGAAGTAAGTGATAAGGCCCAGTAAGGCCGCGCCACCAATGATAATTGCAGCAATCGTAACCATGATAATGGGTTCATGGTACGGCACCGCATCCAATGTCAATTTTCCGAACATTTTCTTCCTCGGCCCCTTAGTGAGCGGTTTCCGCGTGGCTCATGTCCATGCCTTCCATACCCTGGTGCGTGTTGTGCTCGCCTTCAGGCTGGGTCATGTCCATGCTCATGCCGTGATCCATAAATTTGCCAATAACATCTTTGAACAGATTCGGTTTCACGTTAGAGAAGTACTCCACCTTGTTATATTCGCTAGGTGCAGCCACTTTTTCGAACGCCGCCATGTCAGACATGGTGTTGGTAGACTGCTTCGCTTTTGCAACCCACTGGTCGAAAGTCGCGCGGTCTGGCGTAGCGATAGCTTTGAACTTCATACCCGAGAAGCCCGGGCCACTATAGCTGGCGGAGATACCGTCGTAGGTGCCTGCTTCATTCGCGATCAGGTGCAGGTTAGTCTGCATACCGGCCATCGCGTAAATCTGGCTGCCCAGACGTGGGATGAAGAAGGAGTTCATTACGGAGTTGGAGGTCACTTTGAACTGAACCGGAGTGTTCGCCGGGAAGGCGATTTCATTCACGGTAGCAATGCCCTGCTCTGGATAGATGAAGAACCATTTCCAGTCCATGGAGACCACTTCAATGGTAATCGGTTTTTCATCGTGAACCAGCGGCTTGCTTGGCTCAAGTGCGTGAGTGGTTTTCCAGGTCAGCACGGCAAGGAACAGGATGATCAGAATAGGCACCGTCCAGACCACAGCTTCCACTTTATTGGAGTGTGACCAGTTAGGGCTATACTTCGCATCTTTATTGCTCGCACGATACTTCCAGGCGAAACCAACAGCCATCAAGATGGCAGGAATAACCACAATCAACATCAGGCCAAAAGCCGTCAGTATCAATGAACGTTGTTCCAGTCCAATCTGTCCTTTGGGGTCTAGTAGTGCAGAATCGCAGCCACTGAGTAATACAGTGCCTGCGAATAATGACAACCATCCCAAACTTTTATTGTATTTCCTGAGTCTCATTTAACGACCTCAATTCCACGGGAGTCTGGTGGCGTTTAAAGTGTGGGGGCATTTTACGGGAAGGTTACATTACTGTAAACATCATTAGCCCTGTGTCAGGAAGGTGTTACCGGGTTCTGCCGCACATGTCACAAGTGTTGCAAATTATGTCGCGTTTCAGGAGGGAAGCCGCACGGTGTGGGCGTTATAACGAAAGGGTGCCCCAGCATACCTTAAAAGGGACAATTGGTATAACCATTGTTGAAAATACACAAATAATTAACAATTAATTATCAATAAAAAGACAACTAAAAAACGAAAATTCAATCTTTCAAAAGCTGAATCGTTTAATGGAAAATAGCGTAGCGAAATAAGCTCCAATAATTTCCGAATGCTATCCCGCACAAAACAACAAATATTTTTTTTACCGAGGGCGGTTATTTCACCGTTATAATTTCGGGTCGTTATTACAACGGGAAATAACCTTTCGCTTTTTTCTTCAGGTCATCCGGGTTTTACGCAGCGACATGAAATCCAGCGTGCCGCCCGTCAGGATGCCCGCAAGGGCCAGTAGCGCGCCAATATCCAGCAGCAGCGCTTCAAAAGGCAGCGATAGACCGGTCGTTGCATTAATAATGAGCACCACCAGCCACAGTACCAGCGCAAGGCAGCCTACCATCATCAGACGCAGCGCAAACCGATAGGCGGCCTGATATTCCGTGCGCGGCATGAAATGTTCCGTCCGCTGGGTATATTCCAGCGTCTGACGACAAATCAGCAGCAATAAAATTCCCGGCACGGCCGCGACCACCGAGAAAAGATAAAACGTCGGCCAGCCGTGAGCTTCAACAAACCAGCCTGCGACAGGGCCAACGTAGACGCGCCCGACGGCGGAAAGCGCTGAGAGCAGCGCAAACTGGGTAGCGGAAAATGACTTATTGCACAGCGTCATCAGCAGGGCAACAAAGGCCGCGGTGCCCATACCGCCGCACAGGTTTTCAAAGAATACGGCCGTCGCCATGCTGATCATATTCTTGTCGGTTACCGACAGCAGCCAATAACCGGCATTCGATGCGCCCTGAAGAATGCCGAAGATCAGCAGAGCCCGGAACAGCGTCAGGCGCTGCATCAATACGCCGCCGTACAGCGCGCCGACGATGGTGGCAAACAGCCCCAGGGTTTTGTTCACCACGCCGACCTCGCCCGCATCAAAACCGACGCCGCGGATCAGGAAGGTGGTGGTCAGGCTCATGGCGAAAGCATCGCCGAGCTTATAAAGGACAATCAGCAGCAGGATCAGCCAGGCATTATTGCGACCGAAGAAGTCGCGGAGCGGTGCTACGACGGCCTGCTCCAGCGAGCGGGGGACCGGAATAACATCGCTCGGTTCAGGCGCAAATAGCGTGGCAATAATGCAGGGGATCAGCAGAGCGGCCATCAGCCAGTACATTCCCTGCCAGCCGAGATAGCGGTCGGCAAGCCAGAGTGCCAGGCCGCCGGAAACCAGCATACCCAGGCGGTAGCCCAGCACGCTGATTGCCGCACCGGCACCACGCTCTTCCGCGGGCAAGACGTCCGTTTTCCAGGCGTCAAAAACAATGTCCTGGGACGCGGAACAGAAGGCGATGACCACCGCAAGCGCGGCCATCCAGCGCAGCTGCGTTGACGGCTCAAGGAAACCCATTGCGGCGATCGCGATCAGCAGGAAAACCTGCGTCATTACGAGCCAGCCGCGACGGCGACCGAGGAACGGCGGGGTATAGCGGTCCATCACCGGCGACCACAGGAACTTGAAGACGTAGGCCTGACCGACAAGCGAGAAGAAACCAATGGTTTTAAGATCGATGTTCTCGACCGTCATCCACGCTTGTAACGTGCCGGAGGTGAGCGCAAGCGGTAAACCGGAGGCGAAACCAAGGATCAGCAGAATAGCTGATTTGGGTTGCTGGAAAATGCGTAAGTAGTGACTGGACATATTCTTATGAGCTGACCCGGTGAAGCACCGGGTCAGTCAGCAGGATTAACGGGCGTTCTGCTTGATGAAATCGTGAATGCTGGTGTCCTGTGCCATGTCGGCAATGGTATCAGTCAGCACGCTGTTAACCGCGTCAGCGATATTTTTGTTGGACGCCTGGAATGCGCCTTCAACAGAATAGCTTGCACGGTAGTTTTTATTCATTTTGTTGCCGTTCTTCGCGGTAGCGATGATGGCGATATCGGCTTTCGTCGCGATGTTGTAGCGAACGTTGCCCTGGGAAACGTCAGCGTACAGGTTGTTCACGATGATTTGCAGATCAACCGCGCCGCTCGGGCCAATCATGTAGCCACGGGAGGTCATCTGTTTCTCCAGCACTTCCTGCAACAGGAAGCGCAGATCGCGGGAGGCGGTCAGGGTGACCTGCTGGTTGTCGCGGGTCACTTTCGCCAGCGCCTGATCCTGACGCTGATCGGCACCATTAATGCTGACCGTGACGCCCATCAGGCTTGGGTCCTGCTGAGGCAGGGTAATTTTTGGTGAAACGTCGATCGTCGTCGGCGGGGTCGCGCAGCCGGCGAGCATAAAGAGTGCTACCAACGGAAAGAAGATTTTTTTTAACATTTTTGGGTTCTCAACGAATCGTAAGCAAATAGAGAAAAATTGCCGCCATCATAACATCGCCAACGGCCAGTGGAAGTGGTCAACGCATGTAAATTCATCGCCTTGTCCGAAAACTGACCAGCTTTCCGCTTTTCTCTGCCTGTGAGTGACAAAACGTATGAACTTCATAGTGAACTTCATTCGTTTGACTGAGAAAATCAGACGAAAGCTAAATATTTGTTGTCAAGGTGTAATGGAAACGGTAAAAGCGGCTAATATTTAAAGGGATGGGTGACATCTTAGCGTTGTCGGAGGAGTGATTTCATGATGATACGTGAACAGATAGAAGAAAAATTAAGGGCAGCGTTCAACCCTGTGTTTCTCGAAGTTGTCGACGAAAGCTATCGTCATAACGTGCCGGCAGGTTCTGAAAGCCACTTCAAAGTGGTTCTGGTCAGCGATCGCTTCACGGGAGAACGTTTCCTGAACCGACACCGCCTGATCTACAGCACCTTGACGGAAGAACTCTCCACAACCGTACATGCCCTGGCGCTGCACACTTACACCATTAAGGAGTGGGAAGGGCTACAGGATACGGTATTCGCATCTCCGCCTTGTCGCGGTGCAGGCACCATCGCCTGATAAATCGGATTTGCAACCGCCGGAGTTTTTCCAGTATGTTGCATACAGATTTCGTCAAAACGGCCTTCGGGCCGTTTTGTTTTGTCTGAGTTTTGAGCGGATGGTGCGTTTTTGAGGCTAAAAATAGCCTTAAAGTGTGAAAAAAGCCGCAGCTACATACGCCAACCGTTCTCGACTCACCTAAGTGATGCCGCTATAATGCCGCGTCTTAATGAATGTCTTCGGGATGATTCTGGCGACAGGGAATGTGAATCTGCACATAAGAGAGCATCCCGGTATAACAGACAGATTCAGAGTTGACCGAGCACTGTGATTTTTTTGAGGTAACAAGATGCAAGTTTCAGTTGAAACCACTCAAGGCCTTGGCCGCCGTGTAACGATTACTATCGCTGCTGACAGCATCGAAACTGCTGTGAAAAGCGAGCTGGTCAACGTAGCAAAAAAAGTACGTATTGACGGCTTCCGCAAGGGCAAAGTACCAATGAATGTTGTTGCTCAGCGTTATGGCGCTTCCGTGCGTCAGGATGTGCTGGGTGAACTGATGAGCCGTAACTTTATCGACGCGATCATCAAAGAAAAAATCAATCCAGCCGGCGCGCCGAACTACGTTCCAGGCGAATACAAGCAGGGCGAAGACTTCACCTACTCCGTAGAGTTTGAAGTGTACCCGGAAGTTGAGCTGAAAGGTCTGGAATCTATCGAAGTTGAAAAACCGATCGTTTCCGTGACCGATGAAGACGTTGACGGCATGCTGGACACCCTGCGTAAGCAGCAGGCGAACTGGAAAGAAAAAGAAGGCGCTGTTGACGCGGAAGACCGCGTAACCATCGACTTCACCGGTTCTGTAGACGGCGAAGAGTTCGAAGGCGGTAAAGCGTCTGATTTCGTACTGGCGATGGGCCAGGGTCGTATGATCCCAGGCTTCGAAGACGGTATCAAAGGCCACAAAGCGGGCGAAGAGTTCACCATCGACGTGACCTTCCCTGAAGAGTACCACGCTGAAAACCTGAAAGGTAAAGCAGCGAAGTTCGTCATCAACCTGAAGAAAGTGGAAGAGCGCGAACTGCCAGAACTGACTGAAGAATTCATCAAGCGTTTCGGCGTGGAAGATGGTTCTGTTGCGGGCCTGCGTACCGAAGTGCGTAAGAACATGGAGCGCGAGCTGAACGGCGCTGTACGTAACCGTGTGAAATCTCAGGCGATTGAAGGTCTGGTAAAAGCGAACGAGATCGACGTTCCTGCTGCCCTGATCGACAGCGAAATCGACGTTCTGCGCCGTCAGGCTGCACAGCGTTTCGGTGGCAACCAGCAGCAAGCGATGGAACTGCCGCGCGAGCTGTTTGAAGAGCAAGCGAAACGCCGCGTTGTAGTTGGCCTGCTGCTGGGTGAAGTGATTCGTACCCACGAGCTGAAAGCTGACGAAGAGCGTGTGAAAGGCCTGATCGAAGAGATGGCGTCTGCATACGAAGATCCATCAGAAGTGATCGAGTTCTACGGTAAGAACAAAGAGCTGATGGACAACATGCGCAACGTCGCACTGGAAGAGCAGGCTGTTGAAGCGGTACTGGCGAAAGCTAAAGTGACCGAAAAAGAGACCTCTTTCACCGAACTGATGAACCAGCAGGCGTAATTTCGCCCCAACGGTTTAAAGTTTGAACAAAAAACCCGTTGCCCTCCGGCGACGGGTTTTTTTTATCGCAGCTTGAGTCCTGGAAGGGTGCTAAAACGCCCTTTCAGTGTTAGCGTTACAACAAAACGTTGTTATGCTTGAAATAGGGCGTGGCGACCCCCATTAGTAAGTAATCACGATGATTGAGACTGGCTGATAATCCGTCCATAAGGTTACAATCAGTACAGCAGGTGTTTTCAATTTTGAACCAGGAGACGGAAATGTCATACAGTGGCGAACGAGATAACTTTGCACCCCATATGGCGCTGGTGCCAATGGTTATTGAACAGACCTCACGCGGTGAGCGTTCTTTCGATATCTATTCCCGTCTGCTCAAGGAACGCGTTATCTTTCTGACCGGCCAGGTGGAAGACCATATGGCTAACCTGATCGTGGCGCAGATGCTGTTCCTGGAAGCGGAAAACCCGGAAAAAGACATTTACCTGTACATCAACTCGCCAGGCGGTGTGATTACGGCGGGCATGTCTATTTATGACACTATGCAATTCATCAAGCCGGACGTCAGCACCATCTGTATGGGGCAGGCGGCGTCCATGGGTGCCTTCCTGTTAACCGCAGGGGCGAAAGGTAAGCGTTTCTGCCTGCCAAATTCCCGCGTGATGATTCACCAGCCGCTGGGTGGTTACCAGGGTCAGGCGACGGATATCGAAATCCACGCCCGAGAAATTCTGAAAGTAAAATCGCGCATGAATGAACTTATGGCGCAGCATACGGGTCAACCTCTTGAGCAGATCGAGCGCGATACCGAGCGCGATCGCTTCCTCTCTGCACCAGAGGCAGTTGAGTACGGCTTAGTCGACTCCATTTTGACCCATCGTAATTGATGCCCGCGACGCGAGTGTGCCGCTATACTAAGGTAGGGCGGCACGTTGCCAGTAAGCAGCTTGCGTCTGAGAATGGCATTTGCGTCGTCATGTGCGGCACATAGAACTTAAAAAGAGGTTTGGACTCATGACAGATAAACGCAAAGATGGTTCGGGCAAACTGCTGTACTGCTCTTTTTGCGGCAAAAGCCAGCATGAAGTGCGTAAACTGATTGCCGGGCCGTCCGTGTATATCTGCGACGAATGCGTCGATTTATGTAACGACATCATTCGCGAAGAGATTAAAGAAGTCGCGCCGCACCGTGAGCGCAGCGCGTTGCCAACGCCACACGAAATTCGCCACCACCTCGACGACTATGTCATTGGTCAGGAACAGGCGAAAAAAGTGCTGGCGGTGGCGGTATACAACCACTACAAACGTCTGCGTAACGGCGATACCAGCAATGGCGTGGAACTGGGTAAAAGTAACATTCTGCTGATCGGGCCGACCGGCTCCGGTAAAACGCTGCTGGCGGAAACCCTGGCGCGCCTGCTGGATGTTCCGTTCACCATGGCGGATGCCACCACCCTGACCGAAGCCGGTTATGTGGGTGAAGACGTTGAAAATATCATCCAGAAGCTGCTACAGAAGTGCGATTACGACGTGCAGAAAGCCCAGCGCGGGATCGTCTATATTGATGAGATCGACAAAATCTCTCGTAAGTCAGACAACCCGTCCATCACCCGTGACGTATCGGGCGAAGGCGTGCAGCAGGCGCTCCTGAAGCTGATTGAAGGTACGGTTGCGGCTGTTCCACCACAGGGTGGGCGTAAGCATCCGCAGCAGGAGTTCTTGCAGGTTGATACCTCCAAGATCCTGTTTATCTGCGGTGGTGCGTTTGCAGGCCTGGATAAAGTGATTTCTCACCGTGTTGAAACCGGCTCCGGCATTGGTTTTGGCGCAACGGTGAAAGCCACGTCTGAAAAACCAAACGAAGGTCAGCTGCTGGCGCAGGTGGAACCGGAAGACCTGATCAAATTTGGTTTGATCCCAGAGTTTATCGGCCGTCTGCCGGTGGTGGCGACCCTGAATGAACTGAGCGAAGACGCGCTGATTCAGATTCTGAAAGAGCCGAAAAACGCGCTGACCAAGCAGTATCAGGCGCTGTTCAATCTGGAAGGCGTTGAGCTGGAATTCCGTGACGAAGCGCTGGACGCGATTGCCAAGAAAGCGATGGCGCGTAAAACCGGCGCGCGTGGTCTGCGTTCTATCGTAGAAGCAGCGTTGCTCGACACGATGTACGATCTGCCTTCTATGGAAGACGTCGAAAAAGTCGTGATCGACGAGTCCGTCATTGGTGGCCAGACCAAGCCGTTGCTGATTTACGGCAAACCGGAAGCGCAGCAGGCATCTGGCGAATAATTCACCAACTCATACAATCAGTTAATCAAAAAGGGGGGATTTTATCTCCCCTTTACTTTTTCCGTATTCATGGCGTTGAATGTATGGGAAACATCCCCATATACTGGATTACATGTTAATGGTTGTGTGAAGCACAGTGACATGACCAGCTTACCTGGCGGACACTAAACTAAGAGAGAGCTCTATGAATCCTGAGCGTTCTGAACGCATTGAAATCCCCGTATTGCCGTTGCGCGATGTGGTGGTTTATCCGCACATGGTCATACCCTTATTTGTAGGGCGGGAAAAATCTATCCGTTGCCTCGAAGCCGCCATGGATCATGATAAAAAAATCATGCTGGTGGCGCAGAAGGAAGCATCAACGGATGAGCCGGGTGTAAACGATCTTTTCACCGTCGGGACCGTGGCCTCTATTTTGCAAATGCTGAAGCTGCCGGACGGCACCGTGAAGGTGCTGGTGGAAGGCTTACAGCGTGCGCGTATTACCACTCTGTCAGATGATGGCGAGCACTTCTCTGCGAAGGCGGAGTACCTTGATTCACCGGAACTGGATGAGCGCGAGCAGGAAGTGCTTGTACGCACCGCGATCAGCCAGTTTGAAGGCTATATCAAGCTGAACAAGAAAATCCCACCTGAAGTGCTGACGTCGCTGAACAGCATCGACGATCCTGCACGTCTGGCGGATACCATCGCTGCACACATGCCGCTGAAGCTGGCTGACAAACAGTCCGTGCTGGAAATGTCCGACGTTAACGAACGTCTGGAATACCTGATGGCGATGATGGAGTCTGAAATCGATCTGCTCCAGGTTGAGAAGCGCATTCGCAACCGCGTCAAAAAGCAGATGGAAAAATCGCAGCGTGAGTACTATCTGAACGAGCAAATGAAAGCCATTCAGAAAGAGCTCGGCGAGATGGACGACGCGCCGGACGAAAACGAAGCGCTGAAGCGTAAGATTGACGCGGCGAAAATGCCGAAAGAGGCAAAAGAGAAAGCCGAAGCCGAGTTGCAGAAGCTGAAAATGATGTCTCCGATGTCGGCGGAAGCGACCGTTGTACGCGGCTACATTGAGTGGATGGTACAGGTTCCGTGGAATGCCCGCAGCAAGGTCAAAAAAGACCTGCGTCAGGCCCAGGAGATCCTGGATACCGACCACTACGGCCTGGAACGCGTGAAAGATCGCATTCTTGAGTACCTCGCGGTACAGAGCCGTGTGAATAAAATCAAAGGCCCAATCCTGTGCCTGGTAGGACCGCCAGGGGTGGGTAAAACCTCTCTGGGTCAGTCCATCGCCAAAGCGACAGGACGTAAGTACATCCGTATGGCGCTGGGCGGCGTGCGTGATGAAGCGGAAATCCGCGGCCACCGTCGTACCTATATTGGTTCGATGCCGGGCAAGCTGATTCAGAAGATGGCGAAAGTGGGCGTTAAAAACCCGCTGTTCCTGCTCGATGAGATCGACAAAATGTCTTCGGACATGCGTGGCGATCCGGCGTCGGCGCTGCTGGAAGTGCTTGATCCAGAGCAGAACGTCGCGTTCAGCGATCACTATCTGGAAGTCGACTACGACCTGAGCGATGTGATGTTCGTGGCGACCTCCAACTCCATGAACATTCCGGCACCGCTGCTGGACCGTATGGAAGTGATCCGTCTGTCCGGCTATACCGAAGACGAGAAGCTGAACATTGCTAAGCGGCACCTGCTGCCGAAGCAGATTGAGCGTAACGCGCTGAAAGCTAACGAGCTGACCGTTGAGGACAGCGCCATTGTGGGCATCATTCGTTACTACACCCGTGAAGCGGGCGTGCGTAGCCTTGAGCGTGAGATCTCCAAGCTGTGCCGTAAGGCGGTGAAACAGCTGCTGCTGGATAAGAGCCTGAAACACATCGTGATTAACGGCGACAATCTGCATGCTTACCTCGGCGTCCAGCGCTTCGACTATGGTCGCGCGGACAACGAAAACCGCGTGGGTCAGGTGACCGGACTGGCATGGACGGAAGTGGGCGGCGATCTGCTGACCATCGAAACCGCCTGCGTGCCGGGCAAAGGCAAGCTGACCTACACCGGCTCGCTCGGTGAAGTGATGCAGGAGTCCATTCAGGCGGCGCTGACCGTGGTGCGCGCACGCGCGGAGAAATTGGGCATCAACGCTGATTTCTACGAAAAACGCGACATTCACGTTCACGTTCCGGAAGGGGCGACGCCGAAAGACGGTCCAAGCGCGGGTATTGCCATGTGTACGGCGCTGGTTTCCTGCCTGACGGGTAACCCGGTTCGTGCCGATGTGGCCATGACCGGTGAAATCACCCTGCGTGGCCAGGTTCTGCCAATCGGCGGGTTAAAAGAAAAACTGCTGGCGGCACACCGCGGTGGGATCAAAACCGTATTGATCCCTTACGAGAATAAACGCGATCTGGAAGAGATTCCGGACAACGTTATTGCTGATTTGCAGATCCATCCGGTGAAACGCATTGAGGAAGTTCTGACTCTCGCACTGCAAAATGAACCGTCCGGAATGCAGGTTGTAACCGCAAAATAGTGACCTCGCGCAAAGAGCGTCAATAAAAACAAGGCTGGTAAGTCATTTCGTACTTGCCAGCCTTTTTTTGTATAGCTAATTTAGATTGCTGATTGGGTAAGCCATCAACAACGGGTGTTGTAAGGTCATAGCAGGACTGATATAACTGCTGCGCGGTCGCGCTGTGAAGGATTCAGGTGCGATATAAATTATAAAGAGAGGAAGAGAACAGTGAATAAATCTCAACTGATTGACAAAATTGCTGCGGGTGCTGATATTTCTAAAGCTGCAGCTGGACGTGCTTTAGATGCTTTAATTGCTTCTGTTACTGAATCTCTGCAAGCTGGGGACGACGTTGCACTGGTAGGCTTCGGTACTTTTGCGGTTAAAGAGCGCGCTGCCCGTACTGGCCGCAACCCTCAGACCGGTAAAGAGATCACCATTGCTGCCGCTAAAGTGCCGGGTTTCCGTGCAGGTAAAGCGCTGAAAGACGCAGTAAACTGATTGCTTTCCCGCTTCAGGGAAGCTGAAAAGTACAAGGGCGCATCGTTTGATGTGCCTTTTTTGTTTGTCCAGGCCTGATTTGTGCGAGTTTATGCGAGTTGTGGGCTGACAATTGCCCTGTTTTCTTGTCACAATACGCCTTTACGCGCGACGGTCAGGATTTTCCGTCAGCGTCAGGTAACCAGTCACCTACAGCGGAGTGTTGTTACACCATGATGGACAGCTTACGCACGGCTGCTAACAGTCTCGTGCTCAAGATTATTTTCGGTATCATTATCGTGTCGTTCATATTGACCGGTGTGAGTAGTTACCTCATCGGCGGTGGCGCGAACTACGCCGCAAAAGTGAACGGCCAGGAAATTAGCCGTGGGCAGTTCGAGAACGCTTTTGCTGGTGAACGTAACCGCATGCAGCAGCAGCTGGGCGACCAATACTCTGAACTCGCAGCCAACGAAGGCTATATGAAAAACCTGCGTCAGCAGACGCTGAACCGCCTTATCGACGAAGCGCTGCTGGACCAGTACGCGAAAAGCCTGGGTCTGGGCATCAGCGATGAGCAGGTTAAAAAAGCCATCTTCTCGACGCAGGCTTTCCAGTCTAACGGGAAGTTCGACAACGCGCGCTATAACAGCATTGTTAACCAGATGGGTATGACGGCTGACCAGTACGCGCAGGCGCTGCGTAACCAGCTGACCACGCAACAGCTGATCAACGCTGTGGTGGGTACCGATTTCATGCTGAAAGGCGAAACGGAAGAGCTGGCGGCGCTGGTGGCGCAGCAACGCGTGGTGCGCGAAGCGACGATTGACGTCAACGCGCTGGCGGCGAAACAGCAGGTCAGCGACGCTGAAGTTAATGCTTACTACGAGCAAAACAAGAACAACTTCATCTCTCCTGAACAGTTCCGCGTAAGCTATATCAAGCTGGACGCGGCGGCGATGCAGGAAAACGCGACTGACGCGGAAATACAGTCTTATTACGATCAGCATCAGGATCAGTTCACCCAGCCGCAGCGTAACCGCTACAGCGTGATCCAGACCAAAACGGAAGCAGAAGCTAAAGCCGTGCTGGACGAGCTGAACAAAGGCGCAGATTTCGCGACCGTGGCGAAAGCAAAATCCACCGACATTATTTCTGCTAAAAACGGCGGGGATATGGGCTGGCTGGAAGACGCAACCACCCCGGACGAGCTGAAAAACGCCGGCCTGAAAGAGAAAGGCCAGCTGTCTGGCGTGATCAAATCCTCCGTTGGTTTCCTGGTGGCGCGCCTTGACGATATCACTGCGGCAAAAACCAAGCCGCTGGCTGAGGTGCGGGATGATATCGCTGCGAAAGTGAAGCAGGAGAAAGCGCTTGACGCCTTCTATGCGCTGCAACAGAAAGTGAGCGATGCCGCAAGCAACGACAACGAATCACTGGCGGGCGCGGAGCAGGCTGCCGGCGTTAAAGCGGTTGAGACGGGCTGGTTCAGCCACGAAAACCTGCCGGAAGAACTGAACTTCAAACCGGTTTCTGATGCCATCTTCAATGGGGGTCTGGTGGGCGAGAACGGTACGCCGGGCAGCAACTCAGACATCATTACCGTCGACGGTGACCGTGCGTTTGTTCTGCGCGTCAGCGAGCACAAAGCCGAGGCGGTGAAACCGCTGGCGGAAGTGAAAGATCAGGTGGTGGCGCTGGTGAAACATAATAAAGCGGCACAGCAGGCAAAACTGGATGCAGAGAAAATTCTGGCCGATCTGAAAGCCGGTAAGAGTGATGCGATGAAGGCGGCTGGCCTGAGCTTTGGCGAAGCCAAAACGCTGAGCCGTACCGGTCAGGATCCTGTCAGCCAGGCGGCGTTTGGTCTGAGCCTGCCGGCGAAGGACAAACCTGTCTTTGGTACCACGACCGATATGCAGGGTAATGTGGTTCTTCTGGCGCTGGATGAAGTGAAAGCCGGCACGCTGCCGGACGCGCAGAAGAAGGCTATGGTTCAGGGTATTACCCAGAACAATGCGCAGATTGCTTTCGAAGCGATGATGAGCAACCTGCGTAAAGAAGCCAAAATCAAGCTGGGTGATGTGGTTACCCAGGAGCAATAATTTCGTACCTGCTCGCAGATTTTCGTAACGCTCTGCAAAAACTAAAGGCCGCTTTCGCGGCCTTTTCCATTTCTGCAATCTGCTGTTTGTGCCTGTTTCCCCGTGCGGCTATCGTGGCGTGGCTGTCAACAAACAAGGAGAAAGCAGCATGAAATCTGGAATCAAAGCACTGTTAATTACCCTGGCGATTGCCACTTCCGGGATGAGTGCGGGAGCGCTGGCTGCAACCCCCGCCGCTAAAGCGCAGGCTGTACAAAACCAGGCGGATGCGACGTCGCAAGGTCATGTTAAAGCCAACGCGACGGCCAGCACCAAAGCGGCCGAGGACGAGGGTACGCGGGTCAGTATCAATACTGCCTCTGCGGAAGATCTGGCCCGGGCGATGAATGGCGTGGGGCTAAAAAAAGCGCAGGCGATCGTCAGCTATCGCGAAGAGTATGGCCCCTTTAAAACCATTGACGATCTCAAGCAGGTCCCGGGTATGGGCAGCGCGCTGGTTGAGCGCAATCTCGCACACCTGACGTTGTAATCGCGTAATCACTTGCACTGCGGCAAAAATTTGCCAGGATAAAGAGGTCATACCAGTTATGACCTCTGATCCTATAACAACGAAAGGCTATTGCGCTATGCAAACACAAATCAAAGTCCGTGGTTATCACCTCGATGTTTACCAGCACGTCAATAACGCCCGCTATCTGGAGTTTCTTGAAGAGGCGCGCTGGGACGGCCTGGAGAACAGCGAAAGTTTCCAGTGGCTGACTGCACACAACATCGCGTTTGTGGTCGCCAACATCAACATTAACTACCGACGTCCGGCCGTGCTGGGGGATGTGCTTACCGTGACCAGTCAGGTACAGCAGCTGAATGGCAAAAGCGGCGTGCTGAGCCAGGTCGTCACGCTGGAGCCTGAAGGACAGGTGGTGGCAGACGCGCTGATCACCTTTGTCTGCATCGATCTCAAAACCCAGAAAGCGTTGCCGCTTGAAGGGGAATTGCGCGAAAAGCTGGAGCTGATGATCGCGTAGACTTTTGTCTTTTATAAAAGACAAAAAGGATTTTCAGGGATAAAATAATGAACAGGGACTACGTTGTTGAACGCTACCGGACCCGTGACGGAAAAGTGCCGTTTGAGGATTGGGTAACAAAAATGAGGCGAAAGGATCCGGAGCTGGCGTTTCGGATCCTTCTGCGAATCGACCGCGCGGAGAAGGGAAACTTCGGTGATTACCGTTATCTCAGAGAGGGCGTCTGGGAACTGAAGATTGATTGTGGTCCCGGTTATCGAGTCTATTTTGCAGTACAACATCGGGAAATCTTATTGTTGCTGATCGGCGGTGACAAAAAGAGCCAGAAAGCGGATGTAAAGCTGGCAATAGACTACTGGAAGGATCATCAAAAGGATAAACCCAATGAGCAAAAGCGAGCGAAAATTCTCGAGTACCGTCAGCCATGATGAAGCCGTAGTGAAGATGCTGCGCGAAAATCCTTCTTACGCACAGCTGTATCTGCAAATTGCACTGGATGAAATTTACGAAGACCAGGGAATCCCGGCCTATTTGATTGCTCTTAGACGTGTCATCGAAGCGCGCGGCGGTATCGGAGAAATTTCAGCCAAAGCGGGACTCTCACGTCAGCAGCTATATCGAACCCTGTCCGAAGATGGCAACCCAACGCTGTCTACTCTGATGAAAATTACCCGTGCTGCCGGCGTAAAACTATTCGACAGCACGGTCAGGTAGCCCTATTTCAGCCCGGTCTTTTTCTGCATTGCGGCCATCACGCCCGCTTTATCCGCAAGATAATGATTCAGCCCGTTTGCGCGCAGGTTACAGGCGGCACACTGGCCGCAGCCGTCTCCTTTAATGCCGTTGTAGCAGGTCAGGGTCTCGTTGCGAACCACATCCAGCTTGCCCCAGTAGTCGGCCAGCGCCCAGGTCTCAGCTTTATCCAGCCACATCAGCGGCGTTTCGAAGCGGGTCTCTTTTGCCATTCCCAGATCCACGGCGTGATTGAGTGCTTTCACGAACTCATCCCGGCAGTCCGGGTAACCAGAGAAGTCGGTCTCACACACGCCGGTAATTACCGCTTCGGCTTTTACCTGGTAGGCATAGATTGCCGTCAGGGTCAGGAACAGAATGTTGCGGCCCGGTACGAAGGTATTCGGAATGCCGCTGGCATCCGGCTCGTAATCAGGGACCGGAATACTGTCACGGGTGAGGCTGCTGACGGCCAGTTCATTTAACAGCGTCACGTCCAGCACTTTATGCGCGCGGGCGCCCAGTTTCAGGGCCAGTTCACGAGCGACATCAATTTCAGCGCGATGACGCTGTCCATAATCAAAAGTGACGCAGTGAACTTCATCATACTGGTGAAGCGCCTGAATCAGGCAGGTTGTGGAATCTTGTCCTCCGCTGAACACGACGACGGCACGTTTCATAGATCATCTCGACAGTTACGGTAAAAGCGTCATGTTAACGCCTGGCTACAGCGGCGACCAGCTTCTTCACACGTTTGGGGGAGGGAGCCAGGCTTCGGTGAAGTCAAACCAGCCGCGGGTGTTAAGGCGTATCCCGTTGACGCCCGGAGGCGCGCTGATTTGATACTGATAGTTAAAGAGCGGCGTCAGGACGGCGGTTTCCATTAACCGGCTGAATATGGCCTGAAGCCCTGCGTGTCGGTCACGATCGTCGGCCTGCATCTGCACCGCATCCAGCGTGGCCTGTAAATGGGCGTATGCCGGTGCGCTCAGCAGATGCGGCCAGAGTGCATCGCAGCGGAGCCACTGCTCAAGCGTGTACGCCGGCGCTTCGCCAATCAGTCTGTCTCCCATCATTATGTCTGCCTCGGCAAGCGGCTGGCACCCGTCCCACGTCTTGGCGTCGTGAAAGATGACGGTCAACTCGCAACCCTGCCGCGCAAGGTATGCCTTTAACTGGCTGGCCATGGTGTGAAGCTCAACCGGCAGGTGGTAGACCAGCGTCAATGCCTCTGGCAGCGCAACGTCGGTTAAATCAGGCCATTGGGGGATCGCCCAGCCGGGAAGCAGTTCCCCGGTAGGCGTGATAAGCCCTTCGTTCAGCGGAAGCGTGTGCAGAAGCGTTGAGAGATGAATGATATTAATCAGCCGCTTTGCCTGAAGCTCGCTCAGGCGCGCGCTCTGCTTCAGCGTGAGGTAGCAGAAGCCCAGGCTGGTGCTGTTACTCACCAGCCGCAGACTGGCCAGCTCGTCGGCCTGACCAATGGCGATTTGCACCGGGTGGCGGCAGCTGGTGCCCAGGCTGTAGTCAAAAAGCTGCGGTGTGATCCAGTACTCTATAGCCTTAAGCAACGGATGGCAGATGTGATACTGCTCGTGGCTTTCCAGACGCACCAGCTCGGGCTCAAAAACGCTCAGACGGAAGGGGCCGCTGCCAACCCCGGGGAGACGGGGATGCGCCAGACGGCTACAGTAGGTCGCCAGCCTGTGCGCCAGCCAGTAGTCAGGCTGATGCAAAATAAACGTCAGGCACTGTGGATGCGTGGTTTCGATGCGAAGGACGCTCCGGAAAAGCGTGCCCATGCCGGGTTGCGATAACAGCGCCGTCAGGCTTTGCTGGAGCTGCGACGTCTCTATTTTATCGCCGTTATGCCAGTGCAGGGTGGAGCGAATATAGAAATGCCAGCGCAGGCCGTCAGCAGAAACGTCCCAGTGATGCGCCAGATCGCCCGTAGGTTCGCTGCTGTTACCGTTGAAACGCGTCAAGCCAGAGAACACCTGTCCCGCAAGATGCTGCTCCGCCCGGCCAGGTAAAAACCCCGGCTGAAGCGGCTCCAGCGAGCGATAGTAGGGGATACGCAGCGTCGGCGTATCGTTCTGCCACTGCCCGCCCAGAAACGGATGCAGCAGCGATCGCAAATCTTCAGGCGCGAGCTGGGCCAGCTCCAGGGCGTTATGCTGCTGCCCGCTTTTCAGCGCCTCTTCCATCATCGTATTACGCAACGAATCCGGGGTGACGTGAAAGAGTAACTCCCCTCGCTTTCCTCGTCCGGACCGGGCGTGCCAGCTTAGCCAGCCCGCCTCCTGCGCCTGACGCAGCAGGGTGCGAATGTGGCGCTCGCTGCAAAAGCAGCGGCTGGCAAGTTCACTGATGGTCACCTGCTGCGGTGCGCCGGCGGAGGGTTGCCACAGACGTTGATACTGGTTAAGACGGTTAAGCTGGCGCATGGAAAACCCGGAACAATAATTATCATCTATTCACTATTACTTCCGTATATCTCACGTAATACTGATGCACAAGTTAACCGCATCACATTTCGGGAGTAATCATGGCTCGGCTCGCTGCATTTGATATGGACGGCACGCTGTTAATGCCGGATCACCGTTTAGGGGAGAAAACCCTCAACGCCCTTAAGCGCCTGCACGAGCGTGAAGTCACCCTGACGTTTGCCACCGGTCGTCATGTCCTTGAAATGCGCCATCTGCTGGGAACATTTTCCCTCGATGCGTTCCTGATCACCGGCAACGGGACGCGCATTCACTCCGTCGACGGCGAGGTGCTGCACCGTCAGGATCTGAACCCGGAAGTGGCCGATATTGTCCTTCACAGCGCCTGGGATACCCAGGCCAGCGTGCACGTTTTTAACGATGAAGGCTGGTTTACCGGGCGTGAGATCCCGGACTTGCTGCACGCGCACGTCTACAGCGGCTTTAAGTATCAGCTTATCGATTTGCGCCGTATTCCGGCACACAAGGTGACCAAGATCTGCTTCTGTGGCGATCACGACGACCTCTGCCGCCTGCGCATTCAGCTTAACGAGGCGCTGGGCGACCGGGCACATTTGACCTTCTCAGCGGTGGACTGTCTTGAAGTGTTGCCGGTGGGCTGTAACAAAGGTTCTGCGCTGGCGGTGCTGAGCGACCATCTGGGGTTGACGATGCAGGACTGTATGGCCTTTGGCGATGCCATGAACGACCACGAGATGCTGGGCAGCGTTGGCCGTGGGCTGATCATGGGGAACGCGATGCCGCAACTTATCGCTGCGCTCCCTCATTTACCGGTTATCGGACACTGTCGTAACGAAGCGGTGTCCCATTTTTTGACACATTGGCTGGACAAAAATAACCTCCCATATTCCCCCGAATAGCGAGATCCTTCCAGCAAGCCAGGCTTAAGTCTGGCTTTTTTTATTTCACCAGCTGAGAAATCTGCGCTTTCCACGGTTCAACATCGCCAATATTGGCCTGTACCCATTGCGCGTTGTAATAGGTCTCCAGGTAGCGCTCTCCGCTGTCGCACAGCAGCGTGACGACAGAGCCGGTACGGCCTTCTTCACGCATCCTCACCGCCAGCTGTAGCGCGCCCCACATATTGGTGCCGGTTGAGGCCCCGACCTTACGGCCAAGCTGTGTCTCCAGCCAGTGCGCCGTCGCGACGCTGGCAGCGTCCGGTACGCGAAGCATCTCATCCACGACGTCCGGAATGAACGACGGTTCCACGCGCGGGCGGCCAATCCCTTCGATTTTGCTACCCACGGGGCTACGCAGGCCGGCATCGCGGGATTGCCAGTAATCAAGGAACACCGAGTTCTGCGGATCGACCACCATCAACTGGGTATCGTAGCCCTGACAGCGAATGTAGCGTCCGATAGTGGCGGAGGTTCCGCCCGTACCGGCGCTCATCACAATGTACGACGGAACCGGATGCGGTTCGTGGGTCATCTGGCGGAAAATACTGTCCGCAATATTGTTATTGCCGCGCCAGTCTGTGGCGCGCTCGGCGAAGGTGAACTGGTCCATATAGTGGCCGTTCAGCTCGCGGGCCAGCATTTCGGAGGCCGCATAAATTTCGCAGGCGCTTTCCACAAAGTGGCAGCGTCCGCCGTAAAATTCGATCTGTTCGACTTTGCGTTTCGCCGTGCAGGAAGGCATCACGGCGATAAACGGCAGGCCCAGCAGGCGGGCAAAGTAGGCCTCGGAGACGGCAGTAGAGCCGGATGAGGATTCAATAATCGTGGTGCCTTCTTTAATCCAGCCGTTACATAAACCGTATAAAAAGAGTGAACGCGCCAGGCGATGCTTCAGGCTACCGGTAGGATGGGTACTTTCATCCTTCAGATAGAGCTGAATACCGGGAAATCCCGGCAGAGGCAGGCGGATTAAGTGGGTGTCTGCCGAGCGCTGATAGTCGGCATTTATTTCGCTGATGGCATGTTTAACCCAGGTGCTATTCATCGTAGTTATCCGTTTGTCATTTTGTGCCCAGCATAGCGAAAAGCACAGAAAAAATTGTTGCTATCTGGCCTTTAAAATAGAATGCATGGAGAATAATTATCTCTGCGAGGTGGGTATGCTAGATAAAATTGACCGCAAGCTGCTTTCTTTGCTGCAAAGCGACTGCACCCTCTCTTTGCAGGCGCTGGCAGATGCCGTTAATCTGACCACCACGCCGTGCTGGAAGCGCCTCAAGAAGCTGGAAGATGATGGCATTCTGCTGGGACGCGTGGCGCTGCTGGATCCCGAAAAACTGGGGCTTGGGCTGACCGCCTTCGTCCTGATAAAAACGCAGCATCACAGCAGCGAATGGTACAGCCGCTTCGTCACGCAGGTTTCCGATATGCCCGAGGTGCTCGGCTTCTGGCGCATGGCGGGGGAATACGACTATCTGATGCGCGTTCAGGTGGCGGACATGAAGCGCTACGATGATTTTTACAAGCGGCTGGTCAACAGCGTACCGGGCTTGTCCGATGTCACCTCCAGTTTTGCCATGGAACAGATTAAATACACCACAGCATTACCCATTGAATAACATCATAAAATACCTTCAGGAAAATACCGCGTGCGATTATTTGCCCAATTAAGCTGGTACTTTCGTCGGGAGTGGCAACGCTACCTCGGCGCGGTGGCCCTGCTTATCATCATTGCCATCCTGCAACTGCTCCCGCCCAAAGTGGTGGGATACGTCGTGGATGGCGTTACCGAACAACATTACACCGCCGCACGGGTGATGATGTGGGTTGGCACGCTGGTGCTGACGGCCGTGGTGGTTTACCTGCTGCGCTATGTCTGGCGCGTGCTGCTGTTCGGCGCGTCCTACCAGCTTGCCGTGGAGCTGCGCGAAGATTTTTACCGCCAGCTGAGCCGCCAGCACCCTGAGTTTTATCTGCGTCACCGTACCGGGGATCTCATCGCCCGCGCCACTAACGACGTGGATCGCGTGGTGTTTGCCGCCGGCGAAGGGGTATTAACGCTGGTGGATTCCCTGGTGATGGGCTGTGCGGTATTGATTGTGATGTCTACGCAAATTAGCTGGGAGCTCACTCTGCTGGCGCTACTGCCGATGCCGCTGATGGCGCTGGCGATTAACCGCTACGGCGAGCAGCTCCATGAACGCTTCAAGCTGGCGCAGGCGGCGTTCTCGTCGCTGAACGATCGCACCCAGGAGAGCATGACCAGCATCCGCATGATCAAAGCGTTTGGTCTGGAAGACAGGCAGTCCGCGCTGTTTGCCGCAGACGCCGCCGACACCGGCGCGAAAAACATGCGCGTGGCGCGGATTGACGCCCGTTTCGATCCGACAATTTATATTGCGATTGGCATGGCGAACCTGCTGGCGGTTGGCGGCGGCAGCTGGATGGTGGTGCAGGGCACGATGACCCTCGGTCAGCTAACCAGCTTTGCGATGTACCTCGGGCTGATGATCTGGCCGATGCTGGCGCTGGCCTGGATGTTTAATATCGTTGAGCGCGGGAGCGCCGCCTACAGCCGTATCCGCGCCATGCTGGCGGAAGTGCCGGTGGTGAACGATGGCAGCGAGCCGGTACCGGAAGGTCCGGGTATCCTGAAGGCTGACGTTCGCGCCTTTATCTACCCGCAAACGGAACACCCGGTGCTTGAAAACGTCAGCTTCACGCTGCGGCCTGGTCAGATGCTGGGCATCTGCGGCCCGACGGGGTCCGGAAAAAGTACCCTCCTGTCACTCATTCAGCGCCATTTTGACGTGAGCGAAGGCGATATCCGTTTCCACGACGTCCCCCTGCCGCGCCTGCTGCTGGATGACTGGCGCAGCCGCCTGGCGGTCGTCAGCCAGACGCCGTTTTTGTTTTCCGACACCATTGCCAACAATATCGCGCTCGGGTGCCCGACGGCGACGCAGGACGAGATCGAGCACGTAGCGCGCCTGGCCAGCGTCCACGAGGATATTTTGCGCCTGCCGCAGGGCTACGACACGGAAGTGGGGGAGCGGGGCGTGATGCTCTCCGGTGGACAAAAGCAGCGTATCTCCATCGCCCGCGCGCTGCTGCTGAACGCTGAGATCCTGATTCTGGATGATGCGCTGTCGGCGGTTGACGGGCGTACCGAGCATCAAATTCTGCATAACCTTCGCCAGTGGGGAGAGGGGCGCACGGTCATCATCAGCGCGCACCGTCTGTCGGCGCTTACCGAAGCCAGTGAAATTCTGGTGCTTCAGCACGGACATATTGCCCAGCGTGGTCAGCATGAGCAGCTCGCCGGACAGACCGGCTGGTATCGGGATATGTACCGCTATCAACAGCTTGAAGCCGCGCTGGATGAGGAGGTGGCCGATGCGTAAGTTTGGACAGATGTGGCCGACGTTAAAACGGCTGCTCGCCTATGGCTCACCGTGGCGCAAACCGCTTTCCATCGCCGTGCTGTTGCTGTGGATCGCCGCGATTGCGGAGGTGACCGGCCCGCTGCTAATCAGCTATTTCATCGATAACATGGTGGCGAAGCGCTATCTGCCGCTGGGGCTGGTGGCGGGGCTGGGCGTGGCGTATGTCGGGCTACAGCTGACGGCGGCGGGGCTACACTATGCGCAGTCGCTGCTGTTTAACCGGGCCGCCGTGGGCGTGGTTCAGCAGCTACGCACGGATGTGATGGATGCCGCGCTGCGCCAGCCGCTGAGCGAGTTTGATACCCAGCCGGTCGGACAGGTTATTTCGCGCGTCACTAACGACACCGAAGTGATCCGCGACCTGTACGTCACCGTTGTCGCAACGGTTCTGCGCAGCGCCGCGTTGATTGGCGCGATGCTGGTGGCGATGTTCAGCCTGGACTGGCGTATGGCGCTGGTGGCGATCGCTATTTTCCCGGCAGTGCTGATTGTGATGGTGATTTACCAGCGCTACAGCACGCCGATTGTTCGTCGCGTGCGCGCTTATCTTGCGGATATAAATGATGGCTTCAACGAAGTGATCAACGGCATGAGTGTTATCCAGCAGTTTCGCCAGCAGGCGCGTTTTGGCGAGCGAATGGGGGAAGCCAGCCGCTCGCACTATATGGCGCGGATGCAGACGTTACGTCTGGACGGCTTCCTGTTACGCCCGCTGCTGAGCCTCTTCTCTGCGCTGGTGCTGTGCGGGCTGTTGATGCTGTTTGGCCTGACGACGCGCGGAACCATTGAGGTGGGGGTACTGTACGCGTTTATCAGCTACCTCGGACGCCTCAACGAACCGCTGATTGAACTCACCACGCAGCAGTCGATGCTGCAACAGGCGGTGGTCGCGGGCGAGCGTGTGTTCGAGCTGATGGACAGGCCGCGTCAAACCTATGGCGATGACGACCGCCCGCTGGAAAGTGGATCTATCGCGTTCGATCATGTTTCGTTTGCCTATCGCGACGACCAGCTTGTCTTGCAGGATATCAACCTGGATGTGCCGTCGCGCGGTTTTGTCGCCCTGGTTGGGCATACCGGCAGCGGCAAAAGCACGCTCGCCAGTTTGCTGATGGGCTACTATCCGTTGACGCAGGGGGAGATCCGTCTGGACGGACGGCCTCTTGCCGCGCTTAGCCACAACGCGTTGCGCAAGGGAGTCGCGATGGTGCAGCAGGATCCGGTGGTGCTGGCCGATACCTTTTATGCCAACGTGACGCTGGGGCGACCGTTCACGCCTGAGCAGGTCTGGGAGGTGCTGGAGACGGTACAGCTGGCGGATCTGGCGCGCGGGTTAAGCGAGGGGATCTATACCCGGCTGGGCGAGCAGGGCAACAATCTCTCCGTCGGGCAAAAGCAACTGCTGGCGCTGGCGCGCGTGCTGATTGAGACGCCGCAGGTGCTGATTCTGGATGAAGCGACCGCCAGCATCGACTCCGGTACCGAGCAGGCGATCCAGCAGGCGCTGTCTGCCGTGCGGGATCGCACCACGCTTGTAGTGATCGCCCACCGCCTCTCAACCATCGTCGATGCCGATACCATCCTGGTGCTGCACCGTGGTCAGGCCGTTGAACGGGGAACGCACAGGGAGTTGCTTGAGGCAAAAGGGCGCTACTGGCAGATGTATCAGTTGCAGCTGGCAGGCGACGAGCTGGCCGCCAGCGTACGCGAGGATGAGTCACTCAGCGCCTGATGCACCATTCCAAGGCAATGTGCTAACAGACATACCTGTTGGTGCAAAACGGAAACGCACCCTGCACCGTCATGGTGCGTTTTTTTTCACCCGTTCTCTGAGCATGCGCGCCGCGCCGCTTTCCTTCTCACATTTCACTTCTGGCACACCCTTTGCAATGTCCCTTTCGTGTTAGCTGCGGCCATTACCGAATTCTGACTGGAGGGGATTTATGAAGCTGGTTACGGTGGTAATCAAACCATTCAAACTCGAAGACGTGCGTGAAGCGCTGTCTTCCATGGGTATTCAGGGGCTGACCGTCACCGAAGTGAAAGGCTTTGGGCGTCAGAAAGGTCATGCCGAGCTTTATCGCGGGGCGGAATACAGCGTTAACTTCCTGCCAAAAGTGAAGATTGACGTGGCGATTGCCGACGATCAGCTTGATGAGGTGATTGATGTGGTCAGCAAAGCGGCCTACACCGGCAAAATTGGCGACGGCAAAATTTTCGTTGCTGAACTACAGCGCGTCATTCGCATCCGTACCGGCGAATCTGACGAAGCGGCGTTGTAAGTAACTCCTGGCACACAGTGATAGGGATCGAGAAAATGAAGAGAACAACAATGAAAACAGCTCTGGGGTCGCTGGCACTGCTGCCGGGCCTGGCAATGGCTGCACCTGCCGTGGCAGACAAAGCCGATAACGCGTTTATGATGATTTGCACCGCGCTGGTGCTGTTCATGACGATCCCGGGCATCGCGCTGTTTTACGGCGGCCTGATCCGCGGCAAGAACGTGCTCTCCATGCTGACGCAGGTTGCCGTCACGTTCGCGCTGGTGTGCGTGCTGTGGGTGGTTTACGGTTACTCGCTGGCCTTCGGCGAGGGTAACGCCTTCTTCGGCAACGTTAACTGGGTGATGCTGAAAAATATCGAGCTGACTGCGGTAATGGGCAGCTTCTATCAGTATATTCACGTCGCGTTCCAGGGCTCGTTCGCCTGCATCACCGTGGGGCTGATTGTGGGCGCGCTGGCCGAGCGTATCCGTTTCTCTGCGGTACTGATTTTTGTAGTGGTCTGGCTGACGCTCTCCTATATCCCGATTGCGCATATGGTCTGGGGCGGCGGTCTGCTGGCTTCCCATGGCGCGCTGGACTTTGCGGGCGGTACCGTTGTGCACATCAACGCCGCGGTAGCAGGCCTGGTCGGCGCATACCTGATTGGCAAACGCGTGGGCTTCGGGAAAGAAGCGTTCAAACCGCACAACCTGCCGATGGTCTTTACCGGCACAGCCATCCTCTACTTTGGCTGGTTCGGCTTCAACGCCGGTTCAGCCAGTGCCGCTAACGAAATCGCCGCGCTGGCCTTCGTGAATACCGTAGTGGCAACCGCCGGCGCTATCCTCTCGTGGGTATTTGGCGAGTGGGCCGTTCGCGGCAAGCCTTCGCTGCTGGGCGCCTGTTCAGGGGCGATTGCCGGCCTGGTGGGTATCACGCCAGCGTGCGGTTACGTGGGCGTGGGCGGCGCGCTGCTGATCGGCATCGTCGCCGGTCTGGCGGGGCTGTGGGGTGTTACTGCGCTGAAACGTATTCTGCGCGTTGACGATCCGTGCGACGTGTTCGGCGTGCACGGCGTGTGCGGCATCATCGGCTGCGTGATGACGGGTATCTTCGCGGCGCAGTCTCTCGGCGGCGTGGGCTACGCGGAAGGCGTGACCATGATGCACCAGGTGCTGGTCCAGCTGGAAAGCATTGCCATTACCGTTGTCTGGTCGGGCGTGGTGGCCTTTATCGGCTACAAGCTGGCCGATATGACCGTCGGGCTGCGCGTGCCGGAAGAGCAGGAGCGCGAAGGTCTGGACGTCAACAGCCACGGCGAGAATGCTTATAACGCATGATTTGCGTGCTTTGCCGGGTGGCGGCTTCGTCTACCCGGCCTGCAAAAACAGGATCCTCAGGCCCGGTAAGCGTAGCGCCACCGGGCTTTTTACATCATCCTCTGTTACGCATGACCCCTTCCTGGACCGTCGAGGCCACCAGCACGCCAGCCTGGGTATAAAACTCCCCGCGTACAAAGCCGCGCGCGCTGGACGCAGAGGTACTCTCCACGCTGTAAAGCAGCCATTGGTTCATATCGAACGGACGGTGGAACCACATAGAATGGTCAATCGTGGCAACCTGCATCCCTTTTTCCAGGAATCCCACGCCGTGCGGCTGTAGCGCAACCGGCAGGAAATTGAAATCCGACGCATACCCGAGCAGATACTGGTGCACACGCAAATCTGCCGGAACGCTGCCGTTGGCGCGGATCCACACCTGACGGGTGGGCTCGGAAGCGTGACCCTTCATGGGGTTATGAAATTCTACCGGGCGGATCTCCAGTGGCTTATCGCACAGAAACTTCTCTTTTACCTGCGGCGGCAGCAGATGCGCGAGCGCGCGCGCGATGTCGGTTTCCGATTTCAGATCGTCCGGCGACGGGGCAGGGGGCATCGTTTTTTGATGCTCATACCCCGGCTCTGGCGCCTGGAACGAGGCGGTCATGTAGAAGATGGGTTTACCGTGCTGGATGGCCGCCACGCGGCGGGCGCTGAAGCTTTGGCCGTCACGCAGAACTTCCACGTCGTACACAATCGGTTTAGCGCTGTCGCCAGGGCGTAAAAAGTAGCTGTGGAACGAATGCACCAGACGGTCTGCCGGGACGGTCTCCTTTGCGGCATACAGCGCTTGCCCCACGACCTGGCCGCCAAAAACCTGGCGTAAGCCTAAATCTTCGCTCTGTCCGCGAAACAGCCCTTCTTCTATTTTTTCCAGGTTCAGCAATGTCAGCAGATTGTTCAGTGCCTGACTCATAGTGGTCCTCAATAAACGCCGTGGCGAAAGATACGCAGAGTATAACGCAGAAACGAGAGTGGTCCGATGGGTGGAATTATCTTAATACCAGGCCAAAATTAGGCATTAATCCGTGATTTGTGCCACACTTGTTTACGTTATGTGAATAAAACGACATCGGATGGGATCGATCCCGCCGGTGCATTGATGATAAGGAGACTTCAATGAAACTCGTGCCTATGTTAAGCGGTGTTGCAATGGCGGTAGCGCTGTCCGCCTGTGCGGATAAGAGTGCCGATGTCCCGGTGCCAACGGCAACCCCAAACGGGATTAACACCCTTTCACAGCAAGCTATTCGACAGCCTAACGTATCCGGTACTATCTGGATCAAGCAGAAAGTTGCTCTGCCGCCGGACGCGGTACTCACGGTTACGCTGTCCGATGCCTCTCTGGCGGATGCACCGTCGAAAGTGCTGGCCCAGCGCGCGGTTCGTACAGAAGGTAAACAGGCACCGTTCAGCTTCGTGCTGCCGTATAACCCGTCTGACGTGCAGCCTAACGCACGTATCCTCCTGAGCGCGGCGGTAACGATCAACGATAAGCTGGTCTTTATCACCGATACCGTGCAGGAAGCGGTTAATAAAGGCGGTACCAAAATCGACCTGACCCTGGTTCCTGTCCAGCAAACGGCAGTGCCCGTTGCGCCACAGACCAACCAGCCGACTTTGCCAACAGCACCGACTCAGCTGTAATTTTCTTTCGCCCTCTTCAGGCCTCCTGAAGAGGGCGTCAGTACTCCCACCGATACTTCTGCATATCAATCTGTCCTGACCCGGACACCTGAACCCCTTCTGAGAGTAATGCCTGACGCTGGCGCTGCAAGTCTGGCCCGGTGAGAGAGATCGCGCCATGGCGGTTGACGACCCGATGCCATGGTAACGTGCTCCCCTCCGGTAGTCTTCTTAGCACACCGCCAACCTGACGCGCCGCGCGTGGAGAACCTGCGAGTCGGGCAACTTCACCGTAGGTAGTGACATAACCTTCCGGAATTGAGGCCACAATTTGCCACACTCGCTGTGGGAAAGTGTCATGTTCGTCCATTGTTTCTCCTGCGGAAAATCAGCGAAGGGGTAGGGTAAACGAAGATAAAGCAGATTGCCGGGGCAGTTTGCGCAATAATCCAGCATCCGGTTGCCAGCGGCTTGCAATTGTAGTGCTCCACAGGGATAATGCGCCAGCGCGTTGGTTATCAACGCTCTCAATGGGGGCTCTGTTGGTTCTCCCGCAACGCTACTCTGTTCACCAGGTCAGGTCCGGAAGGAAGCAGCCAGGGCAGACGACGTGGGTGCCGGGATGTAGCTGGCAGGGCCCCCACCCATTTGTGCTAACGCTATGGCTTAATAGCGCATTTCTTTGCCGACAATCGCTCTGATGCAGAGCCGATTATATCCGGCTCCACTAATCATAGATGACGCTTCAAGCTTAAGTATGGGGTCCAAGGAACCGATCGCCGTTCAGGTGGATCATATGCGTTGGCGCGTCAGCTACCCAAACCTCTGTTTCCCAGGATAATTCCATAAGATATTTCGCCATCACCTTCCGGTCTGGGAAGGCCGTAACGTATACCAGTCCAGGTTTAGCATTCGCAAATAATTTTGCTAACTCACCGTGACGCTTTCCATCGACGGGCCCATGCGAAGTGACCGATTCAATTAACAGTAACCAGTTGCGTTTTTGCCAATAAAGAACAACATCGGGCAGTTTACCTTTTCGATCAACGATAACGCCCAGTTCCGCAAGCCGCTCTTTTCTAAAATGATCATCCTTCGCACCCGTATCTCCGATGTAAATAACTTCTGCTTCAGGAGCGAAACGAGGACCAAACTCAACGATGATATCCTTGATAAGCTGGCTATGTGCGCCGGGGCTTAATTCTAATTCTGTACCGTCATTCAGTTTTAATGGCACCATTTCCATTTTTCGCGCCATAGCATACTGCTCAACTAAGGTTGGTACGTTGCCCCTGTGTTCCTCAAGCGCTTTTTCCCATTTAGCGGAACCATAGTTGAGTAACACTGTATGCAGTTCAGGCGCTATCTGATAGCAAGCCTTAGGTGAGTTGACAGGGCGATCGGGCTTATCCGGGTTATATATTGCTATTCCGCCATCACAAAACTGATGCAGCGTTTGTCGCCGGAAGGTTTCGCGCGTGTTTGGGGCGTACTCTTTGCCGTAGACGTCTCTACACCAATCCATGATCGGTGTCACACCCATCATCGGGCGTTCAATTTTCTCCCAATCGCCATCGGGATGAAGATCGAGCAATGCAAGCAAAGTTAAAGCTGAACGTTCGTTTATTTGCGCACGAGGCATTCCCAGTTGACGCAACACATCAAGCGCTTGCTCAATCTTTTCCTGCGCTTTCAGTGGGTCAGCTATTTTTCCTTTGGTCATGAGGTTCAACTCCCTGTTAATGATTTCGTCTATCTGATTCTGACTGAGCACTTCATCACCGAACTCACCACCCATCTTTCGCAGAACTTCCAGTGATGGATAATGAATTGCTCTTAAATCAGAGGCATTTATCTGAGTGTGCCCGCCAAACTGACGGTAATACTTGTCCAGCAAAGTGCAGTTCAGATAGACATAAAGCCCGCGGGCAAGATCCGCATCCATACCCGTCTTCTGCACATGGAAAACATTGGTCTTATTGTCGAAACCGATCAGCTCACCCGGTAAAGAGGAGTCATATAAGGTTGCTACAATGCGACGTTTTTCTTCTTTGCTGCTAAATCTTTTTACAATCAGGAAATTACCATGGTTTTTCCATAACCAGGGTCTTGATGAATCGGAAACCCTGATTGCATTAGGTTTTTTGCCATCAAGGGGCCAATTAACTTTTCCATGCAAATGCTGAGGAAAAAGAAGCGGCACTGATTCAGAATCCATGCTTTCTCTGAGATCTTCTCTAAGACGAAAGTCAACTACCGGTCCTGTACTAACCTGAACGCCAAGCTCGCCCAGAGTAGATGTAAAAGGGGATAATCTCTCGATTATGTCCTGTTCTCTGGGGCTGGCGGCGATATGAATGAACTTTTGCTTGTCCTCTGGGTTAACTATTTTGTCTATCGACACCTTGCGTTGCGTCATATCGGTGGCAGTGGTTTGCCCGGATTCTTCATCCAGATGAAAATCAGACGTTGGGCTGGATGTAATGATAACCTGCCCCTGCGGAACACCTTTTACACAGTGAATAATAATATTTTCCTGAAGCACTTCATCTTCAGAAAATGCCGCATTACGGGAGTCGAAAATGTGGATGTGCTTAATAGACGTTTCCGACAGTAATTGCTTACGAAAAGGCTGGTAGTACGGACCATTACAGAAAGAGCGTGGAATAATTGCCACTAACTCTCCTCCCATTTTCAGCTGTTTCAAAGCTAAGGCAACAAATCCAGAGTATAAGTTGACCGTTTCTATGCCAGCTTTGCGTAAAGAGTCCCGGTGTGCGCTCGAAGAGAGAATTTTTTTATAGGGTGGATTCATAATCACATGGCTATAAACCCCCGGCTCTTCACGGGTCGATATACTTTTGGCCGCAAGACTTGCCTCGAGTATATAATCTACCTTTCTGATTTTATGGGATAATTTCCCATTTGCAGCCTCATTGCAGGCTCTCAGCGTCTTTCTAAGATACGTCAGCATCACATCTTCAATGTCGATGGCGTCAAGCTCAATCTTTTCGACTTCAGCCATCAATGCCCGTTCTATGAAAGCCGCAGAGAGCGACCCCACTCCACAGCCTGGGTCAAGTAGCGTTATGTCACCTTTTATGTCGTCAAACAGGCTTGCCATGAACAGACAAATCGGAGCCGGGGTCATAAACTGACCAAATGCAGATTTTGTCTTTGGATTTAATAGCTTATTCGCTTCTTTTCTATGCTGATCGGCCAATTCCAACAAGCGCATCATATTTCCACTGGGTAACAAAAAAGTTCAAATTGCATACCGCTCCTGTGTAGCCCGGAAGTGTATCAAGAGTCAGAATGCTTTACATGCCGGCAATGTTACTACAAACAGAGAAGCGATCTGGAAGTCTTTGGTCTGTAGGAGGTTGCTTTGCAGACCGCTAACCTTCCCTGCACCACGGCTGGTCGCCAACTGTCCCATAACTGTTCAACGACTGCTTTACCAGGCCCGTTATTCTGTCGTGCAATATATCCTTCATTTAACTGAAATAATATTGTCATGAACCTGTAATAATAGACTGTCATTTTATTATCGGGCGTCTTTTTGTTGTCATAAGCAAAAAAATATATATCTGGATAACATACATATCTTCGTGTATTAAATTAAACACGTGTTCCGAAAGGATGTGACAATCATGGTTACTGCGGTTTTAAACGTTAAAATTGATGAAGCGCTAAAAGAAAGACTTCGCCACTATGCGGAAGATAATAATGAGAATTTAAGCGTGACCACAGAGAAACTGCTGCTGCTGGCATTTGAAGCGGTAGAAGAGGCGGGAGTATCGGAAGAGGATATTGATAATCAGCATACGGAAGAAGAGAGCGTAACTCCATTTACTCCTAAAGAAATCAAAGCACTACGTAAACTTCTGAAGAAGAGAAAATGAAACAACAACTATCGACGGCCAGCGACTACAACGAGGCCTGTAATCTGTTACGTTCCGGCTACGTGAAACATGTTCGTCTTGGCTGGAATGTAGGAAGTGACGAGTTCTTTCGAATTGCATCTGACTGGTGTGATACCGGTGCAAAAATAAAGAAAGAAGGGGATAATTTCATTATTTCACTGAAAGGCTTCCCGATTCCTCCTCAACATTAAGTTGTTCTTCATGAAAACTGCTGACTGCATGCGTTACAGTCAGCAGTTTTTATTGTTTCTGGCGAAAAATTTACACCAGGCTCCGTTTTACTGGCGGTGTACTTCTGTTTAAGGCAAGCCACAGCGGTTTGATCCGCAATAATGCCTCTTCAAGTTCTGGCGGATTGAGGGAGAAAGGCATGCGCAGGTAGCGGTCGAACGCGCCTGAAAGCCCAAAGCGCGTGCCGGTGCCCATAATGATGCCCGTCGTCTCGGCGCGTGCCGCCAGCTGCGTCGCCAGCATGCCGGGTAACTCTATCCAGTATGAAAGTCCTCCCTCCGCTTCCTGGAACCGCCATTCGGGAAAATGTTCCCGCAGCATCTGGCCGCAGCGGTCGCGCCGTTCTGCCAGCATTTTCCGGCGAGCGGGCAGAAAAGTTTCACTGTTTTCGATAAGCCACAGCGTGGCCAGCTGTTCCAGCACCGGTGAGCCCAGATCCAGCGTGTCGCGCGTCTGCGCGAGCGTGGCGATAGTGCGGGACGAGGCGCGGATCCAGCCGAGACGAAGCCCACCCCAGAAGCTTTTTCCAGCGGAACCCAGCGTTATGACGGCGGCCTCCGGGTTAAAGGCGGCCAGCGGCGGCGGCGGGGGAGCATCGAACCAGAGATCGACCATGGTTTCATCCACGACCAGCGTGGTGCGGGTTTGCGCGGCAATGTGGGTTATGGTCTGGCGCGTTGCGGCATCCATACAGCGCCCCGTCGGATTATGAAAATCCGGCATCAGATAGGCCAGACGCGGGGCGGTCTGGGCAAGCGTTGCGGCAAAACCGTCGGTATCCCAGCCCGTTTCAGGCAGCGAGACGCCCACGGGCCGGCAGAGCGCCCCCTGAATGGCGGCGATCGCCAGCGGGTAGGTAGGATGATCCACCACCACGCGATCCCCGGGACCGGTCATCATTCTTAAGATCAGGGCGAAGCCGCTGACGGCGCCGTTCACCACCATCACTTCGTCTGCCCGGGTCGGCAAACCCCGTGCGGTGTAGCGGGTGGCAATGGCTTCACGCAGGGCCGGGAGCCCGAGCTGATCGTACCCGGTTAGCGCCAGGTTCGGTGTGAGGGCCGTCAGCGCGTGGGCGTAGGCCTGGTGGATCTCGGGCCCCGCGTTGAGCGCGGCGGTAGAGAGATCAAGCGCCGCGCTGGCAGTGGAAAGGGTGGGCACCGCGCGGCTGTCGGGCAGGATCGCGCGCGAACCGCTGCCCTGACGGCTCTCCAGATACCCCTCTTCCCGCAGATGTGCCAGCGCGCTGCTGATGGTGGTGCGGCTGACGTCCAGTGCGGCGGCCAGCTCCCGCTCTCCGGGCAGGCGAGTGTTTAGCGCCAGCCTGCCATCCAGAATCAACAGGCGTAGCGCGTCAGCCAGCTGGCGCCACAGCGGGGTGCGGGAAGAGGCTTGCTGCCAGTGCCCTAACAGGCGAACCAGAGACTGGCTACCAAAACGACGTGATGACATGAGCAGTCCACTATTTGAAAACTGGACATTAATCATAGTGCCATTTTCACCGAAGATGGAACCGGGTTCTTCGGAGAAGAGAAAATGGTACGTCGTCTGGTACAACTTTATGTCGGTTTAGGCCTGTACGGGCTTTCAACCGCGATGTTTATTCGTTCGGATCTGGGGGTAGACCCCTGGAATGTCTTTCACCTTGGCGTCGCCATCCAGACCGGGATGAGCATCGGCACGGTGATTATTTTAACCGGAGCAGCGGTGCTGCTGCTGTGGATCCCGCTGCGTCAGCTTCCGGGGCTGGGTACGGTCAGTAACGTGATTTGTATCGGCCTGGCGGCTGATGCGTCAATGGCGCTGATCCCGGAACTCACCTCGCTGCCCGTGCGCATTATCCTGCTGGTTTCGGGCATTGTGGTTAACGCCCTTGCCACCGGGATGTATATCGGGGCGGGTTTTGGTGCTGGCCCGCGCGACGGCCTGATGACCGGTATACACGCCCGGCTGGGCTGGTCGATTCGCAGCGTGCGTACCGCGATCGAGGTGAGCGTGTTAATCATCGGCTATCTCCTCGGGGGAGCGTTTGGCGTTGGAACCGTGCTGTATGCGTTAACTATCGGCCCGCTGATCCAGCTCTGTTTGCCGTGGTTTCGCCACCGGCCGCGCGTTCAGAAAGCACCGCAGCCGGAGCGGATTGTCTAATTTTGCGAAGCGCTCACAGGCTATAATGGCGTAACTGTGTCAGAATAGTGGCTACACTTTTTGCGACGCCAGAATGTATGAAAGCGATCACTCTCTATGACGTTGCCCGCGAGGCGGGCGTTTCTTATCAGACCGTTTCCCGGGTGATTAACGACGCGGAACACGTTTCTGCCCGCACGCGGGAAAAGGTCCGCCAGGCCATGGCGGCGCTACACTATGTGCCTAACCGTGGCGCGCAGCAGCTGGCCGGGAAACGCACCCGCACGCTCGGGTTGATAACGACCGATCTGGCGCTGCATGCGCCGTCGCAAATCGTCTCAGCCGTAAAATCCCGGGCAGTGGAGCAGGGGGCAAGCGTGCTCATCTCTATGGTGGAACAGCCCGCGCAGTGTCAGGCTGCTTTGCAGGAGTTACTGGCGCAGCGCGTGGAGGCGCTGCTGGTGAACGTTCCGCTGGAAGATGCACAGGCAGAAATGCTTCAGGAAATGGCTTCGCCGATCCCGGTTCTTTTTCTCGATGTTTCCCCCTTAGCCAGGGTGAACAGCCTCGTGTTCAATGCCGAACAGGGGGCTGGTCTGGGGGCGGAGCATCTGCTTTCGCTGGGGCACCGGCGAATTGCGCTGCTCGCCGGTCCGGAAAGTTCCGTCTCTGCTCGGGCGCGTCTGGCGGGATGGAAAACCGCGCTCGCTCAGTCCGGCGTTGAGGCGTTTGCAGTGGCGCAGGGCGACTGGAGCGCGGCCTCCGGCTACGAGAAAGGGCATCAGCTTTTATCGGGCCCGGCGCTGCCCGACGCGATCCTCGTTGCGAACGATCAGATGGCGCTCGGCGTTATACGCGCCTGTGCGGAAAAAGGGATTGCGGTACCGGGTCAGATCTCGGTGGTCGGATTTGATGATACGGCCGACAGCGCATGGTTTTCACCCCCGCTGACCACCATTCGGCAGGCGTTCCGCGAGGCCGGTGAGCGCAGCGTGGAGTGGCTCCTGGCGCCCACTCCTCACGACGAACGCTGGCAAAAACAGCTTCCCGTTACGCTGATCGTTCGTCACTCCACCGCGCCGCACGCGACGCAGCAGGCCGATCGTGAAGATCTGGCGCAGCAGCTACGAACGCTGGCGCTGCTGGCGGAGAAACTGGCGCGCAGCTAGCGCTTTTGTGATCGGGCTCGCCTGGTGACGATCAAAGTCTTTACCACCACCGTTTACCAGGGCATGTTGACTAAAATTGTGAGCGCTTCGCAAAGAGGTTGATATGTCTTCTGCATTACTGCTGACCCTCAGCGCACTTCTGGCTCGTCGTGACTGGGAAAACCCCGGCGTGACGCAATGGAACCGTCTGGCCGCACACGCGCCTTTTCATAGCTGGCGCGATGAAATTCTCGCCCGGGAGGATAAGCCTTCGCTGAGCAAGCGCACGCTTAACGGCGTCTGGCAATTCAGCTTTTTCGCCGCGCCAGAGCAGGTTCCCGAGGCCTGGGTAGCGGACGAACTTGCTGACGCCGTTGAGATGCCCGTGCCGTCGAACTGGCAGATGGAGGGATTTGATACCCCCATTTATACCAACGTCACCTATCCGATAAATGTGAACCCGCCGTATGTTCCGGCTGAAAACCCTACCGGCTGTTACTCGCTCACATTTGAGGTGGATGACGCCTGGCCGCGCAGCGGACAGACCCGCATTATTTTCGACGGGGTCAATTCCGCTTTTCATCTGTGGTGTAACGGCCAGTGGATGGGCTATTCGCAGGACAGTCGTCTGCCCGCGGAGTTTGACCTTAGCGCGGTGCTGCGACCGGGGCAGAACCGCCTGGCGGTGATGGTGTTACGCTGGTGCGACGGAAGCTACCTGGAAGATCAGGACATGTGGCGGATGAGCGGCATTTTCCGTGACGTTTCGCTGCTGCATAAGCCGGAAACGCGGATTGCCGATTATCAGGTCGTGACCGATCTGAATGCCGAATGCGATCGGGCGATACTCCGGGTTGACGTGGCGCTGGAAGGCTCACGCTACGCCGAATGCGAGGTGGCGTTTACCCTGTGGCGTAACGGCGAAGCCTGCGCGCAAACCACGCAGCAGCCAGGATCGGCCATCGTTGATGAACGCGGCAGCTGGGCGGAGCGGCTCACGGTTGCGATACCCGTGAACGATCCCGCGCTGTGGAGCGCCGAAACACCAGAACTCTATCGTTTGACAATGTCGCTTCGTGATGCGCAGGGCAGTGTGCTGGAGACCGAAGCCTGCGATGTCGGCTTCAGGCGCGTCGAAATCAGCAATGGTTTGCTGAAGCTCAACGGCAAGCCGCTGCTGATCCGCGGCGTGAACCGTCACGAACATCATCCTGAGAAGGGGCAGGTGATGGATGAGGCGACCATGCGCCGCGACATTGAACTGATGAAGCAGCATAACTTCAACGCCGTGCGCTGCTCGCATTATCCGAACCATCCTCTATGGTACACGCTTTGCGATCGCTATGGCCTGTACGTGGTTGATGAGGCGAATATCGAGACCCATGGCATGGTGCCGATGAGCCGCCTGGCGGACGATCCGCGCTGGCTGCCCGCCATGAGCGAGCGCGTAACGCGTATGGTGCAGCGGGACCGGAACCATCCGTCAGTCATCATCTGGTCTTTGGGGAACGAATCTGGTCATGGAGCGAACCACGATGCGCTGTACCGCTGGCTGAAAACCACCGATCCCACGCGTCCGGTGCAATATGAAGGCGGCGGCGCCAGTACGGCGGCAACCGATATTATTTGCCCGATGTATGCCCGCGTCGATCAGGATCAGCCGTTCCCGGCGGTGCCAAAGTGGTCGATTAAAAAGTGGATCGGCATGCCGGACGAAACCCGTCCGCTGATCCTGTGCGAGTATGCCCACGCGATGGGCAACAGCTTTGGCGGCTTTGCCAGCTACTGGAACGCATTCCGCAGCCATCCCCGGTTGCAGGGGGGCTTTGTCTGGGACTGGGTCGATCAGGCATTAACCAAAAAAGAGGAAAATGGCGCGGCATTCTGGGCCTACGGCGGCGATTTTGGCGATAAGCCCAACGATCGTCAGTTCTGCCTCAACGGGCTGGTGTTCCCCAATCGCACCCCGCATCCCGCCCTTTTCGAGGCGCAGCGTGCCCAGCAGTTCTTTACCTTTACGCTGGTGAGCACCTCTCCGCTGGTCGTCGAGGTACAGAGCGATTATCTGTTCCGTCATACCGACAACGAACGTCTGCAATGGTCGGTGGCGCGTGACGGTGCGGTAGTGGTTTGTGGCGGCATGACGCTTTCTGTCGCGCCCCAGGAGGCGCAACGCATTGAGATCCCGCTGCCTGAATTTGCCGCTGAGCCGGGTGAGGTCTGGCTCAATTTGGAAGTCGTCCAGCCGCAGGAGACGCCGTGGTCGCCGTCCGGCCACCGTTGTGCCTGGGATCAGTGGCCGCTCCCGGCCCCGCTGTACGTTGCGCCCGCGAATGTGGAAGGTACGGCCCCGCAGCTAACCACGTGCGGCGAGGCGCTGGAGATTGTCCATCAGCAGCAGCGCTGGCAGTTTAGCCGCCTTACCGGAAACCTGACCCAGTGGTGGAACGCGGGGGCTGAAACGCTCCGTTCTCCGCTAACGGATAACTTTACCCGCGCGCCGCTGGACAATGATATCGGCGTCAGCGAGGCGACCCGCATCGATCCGAACGCATGGGTGGAGCGCTGGAAGGCGGCGGGGATGTATGAGATGTCGCCGCGCCTTCTCCAGTGTGAAGCGGAGGAGCACGCCCGTGAGGTGGTGGTGACCACGCAGCACGTCTGGGAATCCCGGGGGAAAGCGCTGTTTGTCAGCCGTAAGATCTGGCGGATTGACGATCGCGGCGCGCTGCACGGTGACGTGCAGGTGACGGTAGCGTCTGATATTCCCGAGCCTGCTCGCGTGGGCCTGAGCGTTATGCTGGTGGATATCCCGGAAACCGTGCGCTGGCTGGGGCTGGGGCCGCTGGAAAATTATCCGGACAGAAAGCTGGCGGCGCAGCAGGGGCGCTGGACGCTTCCGCTGGAAGCCATGCACACGCCGTATATCTTCCCGACGGAGAACGGCCTGCGCTGCGACACCCGCGAGCTGGCGTTTGGCGCGCATCGGTTGCAGGGGCGGTTCCATTTCTCCGTGAGCCGCTACAGCCAGCAGCAGCTGCATGAGACAACGCATCAGCATCTGCTACGGAAAGAGCCGGGTTGCTGGTTGAACCTGGACGCCTTCCACATGGGCGTAGGGGGAGATGATTCCTGGAGCCCGAGCGTGGCGCCGGACTTCCTTCTGCAAAACCGGCAGCTGCGCTACACCTTCTGCTGGCAGCAGAACGGCTGAATAAAAGCACCGGCTCCGCTCAGGCGGAGCCGCTGTTGAGATTGCGCTCGGCCCAGAGAATGAATTCCGCCTCAGGCAGCGCCTTGCTGTAGTACCAGCCCTGTCCGTACTGCACGCCGTGGCGATGCAGCCAGGCAATCTGTCCTTCCGTTTCGATGCCTTCTGCCACCATCGCCAACTCGAGCGATTTTGCCATTTCGATAATGTGCGGAGTGACGTTTTTATACTCCAGCGCGTGCACGAAAGATTTATCGATCTTCAGGGTATCGACATCCAGATCCTGGAGATAGCTCAGGCTGGAGTAGCCTGTACCAAAATCGTCAATGTAGACGGCGTGTCCGGCACGGCGAAACGCCGCGATGGCCGGGGCGCTGACGGCGGGATCGGCGAAGCCGCGCTCGGTTAACTCCAGCGCAATCTGCTGCGGGTGGACTTTCCATTTGTTCAGCAGCTGGCTCAGCAGGCGCGGCAGCTCCACGGACGTTAAATCGGCTGGGGCCAGGTTAACGGAAATGTGCAGCTCCGGATGATGATGCAGCCAGTCGCCCAGCTCGTCGAAAATCTTATCGATTGCCAGCAGCGTTAACTGGGAAATCAGCCCCGTTTGCTCAGCCAGAGGGACAAATATATCTGGCGACAGGTTGCTGCCATCCGGCTGCGGCCAGCGCATCAGCGCTTCGGCTCCTACCAGTTTGCCGCTGCACAGCGCCACGATGGGCTGATAGTGAACCTGGATCTCCCGGTTGTTTATCGCGTCCATAAGGCGGTTACGCGGAGACTGTAGCCGGCGGAGGATCCGCAGAACAATCAGGGCCGCCGCCAGGCTAATCAGCACGCCAGCCGGCAGCCAGATGAGCAGCTGCTGGTGCCAGGCTTCCGCCAGCGGCTTCAGCGAGGCCCAGGCAATGACGGTAAACCCCAGCTCGGGCACGGGCTTCAGAATGTACATCGAGCCGTTGTACTGAACGCTCGTCATCTCCTGCCGATCCTTAACAATCGAGAGGATATGCGGATCGAGGACATGACTTCTGGCAAATATGCGCTGTGTCGTGTTGCCCACCAGGGCGGCATCCATCGAGATTTCGCCGAACGGAACGACATCTACAAGCGATGCCGGATCGACCATCACCAGATAATGCCCTTTCCCGATCACCACCATATAGCGGTGAATGCCGAGGTCGTTTTGCGAGGTGAGCCACGTGCTGTAACCGTCCTCGGTGATGCGCACCGGAGGCGGCAGAGCATCCGTATTACTCGACTGTTCCAGGGAAGAGCAGAGCGGCTTCAGGTTATCGACATACATCACTTCCTGAACATAGCGCCAGGAGAACGCGACCCGGCGCATTTCACGTAAATGCAAGGGAGTGCAGGGCGGGGCGTTGAACGACTGTAGGTGCGTGAGCGCCTGTTTAGCCTGCACGACAACTCTGTCGGTACGGATCAGGACGCGCGAGGCATAGCCGTCCAGCGCCTCCACAAACTTTTCCTCTGCCTGACGATGCGCCAGCCAGATACTGAGGCAAACGGGGACCAGCACAGAAATGATCAGTACGCCCGTGACCAGGCTCACCAGATGTCGGGTTCGCATGCCGTTTTTCCTTCCCATTTTCCCATGAAGGGCAGTGAGTTTGCGCGCCAGAGGAGAAAGATTTTAGTGCTAAATGATATAGTTATAGCATGCGAAAGTCGCAGGCAGGTATCTGAATCCGCCTTTGTATAAAAGCCAAAAGTGCGCTGGATCGTCCTGGGGGTTGTTTTTGCAGCAAGGCTCGGCTAGTATTTTGTTATGTTATAACAATACACGAGAGTCAGATATGAAACCGAATATCCATCCAGCCTATCGCACCGTTGTGTTCCACGACACCACGGCTAATGAATACTTCCGCGTTGGCTCAACCATCAAGACGGACCGGGAAATCGAGCTCGACGGCGAAACGTATCCTTACGTCACCCTTGATGTCTCATCAAAATCGCATCCGTTTTATACCGGGAAGCAGAAGACCTTCTCCACGGACGGCAGCGCGGCGCGCTTCCGCAAGCGTTTTGGCGGCTTTCTTGATGCGAAGCGAGGCTAACCATGCAGGTACTTAACTCGCTGCGTAGCGCAAAGCAACGGCATCCGGATTGCCAGATCGTCAGGCGCAAAGGGCGTCTGTACGTTATTTGCAAATCCAATCCGCGCTTTAAGGCCGTACAGGGACGTAAAAAAAGGCGCTAAGCGGATGCTTAGCGCCTCTTCTCCGGCAACAGCCCTGCTAGCCGTTAGCAGGGCGAGAGAGCGTGAAAACGTCATAAAACGAAAGCTCTCCCTTCCTCGCCACCATTTTTTGCAGCTTCTCTTTAAGCCCGGCCTCGACTGAAGGTGAGCGCATGATGCTGTCAATAAGCTCGGGCGGCACGTAGCGCGTGTTGTACCACTCGCCGTTGTAGCACACGCGGAAATCTAGCACGTCGATATCTTCATACCGGTAGCGCGGGTTAACGTCGAAAAAGAAGAACGCGTTAAACACCACGAACAGCACAACCAGCAGCCAGACGGAATCGACCAGCGTTTCAGACCGCAGCATGACGATAAGCGTCGCCAGCCAGGCGGCGTACATCGCAACGAACAGTCCGGGGTGTTTACGGATAAAGCTGATGCTAAAGCGCGGGCGATTGTCGCGCTTTTCGCGGGCATTGAGATCGTCGATGGTGGCGGTAAGCAGGCGCTGTATCTCTGTCATTTTTTGCCTTTATACATATTGAAAATACAGGTGATCTGCCTATTTTATGAGAGGGGGTCAGGCGTGGAAAGTAACAGTTATGCCGGGAAAAAGCATAACAGTTACTCAGGGGGGCCTTAGAGCATTTTAATGATTTTCGCGGGATTTCCGCCCACGACCGCATTGGCCGGCACGTCTTTGGTCACAACCGCACCGGACGCGACAACCGCATTATCACCAATGGTCACGCCCGGGTTAATGACCGCCCGTCCGCCAATCCAGACGTTGTGGCCTATGGTGACCGGTTTGCCATATTCAAGTCCGCTGTTACGCGCGGTCGCGTCCAGGGGATGCGTGGCCGTATAGATGTGCACTCCCGGCGCGAGCATACAGTTATCGCCAATGCGGATAGGGCAGACGTCCAGCATAACGCAGTCGAAGTTAGCGTAAAAATTGTTGCCCAGGTAGATGTTATAGCCGTAGTCGCAGCGGAAGCTCGGCTCTATGTAGGCGCCTTCGCTTTGACCCAGCAGGTCAGCTAACAAGGCGCGTCGTTCGGCTTTCTCATCGGGGGCGGTATGGTTATAGCGGTGAATAAGATGACGCGCGCGTAAACGGTCAGCCCTTAACGTGTCGTCGCCAGGGCGGTAATATTCACCTGCAATCATCTTCTGTTTTTCGTCACTCATGGGAACCTCACTGGAATCGTTTTACGTAGCGTAAAGAGGATTAGCCAGAAAGGGAACGTTCCCTAAAAAGGGCTGTGACGGTAGTCACAACATTCTTGAGCATAGATACGTTTTACACGGGAACCTGGTGTTTGCACTTGAAGCGTAGTTCGAAGGTAAATTCAGCTTAACAACGGGCGTAGTGCCTTTACAGTCTCTTTTCAACGATTAACGAACAAATTTCCACACCGAAGTGGGGATCTTGTCATACAGTTTATTCATGGTCAGTTCAGCAAGACGATGGTCGGCAGCTGAATAAAATACCGCCAGTTCATTATCGGACAGCTCGTATTTATTTTTCTCAATAACCCGCTCGAGTGTGTCAATTGACTGGCAGCGTCGCAGGCGCATCAAATAATCGACTTTAGTTAATGGTTTATCAGACATAAATTCACCTTAGTAATTGTAATAATTTTAACAGGAAAGACTAACCGGATTAGCTCTGCTGACATTCGTGAAGCAGCGAAATAGACGGTTTCCTGATTTACGCCATTTCTGCAAATCCTGTGCGTTAATGCCGTAGCTGCTGAACAACATAAAGGTGTCGTCCAGGTATTCATCAATTTGCTCTATCAACTTATTATCTTCATTGTACTTAATTTTATAATTAAGTGCGAAGGTAGCGATATGCTCAATCAGCTCGTTTAGCTGTAAATTGATAGCAGACGTTGGATCGTTCACCCAGCCATGGTTACTTTCTTCAAGATTGGCGAGGCAGTCATGGTACAAGGATTCGCAGAGAAATTTCAACTGCGCGATATCATGCCTTTTTGGCGAGTACTCGTCCATAGCGCATCCCCTTCTGAGTGATTTTTTACTCACCGAACATCATGTCGGGATGGATACAACTTGCTTAGCTACACGGGAGCTGTGTTCCTGATAACTCTAACTATAAGCCACTCTGATCAAGATTTCATCGCGCTATTACGAAAAATTACAATTAAAACGTTACTGTGCGAGCCTTTACGCAAATGTTCCTTTAGCAGGGAACGCGTTAATCAGTAAAAAACGCAGTTTTTTATCGGTTCCTTAAAATTCATTGAGTTAGCGCAAAGTTTGATGTGAAGTCCGGAACCAGATATCTCAGATATTTTCTCTGAGTTAGGAATAGTCCGAATAATTTACGCCGCGAAATGATAATAAAAGAATGCTGAGTTCTTCGTATTGATTTTCGGCCTATTATGCCAGGCCTTATAAAAAAGAAGAAAATAAATAGAACGACAATAGGTCTATTTTATGATCTTTTCTGAAAATGAAAAAGGCCGCAAATGCGGCCTTTTTATCATGTGAAACCGGTATCAGTGATGTTCTACCGAATGATTGTGCTCAACATCTTCATTCTTACGACTGAAGCGGCGACGAACCACCACAAAGAACACCGGTACGAAGAAGATCGCAAGCACCGTCGCGGTGACCATACCGCCCATAACGCCTGTACCTACCGCGTTCTGCGCGCCGGAGCCTGCACCTGAACTGATAACCAGCGGCATAACGCCCAGGATAAACGCCAGGGACGTCATCAGGATTGGACGCAGACGCATACGAACCGCTTCCAGAGTAGCTTCAATCAGGCCTTTACCTTCTTTCTCCATCAGATCTTTGGCGAATTCGACGATAAGTATCGCGTTCTTCGCCGACAAGCCAATGGTTGTCAGCAGGCCCACCTGGAAGTATACGTCGTTGGTCAGCCCACGGAACGTTGCGGCAAGCAGCGCACCGATAACCCCCAGCGGAACCACCAGCATAACGGAGAACGGAATCGACCAGCTCTCGTACAGTGCCGCCAGACACAGGAACACCACAATCAGTGAAATGGCGTACAGGGCAGGGGCCTGGTTACCGGACAGACGTTCCTGATAGGACATGCCGGTCCAGTCGTAGCCGATACCCGCAGGCAGTTTGCTGGCCAGCTCTTCCATCAGGTTCATGGCTTCACCGGTGCTTCGACCTGGCGCTGCCTGACCGAGGATTTCCATCGATGGCAGACCGTTATAACGCTCCAGACGCGGCGAACCGTATTCCCAGTGTGACGTTGAGAAGGATGAGAACGGCACCATCTGACCATCGCTACCGCGAACGTACCAGTTGTTGATATCGTTCGGCAGCATGCGGTACTGCGCTTCGGACATGACGTACACTTTCTTCACGCGACCGCGGTCGATGAAGTCGTTGACGTAGCTACCGCCCCAGGCTGCACCCAGCGTGGTGTTGATGTCGCTGATGGACACACCCAGCGCCTGCGCTTTTTCCTGGTCGATATCGATTTTGTACTGCGGCGTATCTTCCAGACCGTTAGGACGCACGCCCACCAGCAGGTCAGGGTGTTTTGCCACCTCGCCAAACAGCTGGTTACGCGCCTGAGTCAGTTTTTCGTGGCCCAGACCGCCCTGGTCAATCAGCTGGAAGTCGAAGCCGGTCGCCGTACCCAGTTCCACGATCGCTGGCAGGTTAAAGGCGAAGACCATCGCGTCTTTAATCTGCGAGAAGGTAGCCATTGCACGGCCGGTAATCGCTTCAACTTTGTTCTCGTCGCCCGGACGTTCAGACCAGTCTTTCAGGGAAACGAAGGCAATACCGGTGTTCTGACCACGACCCGCGAAGCCAAAGCCGTTAACCGCAAACACGGATTCGACGTTGTCTTTCTCTTTAGTCAGGAAATAGTCGGTCATCTCATCCAGCACTTTCTGCGTACGCTCTTGCGTCGCACCGGCCGGAAGCTGAGCCATACTCAGGAACACGCCCTGGTCTTCATCTGGCAGGAACGAGCTTGGCAGACGAACGAACAGGAAGGCCATCCCTACCACGATGATGATGTAGAGCAGCAGGTAACGACCGGTGCTGCGCAGAATGTTCCCTACGCTGTCGGTGTAGTGGTGCGTGCTCTTATCAAACATGCGGTTAAACCAGCCGAAGAACCCTTTGTGCTCGCCGTGACCGCCTTTCTGAATCGGCTTCAGCATCGTCGCACACAGGGCTGGCGTCAGGATCAGCGCAACCAGCACCGACAGCGCCATCGCTGACACGATGGTGATGGAGAACTGACGGTAAATCGCACCCGTTGAGCCACCGAAGAAGGCCATCGGGATAAACACCGCAGACAGTACCATCGCGATACCGACCAGCGCGCCCTGGATCTGACCCATCGATTTACGGGTCGCTTCCTTCGGCGGTAGGCCTTCTTCCGCCATCACACGCTCGACGTTTTCGACCACCACGATGGCGTCATCCACCAGCAGGCCGATGGCGAGCACCATCCCGAACATCGTCAGGGTGTTTATTGAGTAGCCAAATATCGCCAGAACCGCGAAGGTCCCGAGCAATACAACCGGTACGGCGATGGTTGGGATCAGCGTCGCGCGGAAGTTTTGCAGGAACAGGTACATAACCAGGAAGACGAGGATGATCGCCTCAACCAGGGTTTTTACCACTTCGTGAATCGAAATTTTTACGAATGGCGTCGTGTCATACGGATAAACGATTTTCAGACCTGACGGGAAGAACGGTTCCATCTTCTTCAGCTCGGCACGGATAGCCGTCGCGGTGTCCAGGGCGTTCGCGCCGGTCGCCAGTTTGATACCCAGACCAGATGCCGGCTTGCCGTTGAACTTCGCGATAACGTCGTAGTTCTCGCCGCCCAGCTCCACTTTCGCCACGTCACGCAGGCGAACCTGAGAACCGTCCTGATTCACCTTCAGCAGAATTTTGCTGAACTCATCCGCAGAGGTCAGACGCGTTTGCGCGATGATAGACGCGTTAAGCTGCTGGCCTTTCACCGGCGGCGTACCGCCTAACTGACCGGCGGCAACCTGGGCGTTCTGTGCTTTGATGGCGTTGATCACGTCAACCGGCGTCAGCTGGAAGTTGTTCAGCTTATTCGGATCCATCCAGATACGCATCGCGTACTGAGAACCGAACAGCTGAACGTCACCCACACCGGACGTACGGCTGATGGCATCCTTCATGTTGGCGCCCACGTAGTCGGAAATATCCTCCTGCGTCATGGTGCCGTTGGTGTTGATCACGCCGACAACCATCAGGAAGCTACTGGACGATTTCTCGACGCTCACGCCCTGCTGTTGCACTTCCTGCGGGAGCAGGGGCATCGCCAGCTGCAACTTGTTCTGCACCTGAACCTGCGCAATGTCCGCATCCGTACCGGATTCAAAGGTAAGGGTGATCTGAACCGTACCGGTTGAGTCACTGTTTGAGGACATGTACATGAGGTTATCGATACCGTTCATGTTCTGTTCGATAACCTGCGTAACGGTATCCTGCACCGTTTTTGCATCAGCGCCCGGGTAGGTTGCGGAGATCGTTACTGCTGGTGGCGCAATCGTTGGATATTGCGCAACAGGCAGCTTCAGGATCGCAAGTCCCCCGGCCAGCATGATGATAATGGCGATCACCCACGCAAATATGGGGCGATCGATAAAGAAATTAGGCATGTCTTAACGGCTCCTGTTTAAGTTAAGACTTGGTTTGTTCTGACTGGCCAGCGGCGGACGCTTGTTGTTTGTCGTCAGATTTCACTTCCTGAGCTTTGACCTGCGCGCCAGGACGAACTTTTTGCAAACCGGTTACAATCACGCGATCGCCATCTTTCAGACCTTTCGTTACCAGCCACTTGTCGCCAATTGCCTGCGTTGCGGTGATATTGCGCGTTTCGACTTTGTTATCGGCTCCCACAACCAGCGCGCTCGCATCGCCGCGTGGCGTACGGGTCACACCCTGCTGAGGAACCAGAATGGCGGTTGGGTTCGTCCCTTCTTCCAGACGCGCGCGTACGAACATACCCGGCAGCAGCGTTTTATCCGGATTCGGGAAAATGGCCCGGATGGTGATTGAGCCGGTGGTCTGATCGACGGTCACATCAGAAAATTCCAGTGTACCGGTCTGCGAGAACTCGATACCGTCGTTGGTAACCAGTTCAACCTTGGCTTTACCGTTTTCCTGTTTCAGTTGACCGCTGGCCAGCTCCTGTTTGAGACGCAGGAAATCGTTGCTGGACTGGGTAACGTCAACGTAGATCGGGTCAAGCTGCTGCACGGTGGCCAGCGCGTTGGTCTGACCGTTCTGCACCAGCGCACCTTCGGTGACGGCAGATTTACCAATACGACCGCTGATAGGGGAGGTCACTTTGGTGTAGGCCAGGTTGATACGCGCGGTTTCTACCGCCGCTTTCGCCGCCACAACGGCCGCGTTGGCTTGCTGAGCATCGGCCAGGGCAGAATCATAATCCTGTTGGCTGATGTACTGCGTGCCGAGCAGTTTCTTGTAACGATTCAACGTCAGCTGCGAAATTTTGGCTGCCGCTTCTGCTTTCGCCAGATCGCCTTTAGCGCTCTCATAAGACGCCTGGTAGGTTGCTGGATCAATCTGATACAGAGACTCACCTGCTTTGACATCACCGCCTTCGGTGAAGTTACGTTTCAGGATAATACCGCTCACCTGCGGACGCACTTCCGCAATGCGGTAGGCGCTGGTGCGGCCCGGTAGTTCTGTTGTCATCTGGAGAGGTTCGGATTTGAGCGTCACCACGCCAACTTCTGGCACCTGCTGAGCTCCTTGTTGAGCCTCTTTGTCGTCACATCCTGTAAGCGCTAAGCTGCCTGAGAGCATCAGAACGACCGCCAGAGGCGTTAACCCTCTGTTTTTGTTCATATGTAAACCTCGAGTGTCCGATTTCAAATTGATCAAGGGTCCTGAGTCTAAAAACCCATTGCTGCGTTTATATTATCGTCATGCTATGGTACATACATTCATAAATGTATGTAAATCTGACTCCTGTAAATTCATCAACGTATGGCACGAAAAACCAAACAACAAGCGCTGGAAACCCGACAACACATTCTGGATGTGGCAATGCGTTTGTTCTCACAGCAGGGTGTTTCGGCAACCTCGCTGGCGCAGATTGCTCAGGCCGCGGGCGTCACGCGGGGAGCGATTTACTGGCATTTTAAAGACAAGTCAGATCTGTTTGGTGAAATCTGGGAGCTTTCAGAGTCCAGCATTAGCGATCTTGAGACTGAGTATCGGGCAAAATTCCCTCACGATCCACTCTCAGTATTAAGAGAAATATTAGTATATATCCTTGAAGCGACCGTTGTGGAAGAACGCCGACGTCTGATGATGGAAATCATTTTCCATAAATGTGAATTCGTTGGCGAAATGGCGGTGGTTCAGCAGGCACAGCGCGACCTGTGTCTGGAAAGCTACGATCGCATCGAGCAGGTTCTTAAGGAATGTATGCAGGCCGACATGCTTCCCGCCACGCTGTTAACGCGCCGGGCGGCGATCCTGATGCGCAGCTATATTTCCGGCCTGATGGAAAACTGGCTTTTTGCCCCGCAGTCGTTTGATTTGAAAGCAGAGGCGCGCAGCTACGTCGCGATCTTCCTTGAGATGTGCCAGCTTTGTCCGACTCTCCGCAGCAAGGAACCGCCGCTGACTGCCTGAACCTGTCCAGGAAATGTCTTAGAGGATAACCTTCCCGCTATTCTGCTTCAGGCGGGCGTGATATTCTTCACGCCCGACTATTTTCGGTCATTTCTCAGATCACATTCACGACTATGCTGCACACCTATCGCTCGACACATTCTGTTCTGGCCGTTTTTTTGATCCTGCTGTTTTTCTTTGCAGCCGCACCGCATTCCTGGGCCCGTGCAGACAACGGCAGTGACGTTCCGACGCGTGCCGAGGTTCAGTCGCAACTCGACACCCTGAATAAACAGAAAGATCTCTCCGCTCAGGAAAAGCTCGTTCAGCAGGACCTGACGGAAACCCTGGAAACGCTGGATAAGATCGATCGTATCAAAGCCGAAACGGCCCAGCTACGGCAGAAGGTTGCTCAGGCACCGGAGAACATGCGTAAAGCAACGGAGGCGCTGAACGCGCTCAGCGACGTTGATAACGATGATGAAACCCGGAAAACGCTCGCCACCCTGTCGTTGCGCCAGCTTGAGTCGCGCGTGGCGCAGCTGCTGGACGATTTGCAAACGGCGCAGTCCGATCTCTCGACCTACAACAGCCAGCTGGTTTCACTGCAAACCCAGCCTGAGCGCGTGCAGAACGCCATGTACTCCGCATCGCAACAGCTCCAGCAGATACGTAACCGTCTGAATGGCATCACCGTGGGGGAAGGGGCGCTTCGTCCGAGCCAGCAAACGCTGCTGAACATTCAGCAGACACTGCTGAACGCGGAGATTGAACAGCAGCGTAAGAGTCTGGAAGGCAACACGGTGTTGCAGGATGCGCTGCAAAAACAGCGTGACTACGTGAACGCGAATATCAACCGGCTCGAGCATCAGCTTCAGCTGTTGCAGGAAGCGGTGAACAGCAAGCGCCTGACGCTGACCGAAAAAACGGCGCAGGAAGCGGTCTCGCCAGACGAAACGGCGCGCATCCAGGCCAATCCGCTGGTGAAGCAGGAGCTGGAGATTAACCACCAGCTGAGCGAACGCCTGATTCAGGCAACTGAAAGCGGCAGCGCGCTGGTGCAGCAGAATATTAAAGTCAAAAACTGGCTGGATCGCGCTTTGCAGGCCGAGCGTAATATCAAAGAGCAGATTGCCGTCCTGAAGGGCAGCCTGCTGCTGTCGCGCATTCTCTACCAGCAGCAGCAGACGCTGCCGTCCGCCGACGAGCTGGAAGACATGACCAACCGCATTGCGGATTTACGTCTTGAACAGTTTGACGTTAACCAGCAGCGCGATGCCCTGTTCCAGAGCGACACGTTTGTTGCCAAAGTGGAAGAGGGCCATTCAAGTGAAGTGAACGGTGAAGTTCACGATGCGCTATTGCAGGTGGTGGATATGCGCCGCGAACTGCTCGATCAGCTTAATAAGCAGCTGGGCAACCAGCTGATGATGGCGATTAACCTGCAAATCAACCAGCAGCAGCTGATGAGCGTATCTAAAAGCCTACAGGAGATCCTGACCCAGCAGATTTTCTGGGTGAACAGCAACAAACCCATGGACTGGGACTGGTTTAAATCTTTCCCTGAAACGCTGAAATCCCAGATCAAAAGCATGAAAATTACCGTGAACTGGGAGAAAGCCTGGCCTGCGGTGATGATTGCCTTCCTGGCGGGCCTGCCTTTGCTGCTCATCGCCGGCGTGATCCGCTGGCGTTTGAAATGGCTGAAACAGTATCAGGCGAAGCTGGCCTCGGAAGTGGGGCAACTGCGTAACGACAGCCAGCTGCACACGCCGAAAGCGATCCTGATCGATCTGATCCGCGCGCTGCCGGTTTGCCTGCTGATCCTCGCCGTCGGCCTGATCCTGCTGACCATGCAGCTCAATATCAGCGACCTGCTGTGGGCGTTCAGCAAAAAGCTGGCGCTGTTCTGGCTGGTGTTTGGCCTGTGCTGGAAAGTGCTGGAAAAAGATGGCGTCGCCGTCCGCCACTTCAACATGCCGGAGAAACTTACCAGCCACTGGCGTCGCCAGATAGTGCGCATTAGCCTCGCGCTGCTGCCGCTGCACTTCTGGTCCGTTGTGGCCGAGCTTTCTCCGCTGCATCTGATGGATGACGTGCTCGGACAGCTGGTGATTATGCTGAACCTGCTGCTGATTGCCGTCCTGATGTGGCCGATGTGCCGCGACAGCTGGCGTGATAAAGAGTCCCACAATCTTCGTCTGGTTACCGTAACGGTGCTGGCGTTCATTCCGCTGGCGCTGATGGTGCTGACGGCAACGGGTTACTTCTATACCACGCTTCGTCTGTCAGGCCGCTGGATTGAAACGGTCTACCTGGTGATTGTGTGGAACCTGCTGTTCCAGACCGTGCTGCGTGGTTTGAGCGTGGCGGCGCGCCGCATCGCTTATCGTCGTGCTGTTGCCCGTCGACAGCATCAGGTTAAAGAGGGGGCTGAAGGGGCTGAGCCGCAGGAAGAGCCGACCATTGCCCTGGAGCAGGTCAACCAGCAAACGATGCGTATTACCATGCTGGTGATGATCGCCCTGTTTGCGGTGATGTTCTGGGCCATCTGGTCTGATCTCATTACCGTCTTCGCCTACCTCGACAGTATCACCCTCTGGCAATACAACGGCACCGAAGCGGGCGCTGCGGTAATGAAAAGCGTCACCATGGGCAGCCTGCTCTTTGCGCTGGTGTCGTCAGTGGTTGCCTGGGCGTTGATTCGCAACCTGCCTGGCCTGCTGGAAGTGCTGGTGCTCTCAAGGCTGAACCTGCGTCAGGGGGCGTCGTATGCCATTACCACCATCCTGAACTACGTCATTATTATTGTCGGGGCGATGACGGTATTCGGCTCGTTGGGCGTCTCGTGGGATAAGCTTCAGTGGCTGGCGGCGGCGCTGTCGGTGGGTCTGGGCTTCGGCTTGCAGGAGATTTTCGGTAACTTTGTCTCCGGCCTGATTATCCTGTTCGAACGTCCGGTGCGTATCGGAGATACCGTCACCATCGGCACCTTCTCCGGGACCGTCAGCAAGATCCGTATCCGTGCGACCACCATCACTGACTTCGATCGTAAAGAGGTGATCATCCCGAACAAAGCCTTCGTGACCGAGCGACTGATCAACTGGTCGCTCTCCGACACCACCACCCGCGTAGTGATCCGCCTCGGGGTGGCCTACGGCTCAGATCTGGATAAGGTCAAAGAGGTGCTGCTGAAAGCGGCTAACTCGCACCCGAAAGTGATGCACGATCCTGCCCCTGACGTATTTTTCACCACGTTTGGGCCGAGCACGCTGGATCATGAGCTGCGGTTATACGTGCGTGAGCTGCGCGATCGCAGCTACACCGTCGACGAGCTGAACCGCACCATCGACCGCCTGTGCCGTGAAAACAACATCAATATTGCCTTCAACCAGCTTGAGGTGCATCTGCGCAACGAGAAAGGTGACGAGCATACGGAAGTGAAGCGCGAGATTAAGGGTGACGATCCGACTCCCGCCTAAACTATTTTCCCTCTCCCTCAAGGGAGAGGGCCAGGGTGAGGGCAACCGGCCTTCACCTTTCCCTCAAAATCTCGCCGCACAATCTCCAGCGCCTTCAGCACCGTCTCCGGCGGGATCTCATGATTCTCCAGCAGCATAATTAAATCGACGGCCAGCTTGACCTCGTCGGGGGCATTTTCCAGTGACATCAGTGTGGCTCCTGTTAACGGGTCAGGCGTTCAATGATGCGCTCAATGTCGTCCAGCGCCTGACGGCAGCGGACGATACGGCCTTGCAGCGCGCTGATTTCACGCATTAAGAGCTGCTGCTCTTCCAGCGTTTCGCTGTTGTTCAGGCGGGCTTCACGCTCGCGCTTCATCTCAAACAGACGCCGCTCAAACTCCTGGGTCTCAAGCCGCTTGCGCTGCCATTTTTCCAGACCAGGCGAGGCGCTGTCCCACGCCCGTAGCGGCCAGGCGGCGAGTTCGCGGTGCAGGGCGGTGATCTGCTCGGTAAGATGCGCTGCAAGCCACGCCACCTGTTCCTGCTGTTCATGCTCAACCGCGTGGCGAAGCTCATCGAGGTTGGCCTGCATCTCAGCAAGGTAATCCTGAATGAGAGTGCTGCGGGTGCGGAAAAGCTGCCGGTCAAAGCGCGGTTTCAGCGTGGCGTGTCCCATCAGCGGCGTGGCCTGCGCCCGCAGAGCGATCAGCTGATTTTGCAGCTTCTCAAGAAGCAGTGCTGTTTTCAATGCGCTCTCCAGTGGTAAAGTAGCCGTTCAGTTTGATAACGATTCGCATTATGCAGCGTACTATTTTAATCATCATTGGCTGGCTCGCGGTAGTGCTGGGTACGCTAGGTGTGGTTTTGCCCTTGCTGCCGACCACGCCGTTCATCCTGTTGGCCGCCTGGTGCTTCGCCCGCTCATCGCCGCGTTTTCACCACTGGCTCCTGTACCGCTCGTGGTTTGGCGGCTACCTGCGCTACTGGCAAAAACACCGGGCCATGCCGCCTGGGGCCAAGCCGCGCGCCATTGCCTTTATCCTGATCACCTTCGCCGTTTCGTTATGGCTGGTGAAAATGATGTGGGTGCGTATTCTGCTGCTGGCGATCCTGGCCTGCCTGCTGATCTTCATGTGGCGGATCCCCGTGGTTGATGAAAAGCAACAAAAGCACTGAAGCCTCATCATGGCGGTTGCAATTATGGCGCGCAGCCAGTAAATTCGACCGTTTTCGAGCACAGGTGCGCCTGGTCAAAGGTTAAACAACTGTTACTTTGACCGACTCGTCGCGCGCCGTGAGTAACACTGTTTCATTTAGGCACAAACCGATGACCGCAACTGCACAGCAGCTTGAATATCTGAAAAATAGCATCAAAAGTATCCAGGACTATCCAAAGCCTGGCATTCTTTTCCGTGATGTCACCAGCTTGCTGGAAGACCCGAAAGCGTACGCGCTCAGCATTGAACTGCTGGTCGAGCGTTATAAAAACGCCGGGATCACCAAAGTAGTAGGTACCGAAGCCCGCGGCTTCCTGTTTGGCGCACCGGTTGCGCTGGCGATGGGCGTGGGTTTTGTGCCGGTGCGTAAACCGCGCAAACTGCCGCGTGAAACCATCGCCGAGAGCTATGAGCTGGAATACGGCACCGATCAGCTGGAAATTCACGTTGATGCCATCAAGCCTGGCGACAAAGTGCTGGTGGTGGACGATCTGCTGGCTACCGGCGGCACCATTGAAGCGACCGTCAAGCTGATCCGTCGTCTGGGTGGTGAAGTGACCGACGCGGCATTCATCATCAACCTGTTCGATCTCGGCGGCGAGCAGCGCCTGGAAAAACAGGGTATTACCAGCTACAGCCTGGTGCCTTTCCCGGGTCATTAATCCCGTATCTCACAACCTCGCTCAATGGGTTAGGTTGTGATAGCATTCCCCTCCATTAATTCACCTTCCAGCGTTGCAGAGCCTGCCCATGAGTTATCAGGTGTTAGCCCGTAAATGGCGACCACAAACCTTTGCTGACGTTGTCGGTCAGGAACATGTGCTGACGGCCCTGGCGAACGGCTTGTCGCTAGGTCGCATCCATCACGCCTATCTTTTTTCCGGCACCCGCGGCGTCGGTAAAACCTCTATTGCCCGTCTGCTGGCAAAAGGTCTGAACTGCGAAACCGGGATCACCGCCACCCCGTGCGGCGTGTGTGACAACTGCCGCGAGATCGAGCAGGGGCGGTTTGTCGATCTGATCGAGATCGACGCCGCCTCGCGCACCAAGGTGGAAGACACCCGCGATCTGCTCGACAACGTGCAGTACGCCCCGGCGCGCGGCCGCTTCAAGGTCTATCTGATCGATGAAGTGCACATGCTGTCGCGCCACAGCTTCAACGCCCTGCTGAAAACGCTGGAAGAGCCGCCTGCGCACGTTAAATTCCTGCTGGCAACCACCGATCCGCAAAAGCTGCCGGTCACGATCCTGTCGCGCTGCCTGCAATTCCATCTGAAGGCGCTGGACGTTGAGCAGATCCGCGCTCAGCTTGAGCATATTCTCGATGAAGAGAACATTGTTCATGAACCGCGCGCGCTGCAACTGCTGGCCCGTGCGGCGGACGGCAGCCTGCGCGATGCGCTAAGCCTGACCGATCAGGCGATTGCCAGCGGTGACGGTAAGCTCTCCACCGACGCGGTCAGCACCATGCTCGGCACGCTGGATGACGATCAGGCGCTGTCGCTTATCGAAGCGATGATCGCCGCCAACGGTGAGCGGGTGATGACGCTCGTCAACGATGCCGCCGCCCGTGGCATTGAATGGGAAGCGCTGCTGGTCGAGATGCTCAGCCTGCTGCACCGCGTGGCGATGCTGCAACTGTCCCCGTCGGCCATTGGCGCGGACATGGCAACCATAGAGCAGCGGATGCGTGAACTTGCGCGCACCGTGCCGCCGGCTGACGTGCAGCTTTATTATCAAACCCTGCTGATTGGCCGCAAAGAGCTGCCGTTTGCGCCGGATCGCCGGATGGGCGTTGAGATGACGCTGCTGCGCGCGCTGGCTTTCCATCCGCGTATGCCCTTGCCGGAGCCGGAAACGCCCCGACAGTCCTTTGCGCCGGTTGCGCCGACCGCGGTAATGTCACCGCAGCAGGTGCCACCGCAGCCGGCATCGCCGCCGCCGCAAAACGTGCCGCTGTCGGATGCCACCAGTTCGGTGCTTGCCGCACGAAGCCAGTTGCAACGTGCGCAGGGAGCAACCAAACCAAAAAAGAGTGAACCGGCAGCGCCAGGAAGAGCGCGGCCGGTGAACAACGCCGCGCTTGAACGACTGGCTTCGGTAACGGAGCGCGTACAGTCGCGCCCGGCACCGTCCGCGCTCGAGCAGAAAGCCCCGGCTAAAGAAGAGGCTTACCGCTGGAAGGCGACCACCGTTGTTGAGACGGTCAAGGAAGTGGTCGCCACGCCGAAAGCGCTGAAAAAGGCGCTGGAGCATGAAAAAACGCCGGAGCTTTCCGCCAGGCTTGCCGAAGAGTCCATCGCGCGCGACGCCTGGGCCGCTGAGGTCAGCAAACTGCAACTGCCGAAGCTGGTGGAGCAGGTCGCGCTGAACGCCTGGAAAGAGCAGGAAGGCAATCAGGTGCGTCTGCACCTGCGTCCCGGCCAGCGGCACCTCAACTCCCCCGGCGCGCAAAAGGCGCTGGCCGAGGCGCTCGCCGCTTTACAGGGCATGCCGGTTGAATTGACTATCATTGAAGATGATAATCCGGCGGTGAAAACGCCGCTCGAGTGGCGACAGGCGATTTATGAAGAGAAGCTCGCGCAGGCGCGCGAGTCGATTATCGCGGATAACAACATCCAGACCCTGCGCCGGTTCTTCGACGCCGATCTGGATGAAGAGAGTATTCGCCCCCTTTGATCGTGAGTCTGACTTACGGTTGTAATCCTTAACGTGAAAGAAGAGAGAAGCCTATGTTTGGTGGAAAAGGCGGTCTGGGTGGCCTGATGAAGCAGGCTCAGCAGATGCAGGAAAAAATGCAGAAGATGCAGGAAGAGATCGCTCAGCTGGAAGTCACGGGTGAATCCGGTGCCGGTCTGGTCAAGGTGACCATCAACGGTGCGCATAACTGCCGTCGCGTTGAAATCGACCCGAGCCTGCTCGAAGACGACAAAGAGATGCTGGAAGATCTGGTTGCAGCCGCGTTTAACGATGCCGCTCGCCGTATCGACGAAACCCAGAAAGAGAAAATGGCCTCTGTTTCCAGCGGTATGCAGCTGCCGCCGGGCTTTAAGATGCCGTTCTGATGCAAACCAGTCCGCTGCTCACGCAGTTAATGGAAGCTCTGCGCTGCCTGCCGGGCGTTGGCCCGAAGTCGGCGCAGCGTATGGCGTTTACGCTATTGCAGCGCGACCGCAGCGGCGGGATGCGCCTGGCGCAGGCTTTGACTCGCGCCATGTCAGAAATTGGTCACTGTGCGGATTGCCGGACCTTTACCGAGCAGGACGTCTGTAACATCTGCACGAACCCGCGTCGTCAGGAAAACGGCCAGATTTGCGTGGTGGAGAGTCCGGCGGACATCTACGCCATCGAACAAACCGGGCAGTTCTCCGGCCGCTATTTCGTGCTGATGGGGCACCTCTCCCCGCTGGACGGCATTGGCCCGGACGATATCGGTCTCGATCGCCTTGAACAGCGTCTTGAGTCCGAGACGATCAAAGAGGTGATCCTCGCCACCAACCCCACGGTGGAAGGGGAGGCAACCGCCAACTATATCGCCGAGCTGTGCGCGCAGTACGGCGTTGACGCCAGCCGCATCGCCCACGGCGTGCCGGTCGGCGGCGAGCTGGAGATGGTCGACGGCACCACGCTGTCGCACTCTCTGGCCGGACGTCACAAGATTATTTTCTGACCAAACGGAGGCTGCGTGCGCGGCCTCCGCTTGAAAATTTCCCCCCTTATCCCCATCTCTCACTCAACGTTTTACAACCCCATTAAATGGCATTGTTGAGGTCGACTTAGATGAAAGGACAAGAAACCCGTGGTTTCCAGTCAGAAGTGAAACAGCTTCTGCACCTGATGATCCATTCCCTGTATTCCAACAAAGAAATTTTCCTGCGTGAGCTGATTTCCAACGCCTCCGATGCGGCGGACAAGCTGCGCTTCCGCGCGCTGTCCAACCCGGATCTGTATGAAGGCGACGGCGAGCTGCGCGTGCGCGTCTCTTTCAATAAAGAGAACCGCACCCTGACGATTGCCGATAACGGCATCGGGATGAACCGCGACGAGGTGATCGACCATCTCGGCACCATCGCTAAATCCGGCACCAAAGCGTTCCTGGAGTCCATGGGCTCTGACCAGGCGAAAGACAGCCAGCTGATCGGTCAGTTCGGCGTGGGCTTCTACTCGGCGTTCATCGTGGCGGACAAAGTCACCGTGCGCACCCGCGCGGCAGGCGATAGCGCCGAGAACGGCGTGCTGTGGGAATCCAAAGGGGAAGGCGAATACACCGTTGATGACATCACCAAAGCGGATCGCGGCACCGAAATCACCCTCCACCTGCGCGAAGGCGAAGATGATTTCCTGAACGACTGGCGCGTACGCTCCATCATCAGCAAATATTCCGACCACATCGCGCTGCCGGTAGAGATTGAAAAACAGGAAGAGAAAGACGGTGAAACCGTGGTTTCCTGGGAGAAAATCAACAAGGCGCAGGCGCTGTGGACGCGTAACAAGGCTGAAATCAAAGACGACGAGTACAACGAGTTTTATAAGCACATCGCTCACGACTTTACCGACCCGCTGACCTGGAGCCACAACCGCGTGGAAGGGAAGCAGGAGTACACCAGCCTGCTGTACATTCCGGCGCAGGCACCGTGGGACATGTGGAACCGCGATCACAAGCACGGCCTGAAGCTGTACGTGCAGCGCGTCTTCATTATGGACGACGCCGAGCAGTTCATGCCGAACTATCTGCGCTTTGTTCGTGGCCTGATAGACTCCAACGATCTGCCGCTGAACGTCTCTCGTGAAATCCTCCAGGACAGCACCGTCACCCGTAATCTGCGTAACGCCCTGACCAAACGTGCGTTGCAGATGCTGGAAAAACTGGCGAAAGACGACGCGGAAAAATACCAGACCTTCTGGAAACAATTCGGCCTGGTGCTGAAAGAAGGTCCGGCGGAAGACACCGCGAACGTGGAAGCTATCGCTAAGCTGCTGCGCTTCGCCTCTACGCACACCGACTCCTCCGCACAGACCGTGTCGCTGGAAGAGTACGTCTCCCGCATGAAGGAAGGGCAGGAGAAGATCTACTACATCACCGCCGACAGCTATGCGGCAGCGAAGAGCAGTCCGCACCTGGAGCTGCTGCGTAAGAAAGGCATTGAAGTGCTGCTGCTGTCTGACCGCATCGACGAGTGGATGATGAACTACCTGACCGAGTTCGACGGTAAGGCGTTCCAGTCCGTTGCCAAAGCTGACGAGTCCATCGACAAGCTGGCGGATGAAGTGGACGAAAGCGCGAAAGAAGCCGAGAAGGCGCTGGAGCCGTTCGTTGAGCGCGTGAAAACCCTGCTGGGCGACCGCGTGAAAGAGGTGCGCTTCACGCACCGTCTGACCGATACTCCGGCGATTGTCACCACCGATGCGGACGAAATGAGCACCCAGATGGCGAAACTGTTCGCTGCGGCGGGCCAGGCCGTGCCGGAAGTGAAATATATCTTTGAGCTTAATCCGGATCACTCGCTGGTGAAACGCGCGGCGGATACTCAGGACGAAGCCCGCTTCGCCGAGTGGGTTGAGCTGCTGCTGGATCAGTCCCTGCTGGCCGAGCGCGGCACCCTGGAAGATCCTAACCTGTTCATTAAACGTGTGAATGCGCTGCTGCTGGCGTAACTGACCACGTCTCCCCTGGTCTTCTCCCTCTCCCCGTGGGAGAGGGCCGGGGTGAGGGCACCAGACCGCACTCTCCCAAATTATCTCCCCTCATTAACCGTTTCAGCCTCCCCGCCTTCCTTGAGCGATACCCATTCTGGTGGTATTGTTTAGCGCTTTTGAAAAATTGAATCGACATTTGAGGGGATTTTCGCAATGCGTATTATTCTGCTTGGCGCTCCGGGCGCGGGTAAGGGAACTCAGGCTCAGTTCATCATGGAGAAATACGGTATTCCGCAAATCTCTACCGGTGACATGCTGCGTGCCGCTGTTAAATCTGGCTCCGAGCTGGGCAAACAAGCTAAAGACATCATGGATGCAGGCAAGCTGGTGACCGACGAGTTGGTTATCGCGCTGGTCAAAGAGCGCATTGCTCAGGAAGACTGCCGCAACGGTTTCCTGCTGGACGGCTTCCCGCGCACCATTCCTCAGGCTGACGCCATGAAAGAAGCGGGCATCAACGTGGACTACGTGCTGGAGTTCGACGTGCCGGACGAGCTGATCGTTGACCGTATCGTTGGCCGTCGCGTACACGCTGCCTCTGGCCGCGTTTACCACATTAAATTCAACCCGCCGAAGGTTGAAGGTAAAGACGACGTGACCGGCGAAGAGCTGACCACCCGTAAAGACGATCAGGAAGAGACCGTGCGTAAGCGCCTGGTGGAATACCATCAGATGACCGCGCCGCTGATCGGCTACTACACCAAAGAAGCGCAGGCGGGTAACACCAAATACGCAAAAGTTGACGGCACCAAAGCCGTGGCTGACGTACGTGCAGAGCTGGAAAAAATCCTCGGCTAACCGCACCTCTCTCACCCGGAATCCCGGGTGAGAAAAATTCTCATCTTACCTATTACAGCAATGGGTTTCGTTTAAACGCATTTCCGCTACAATTGACAACCTATCAAATGGTTAAGAGGCGTGAATGAGTCAGGCGAAAACCGGCATCCTGCTTGCCAATCTGGGCACCCCAGAAGCACCTACTCCAGCGGCGGTAAAACGCTACCTGCGACAATTTTTAAGCGACACGCGCGTCGTGGATACCCCAAGACTGCTGTGGTGGCCACTGCTGCGTGGCGTTATTCTGCCGATTCGTTCTCCGCGTGTGGCAAAGCTCTATCAGTCCGTGTGGATGGAAGAGGGCTCGCCGCTGATGGTTTACAGCCGTCGTCAGGAAAAAGCGCTGGCCGCCCGTCTGCCGGACATGCCCGTTGCGCTCGGCATGAGCTACGGTAAGCCTTCGCTGGCCAGCGCCGTCGATTCTCTGCTGGCGCAGGGCGTTGAGCACATCGTGGTGCTTGCCCTTTATCCGCAGTATTCGTGCTCAACGGTGGCTGCCGTCTGGGACGAACTGGCGCGCATTCTGGCGACCCGCCGCCGTATTCCCGGTATTACCTTTATCCGCGACTACGCCGATAACGAGCTGTATATTCAGGCGCTCGCCAGCAGCGTGCGCGCGTCGTTTGAAAAACATGGCGAACCGGATCTGCTGCTGCTTTCCTATCACGGTATTCCGCAGCGTTTCGCCAACGAAGGGGATGATTACCCCCAGCGCTGCCGCGATACGACCCGCGAGCTGGTCTCTGCGCTCGGCCTGCCGCCGGAGAAGGTAATGATGACCTTCCAGTCGCGCTTTGGCCGCGAGCCGTGGCTCACGCCGTATACCGATGAAACGCTTAAAATGCTGGGCGAGAAGGGCGTGAAGCATATTCAGGTGATGTCGCCGGGCTTCTCGGCGGACTGTCTGGAAACGCTGGAAGAGATTGCCGTCCAGAACAAAGAGTTCTTCATGGAGGCGGGCGGAACGAAATACGAATACATTCCGGCGCTTAACGACTCCCCTGAACACATCGACATGATGGTGTCGCTGGTCACCACTCGCCGCTGATCGCGTTACGGGCCGGGTTTGTGCTACCATTCCCGGCCCGTATTCTTTGCACAGTTCAGACCATGAAATTTCCCGGTAAACGTAAGTCCAAACACTATTTCCCCGTCGATGCCCGCGATCCGCTGCTACAGCAAATCCAGCCGGAAAGCGAAACTAGCGCAGCCTGGGTGGTGGGTATCGATCAGACGCTGGTGGACATTGAAGCCAAAGTGGATGACGCGTTTGTCGCACGTTATGGTCTGAGCGCCGGGCACTCGCTGGTGATTGAGGATGACGTTGCCGAAGCGCTGTATCAGGAGCTAAAGCGCGACAATCTCATCACCCACCAGTTTGCCGGCGGCACCATCGGTAACACCATGCACAACTACTCCGTGCTGGCAGATGACCGCTCGGTCCTGCTTGGCGTGATGTGCAGCAACATCGAAATCGGTGGCTATGCCTACCGCTACCTGTGCAATACCTCCAGCCGCACCGATCTGAACTATTTGCAGGGCGTTGACGGGCCGATTGGCCGCTGCTTTACGCTGATTAGCGATTCCGGCGAACGGACCTTCGCCATCAGCCCAGGCCATATGAACAAGCTTCGCGCCGAAAGTATCCCGGAAGAGGTGATCGCGGGCGCGTCTGCGCTGGTGCTGACCTCCTACCTGGTGCGCTGCAAGCCGGGCGAGCCGATGCCTGAAGCGACCATGAAGGCGATTGAGTACGCGAAGAAATACAACGTGCCGGTGGTCCTGACGCTGGGCACCAAATTCGTGATTGCCGACAACCCGGAGTGGTGGCAGGCCTTCCTGAAGGAGCACGTCTCCATTCTGGCGATGAACGAAGAAGAGGCCGAAGCGCTGACCGGCGAAAGCGATCCGCTGCTGGCGTCCGATAAAGCGCTGGACTGGGTGGATCTGGTGCTCTGCACCGCCGGTCCGGTCGGGCTGTATATGGCGGGGTTCACGGAAGAAGAGAGCAAGCGCAAAACCCAGCACCCGCTGCTGCCGGGGGCGATTGCCGAATTCAACCAGTACGAATTCAGCCGCGCCATGCGTCATAAAGACTGCGTAAACCCGCTGCGCATCTTCTCCCACATCGCACCGTATATGGGCGGTCCTGAGAAGATCATGAACACCAACGGCGCGGGCGACGGCGCGCTGGCCGCGCTGCTGCACGACATCACCGCTAACGCCTACCACAAAACCAACGTGCCGAACTCCAGCAAACACAGGTTCACCTGGCTGACCTACTCCTCGCTGGCGCAGGTGTGCAAGTACGCGAACCGCGTGAGCTATCAGGTGCTGAACCAGCATTCGCCGCGCTTAACGCGAGGGCTGCCGGAACGGGAAGACAGCCTCGAAGAGGCGTACTGGGATCGTTGATTGTTAAAAGAAAACCCCGGTGGCGCTACGCTTACCGGGGCTGCTTGTAGGCCTGCTAAGCGTAGCGCCAGCAGGCTTTTTTAACCCGTCACCGCCTCTTCAACCGGCGGCTTCGTCAGCAGCGTCAGCATGGTGTTTGCAATCTCACGCTCGCCCATCACCACCTGATTCGCGCCGCGCTCGGTGATGTAGTCCACCTCGTCGTCATAGTGCGCTCGGGCGATGATCTCAATACCCGGGCACTTCTCGCGCGCGGACGCCACGATCTCACCGGCCTCGTACCCGTTCGGGATCGTCAGCAGCAGCCAGCGGGCGCAGTCCAGATGCGCAAGCTCCATAATCTCTTCGTTAGCCGCGTTGCCCAGCACCGCACGAATGCCGCGCTCGCGAAGCTCATCCACGCGCGTGCGTGACGTCTCAATCACCACCAGCGGAATGCCCTGCGCCATCAGCTTCTCGCCGAGCAGACTGCCGACGCGGCCAAAGCCGACCAGCAGCGCGTGGTTGCAGATATCCACCGGGATCTGCTTCTCATCTTCCGTTGCCTCTTCCAGCGTCTGCTCTTCGAGGGTTTCAGTCTTCTCGAGGTATTTTTCCAGCAGGGCAAACAATACCGGATTCAGCATGATGGAGAGGATCGCCCCCGCCAGCACCAGATTTTGCCCCGCCTGCGGTAGCAGGTTCAGGGCCATGCCCAGACCGGCCAGAATAAAGGCAAACTCACCAATCTGCGCCAGGCTGGCGGCGATGGTCAGCGCCGTGCGCGGCGAGTGGCCGAACATCCGCACCAGGAAGAAGGCCGCCAGCGACTTACCGAAGATGATGATTGCCAGCGTGCCCAGCACGGCCAGCGGCTGATGAATCAGGACCATCGGGTCGAACAGCATCCCGACGGAGACAAAGAACAGCACCGCGAACGCATCGCGCAGCGGCAGGGTATCGTGCGCGGCACGGTGGCTCAGTTCGGACTCGTTCAGCACCATCCCGGCGAAGAACGCACCCAGCGCAAAGGAGACGTCGAACAGCTCGACAGCGCCAAAGGCAATGCCCAGCGCCAGCGCAAGGACCGAAAGCGTAAACAGTTCACGCGAGCCGGTAGCGGCGCTGCGGGACATGATCCACGGCACCAGACGACGGCCCACCAGCATCATGATGGCGATAAAGGCCACCACCTTACCGATGGTGATGCTCATATCCAGCGCCAGCGAGGCGAAGCCGATATTCTCTTTTTCCATCATCCCGGCGACGGCGGGCAGCAGCACCAGCGTCAACACCATCACCAGATCTTCTACAATCAGCCAGCCGATCGCGATTTGCCCGCGCTGGCTGTCTATCAGCTGTCTCTCTTCAAGCGCGCGCAGCAGCACCACGGTACTGGCGGTTGAAAGACACAGCCCAAATACGATGCCGGTCATGATTGACCAGCCCAGCACCGCCGAAAGCGCCATGCCCAGCAGCGTCGCCACCCCTATCTGGGCGATCGCTCCCGGTATGGCGATCGACTTTACCGCCATCAGATCCTTCAGCGAAAAATGCAGACCGACGCCAAACATCAGCAGGATAACGCCCAGTTCCGCCAGCTCCGGTGCAAGTTTGGTATCTGCGACAAAACCAGGCGTAAACGGTCCTGCCAGCACGCCCGCTAACAAATAGCCTACCAGGGGCGAAATACGCAGTTTGTTGGCAATCATGCCGAGGATAAAAGCGAGCACAAGTCCACCAACAATGGTGGTGATAAGCGGTGTGGCGTGGTGCATTCCGTCTCCTTTCGCGATGGGTGATCCATTTTTGGTGCAAATACCAAAAAGCCGATTAATAGTTTATGACAATTTTTACCCTTATGTTTATGAATAATTGTTGAAACAGGAATAAAAGGGCAATAAGCGTGAAAAAGGGCAGGTTTTACTAAGTTTGCGGGGAGGAGTCAGAGGAAAGCCTTATGGCATCAGGTTATCCGGCTGCCAAAGTTTAACTTTGGCAGCCGTGAAATTACGCTTTATGGCGGTTGTCAGGCAGGAATATGGTCAACATCCCCAGAAGTGGCAGGAAAGCGCAGATTTTATAAACCAGGAAGATGCTGGTGTGGTCTGCAACCATCCCTAACACGGCTGCGCCAAGGCCGCCCATGCCAAAGGCAAAACCGAAAAAGAGGCCGGAAACCATACCGATACGTCCCGGCAGCAGCTCCTGCGCATAGACCAGGATGGCTGAGAATGCCGATGCGAGAATAAAACCAATAATTACCGTCAAAATCCCGGTCCACTCCAGACTTGCGTACGGTAAAAGAAGGGTAAACGGCGCGACGCCGAGGATAGAGCCCCAAATCACATATTTACGCCCAATTTTATCGCCAACAGGCCCGCCAATCACCGTGCCTGCCGCCACCGCAAACAGGAAGGCGAAGAGGTGAAACTGGGCGTTTTGTACCGATAATCCGAATTTTTGCATCAGATAGAAGGTGTAATAGCTGCTGATGCTCGCCATATAGAAATATTTCGAGAAAATCAGCACCAGCAGCACGCTGACGGCCAGGATCACCTTGTTGCGCGGAAGCGGGTTGATAACCTTCGCCACAGGCTTACCCTTATTTACGCGATGCTGCGCGGCATACCAGCGGCTGATTTGCGCCAGCACGACAATCGCCAGCAGCGCGGCCAGCACAAACCACGCCACGTTGCCTTTACCGTAGGGCGCAATGATTACCGCCGCCAGCAGGGGACCAAGGGAGCTACCAAAGTTGCCCCCCACCTGGAACAGAGACTGCGCCAGCCCGTGACGTCCGCCGGAGGCCATACGCGCCACGCGGGACGACTCCGGATGGAATACCGATGAACCGGTACCCACCAGCGCCGCGGCAACCAGTACCGCCTCAAAGCTGCCCGCCATCGCCAGCAGCACCAGCCCGCTCAGGGTGAAGCACATACCAATGGGCAGCGACCATGGCATCGGGTATTTGTCCGTCCAGTAGCCCACCACCGGCTGTAGCAGTGAAGAGGCCAGCTGGAAGGTCAGGGTAATCATCCCGATCTGCACGAAGGTTAATGAGAACTCGGACTGCAACAGCGGATAGATCGCCAGAATCAGCGACTGGATCATGTCGTTGAGCAGGTGAGAAAGACTGATTGCGCCTAATACTTTAAAGGAAGTGCGCGATTTCGGCGGCGACGCCGGAGCGCCCTGAACAGGCTGGGTTGATTCACTGATTGCCATAAATACCACGTCAATTTGTTATTAGAGATGCAGGGAGTAATTATTATCCGACTAACATACTCGTCCGTGACATTTGAAGAAAGTCGCAAATCTGAAAACTTATTTGTCTATTCTTGTGAGTCACTGTAATTTTTGCGTTTGTCTATGGGTCAGGGAGAGAGAAGATGAAGTTAATAAAGCGTGGCGTCGCGCTGGCGCTCATTGCCGCGTGGGGGCTGACAAGCCTGCCCGCGCAGGCGTATGAGAAAGATAAAACCTATAAAATTACCATTCTCCATACTAACGATCATCACGGCCATTTCTGGCGCAGCGAATATGGTGAATATGGCCTGGCGGCGCAAAAAACGCTGGTGGACGGCATTCGCAAAGAGGTCGCGGCCCAGGGCGGCAGCGTGCTGCTGCTGTCGGGCGGGGATATTAATACCGGCGTACCGGAATCGGATTTACAGGATGCCGAGCCTGATTTTCGCGGCATGAATCTAATCGGCTACGATGCGATGGCGGTCGGAAACCACGAGTTTGATAATCCGCTGAGCGTGCTGCGCCAGCAGGAGAAGTGGTCCAAATTCCCGTTCCTTTCCGCCAATATTTATCAGAAAAGCACCGGCGAGCGCCTGTTTAAACCGTGGGCGCTGTTTAAGCGTCAGGATCTGAAGATTGCGGTCATTGGCTTAACCACTGACGATACGGCCAAAATTGGCAATCCTGAATATTTCACCGACATTGAATTCCGTAAACCGGCGGACGAAGCGAAGCTGGTGATCCAGGAGTTGCAGCAGAATGAAAAGCCGGATGTGATTATCGCGACCACCCACATGGGGCATTACGATAATGGTCAGCACGGCTCCAACGCGCCGGGCGACGTGGAAATGGCGCGCAGCCTGCCAGCGGGCTCGCTGGCGATGATTGTGGGCGGCCATTCGCAGGATCCGGTCTGCATGGCTTCCGAGAATAAAAAGCAGGTGGACTACGTGCCGGGCACGCCGTGCGCGCCGGACCGTCAGAACGGGATCTGGATCGTGCAGGCCCACGAGTGGGGGAAATACGTTGGCCGCGCGGATTTTGAATTCCGTAACGGCGAGATGAAGCTGGTGCACTATCAACTCATCCCGGTGAACCTGAAGAAGAAAGTCACCTACCCGGACGGCAAAAGTGAGCGTGTACTCTACACGCCAGAGATCGCTGAAAACCAGCAGATGCTCTCCCTGCTGACGCCGTTCCAGAGCAAAGGGAAAGCGCAGCTGGACGTGAAGATTGGCACGCTTAACGGTCGTCTGGAAGGGGACCGCAGCAAAGTCCGCTTCGTGCAGACCAACATGGGGCGTCTGGTCCTGGCCGCGCAGATGGCGCGCACGAATGCGGATTTTGGCGTGATGAGCGGCGGCGGTATTCGTGATTCCATCGAAGGCGGAAACATCACCTATAAAGACGTGCTGAAGGTACAGCCGTTTGGCAACGTGGTGGTGTATGCGGACATGAGCGGGAAAGAGGTGACTGACTACCTGACGGCCGTGGCGCAGATGAAGCCGGACTCGGGGGCGTATCCGCAGTTTGCTAACGTCAGCTTCGTGGCGAAGGACGGCAAGCTAAACGATCTCAAGATCAAAGGCGAGCCTGTTGATCCGGCGAAAACCTACCGCCTGGCAACGTTAAGCTTCAATGCCACCGGCGGCGACGGCTATCCGCACATTGATAACAAACCGGGCTATGTGAATACCGGCTTTATTGATGCGGAGGTGCTGAAGCAGTTTATTCAGCAAAATTCACCGATTGACGTGAACGCGTATGAGCCGAAGGGCGAGGTGAGCTGGCAGTAGTGGTTTTGTTGCCGGGTGGCGGCTACGCCTTACCCGGCCAACGATTCGAATGTAGGCCCGGTAAGCGCAGCGCCACCGGGCTTGTTATTCAATCCCGGCGCGCAATATCCGCAAACGTCGCGTCCAGCATTTTCGCCAGATCGCCCGCGGCCAGTTCGATATCCAGCCCACGCTTGCCGCCAGAAATGTAGATCGTCTCAAATTCCTGCGAAGGCGCATCGATCAGCGTCGGCAGACGCTTTTTCTGGCCGAGCGGGCTGATCCCGCCGACAAGATATCCGGTCGTGCGTTGCGCAACCATCGGGTCGGCCATATCGACCTTTTTCGCCCCCAGCGCTTTGGCCACTTTTTTCAAATCGAGTTGATCGGCGACGGGCGTCACCGCCACGGCGAGGTGCTTCATATCGCCATTCACCGCGACCAGCAGCGTTTTGTAGACCTGGTCCGCGTTCAGCCCCAGCTTGCGCACCACTTCATCACCAAAGTTGGTTTCGTTCGGATCGTGATCGTAGGTGTGGATCCGGAAAGAAATTTTGTTTTTTTCGAGTAATTTAACGGCGGGAGTCATGGCTATCCTTCTTACGACAGACGATTCATACCAGCAGCATACGCCTGACGTTTGTCTAAAAAATAGCACCATCTTGCGCAATAGTATTGGCAGTGATGGTCACTTTGAGCGACAATCGGCTCAACCGAAGGTCACTTCGGTATAATAAAAACGATGAAATTCCTCTTTGACGGGCCAATAGCGATATTGGCCATTTTTTTACTTCAGCAGCGACGGCAAATTCCCTTCGCCGTACAAATGCAACGCGCCAACCGCGACGACATAACGACCGGCAGGCAGGGCATACAGCGTCTCCCGCCACGCCTGGTTACGCGCGTTCATCAGCACATCATACAACGATTCACTGAACGTCGACGGTAACGCCAGCTTGCCGTCTGCCGGCGGCGCGTCCAGCCACCAGCCAATCATGGTTTGCAGAAGCCGCGCATTGGTGTGCCAGTGGGTCAGGGTATCTTCCAGCAGCATACGTCCGTCGTCCGGGAGCTGACGCAAGAGCGCTATCTGGCTGTCCGTCCCTTCCAGTTCGATGACGGGCATAGTGCGTGCCCGTGCGATATTCAGCAGCTGATAATCAATGCCGTAATCGCCGCGCAGGCCCAGGCGCTGCGCCTGCGTGGCCTGTAACACCATCGCGATTTGCCACAGCGGCAGGGTATCAATCATGGATAGCGATACGCCCGTCTCGTTGGCAATGCGCGTCAGCTCCGCGAGTTGGGCATCGTCCAGCCGTTCCGCCAGTGGGTGATCGCTTTCCAGCCCGGCAAACGGCGACTCGTGGCCGGAGATGTCGGCCTCTACGATCAGCGCGTCGGCGCGCTTCAGCAGTTTAATCAGGCCGGCGGGCAGGGGTGACATATCCTGCGTGCCCATATGGATGCTTCCCACCAGGTGCAGATGCCGTCCGCCCGGAAGCGTAATATCCATGCCAGGCCAGGCATAACGGCGGGGAAAGAGGGCGCGAAACGATGCTTTTATACGGCTAAACAGACTCATACGCGCTCCATGATCGGAAAGGGTCATGCTAGCGCGTACGAGAACAAGGTTCAATCCTTCGGTTTAAACCGCAGCAGGCGGTTGGCGTTGCTCACCACGGTAATGGACGAGAGCGCCATCGCCGCACCCGCGACCACCGGGTTCAGCAGGGTGCCGGTCAGCGGCCACAAAATCCCGGCGGCAACCGGAATGCCGAGTGAGTTGTAAATGAATGCCCCCAGCAGGTTTTGCTTCATGTTGCGCAACGTGGCTTTCGAAATCGCCAGCGCGTCGGCCACGCCCATCAGGCTGTGCCGCATCAGGGTGATCGCCGCAGTCTCAATGGCAACATCGCTCCCGCCGCCCATCGCAATGCCTACGTCAGCCTGCGCCAGCGCCGGGGCGTCGTTGATACCGTCGCCGACCATCGCCACCTGACGTCCTTCACGTTGCAGTTTCTGGATGGCGTCCGCTTTGCCATCCGGCAGTACGCCGGCTATCACCTCATCAATCCCGGCTTCTCTGGCGATGGCGTTAGCGGTCGTCGGATTATCACCGGTTAACATCACCAGGCGGTAGCCCGCGCGGTGCAGGCGCTGTAGGGCATCCACGCTGTCCTGGCGTAACGGATCGCGCACGGCCAGCAGCGCCGCCGCCTGTCCATCCATCGCCAGCAGAACCGGTGTCGCCCCCTGAGAAGCCTGCGCGTTAAGCTCAGCTTCCAGCGCGGACGTATCAACGCCGTTTTCATTCAACAGTGCCTGGTTACCCAGCAGCAGCGTATGCCCTTCGGCTTCCCCGCTGACCCCTAAACCGCGCAGGGTGCGGAAGTTGCTTACCTGCGGCAGGCGGGCATCGCCGGCTTTCTCAAGGATGGCGCGCGCCAGCGGGTGGCTGGAACCTTGTTCCAGCGCCGCGGCAAGGCGCACGGCATCCGCTTCCGTACAGCCCGCGGTTTTGACAGCCACCACCTGGGGTTTGCCCTCGGTGAGCGTACCGGTTTTATCGAAGACAAGGGTGTCCAGCGTGCTTGCCCGCTGTAGCGCGTCGGCGTCACGGACCAGCACGCCAAACTCGGCGGCGCGACCGACGCCGGAGATAATCGACATCGGCGTGGCCAGGCCAAGCGCACAAGGGCAGGCGATGATCAGCACCGTGGTGGCAATCACCAGGGTGTAGACAATCTGCGGTGCCGGGCCGAAGAAATACCAGATCGCCGCGCTGAGCAGCGCAATACCGACCACCACGGGGACAAAAATAGCGGAAATTTTATCGGCAAGCTGGCCGATTTCCGGCTTGCTGCTCTGGGCCTGGCGGACCATGCGGATGATGCGCGACAGGGTGGTATGGCTGCCAACGGCGCTGGCGCGGAACAGCACGCTTCCGTCCTGCACCACCGTACCCGCATGCACCGCATCGCCCGGGGATTTCTGCTGGGGGATCGGCTCGCCGGTCAGCATGGCTTCATCAAGCCAGGCGTCGCCCTGGATAATTTCACCGTCTACGGGCACGCGGTCACCGGTGGTCAGGCGCAGCGTCATACCCGGCTGCACCTCCGAAAGCGGAACGCTTTTCTCCCCGTCGTCCGTCACCACGCGGGCCGTCGGCGGGGTTAAATCGAGTAATCTTTCCAGCGCTTTCGACGAGCGCTGGCGAGCGCGGGCTTCGAGCATGTGGCCTAAGTTAATCAGACCAATAATCATCGCGCTCGCTTCATAGTAGAGGTGGCGAGCTTCCATCGGGAACCACTGCGGCCAGACGTTAACGCTCATTGAATAGAGCCACGCGGCCCCCGTCCCGAGCGCGACCAGCGTGTCCATCGTCGCCGTGCGGTTTTTCAGGCTCTTCCAGGCGCTGGTGTAGAAATGCCCGCCTGCAAACACCATGACCGCAAGGGTAATGACACCAATCACCAGCCACAGGGTGCGGTTATCGGCGGTGACCATCATGTTGTCACCCATCATGCCCCACACCATCACCGGAATACCAACCAGCAGGGCGACGATCGCCTGCCAGCGGAAGCGCTTCATGGTGGCGATAGCCGTTTCCTGCTGGCGCTCGCGGCGCTCGGCATCATCTTCGATGGCCTCCGCCCCGTAGCCCGCTTTCTCAACGGCCTGTACTAAATCTGCGGCGGAGGCGCTGCCCATCACCAGCGCAGTACGCTCCGCCAGGTTTACCCGTGCCTGCGCTACGCCCGGGACCGCCTGCAAGGCATTCTGTACCCGTGAAACGCAGCTGGCGCAGCTCATGCCGTTGATCAGCAGCTGTTGGCTGTCATCAATGTCATCCGCTACCGGAAGCTCAGGAGTGGCCGCTGTCAGTGCTTCCGACGGGGATGATGACTCTGCCAGCGGTTTAGCCTTTGGGTGGCTTAACTCCGCCCCGTAACCGGCCTGTTTGATAGTATCAATCAGCGCGTCGGCGCTGGCGCTGCCGGTCACGGCGGCATGATCGATAGTCACCTCAGCGCTTTCCACGTCAGGGCGCTGTTCCAGACTTTCTTTAACGCGTTTGACGCAGTGGCCGCAGGAGAGGCCGTCAAGCGTCAGGTCAATAGTGTGAGACATAACAAAACTCCCGTATAATGTTCTGGTCAATTGTTGACCTTCACTCTGCTTTTCGCTAACTGTTATGAAGGTTAAACCTTCCATCAAGGGGAAGGTCAAGGGGGAAATGTGAATATCAGCGATGTTGCGAAAAAAACCGGCTTAACCAGCAAAGCGATTCGCTTTTATGAAGAGAAAGGGCTGGTGACGCCACCGTTGCGCAGTGAGAACGGCTACCGCAGCTATACGCAACTGCATCTTGATGAACTGACGTTACTGCGCCAGGCCAGACAGGTTGGATTCAACCTGGAAGAGTGCGGGGAGCTGGTAAACCTGTTTAACGATCCGAAGCGCCACAGTGCCGACGTGAAAAAACGTACGCTGGAAAAAGTGGCGGAGATCGAACGCCATATTATCGAATTACAGGCAATGCGTGAGCAGCTGTTACAGCTGGCGGAATCCTGCCCGGGAGATGACAGCGCCGACTGCCCGATTATCGACAATCTTTCCGGCTGCTGCCACCGCAAAACCCACGCCTAACAGGCTTTAACCCGCAGGGTAATACCTTCCACCGCAATGACCTCAACCCGCGTTCCGGCGCTGAGGTCATCATCGGCCACGACCGGCCACGAACTGTCCCCCACGCGCATATGGCCGCGTCCGTTGATCAGCGCGTTATCAAGCGTGAAACGTTTACCCACGATCTGCTGCCCACGCTGGTTGAGATGCGCGTCGACTGGCTTCTGCTCCTGAACGCGTTTGTTCAGCCAGCGCCACCACAGCCAGGCGGCCACCAGCGTCAGTACGGCAAACAGCGCGCCCTGCCACTCCCAGCCGACAGGCAGCAGCCAGACGACCAGCCCGGTAATCACCGCGGCAATGCCGCTCCACAGCAGATAACCGTTGCCGCCCAGCATCTCGGCGGCCAGCAGCAGGCCGCCAAGGCTTAGCCAGAACGCATGTGGATGTGCAACGATGAGTTCAATCATTTTTTACGCTCGTTTCCGCCGTCTTTAATCAGTTCGGCAATCCCGGCGATAGATCCCATCAGGCTGCTGGCATCCAGCGGCATCATCACCACTTTGCTGTTGTTCGCAGAGCCGATCTCCTTCAGCGCATCGGTATATTTTTGCGCGACGAAGTAGTTCACGGCCTGGATATCCCCGGCGGCAATCGCCTCGGATACCATTTGCGTCGCGCGGGCTTCCGCCTCTGCTGAACGTTCACGCGCTTCCGCCTGGAGGAAGGCAGACTGACGGTCGCCCTCGGCTTTCAGGATCTGCGACTGTTTTTCCCCTTCCGCTTTCAGGATCTCGGCCTGGCGCACCCCTTCGGCTTCAAGGATATAGGCACGCTTGGTACGCTCGGCCTTCATCTGCGCGTTCATGGAAGCGATCAGCTCTGCCGGTGGGCGCACGTCGCGGATCTCAATGCGGGTTACCTTGATCCCCCACGGATTGGTAGCTTCATCCACAATGTGCAGCAGGCGGGTATTGATGCTGTCACGCTGGGAGAGCATTTCGTCCAGCTCCATCGAGCCCAGCACGGTACGGATGTTGGTCATCGTCAGGTTGACGATCGCCAGCTCCAGGTTGCTTACCTCATAGGCCGCTTTCGGCGCGTCTATCACCTGGATAAAGCACACCGCATCAATGGTAACGTTGGCGTTATCCTTCGAGATGACTTCCTGGGAAGGGATATCCAGGACCTGCTCCATCATGTTGATCTTGCGCCCAATTCTGTCCATGAAAGGGACGATCAGGCTTAAACCTGGCTGAAGGGTATTGGTGTAGCGACCGAAGCGTTCGACGGTCCACTGGTAACCCTGCGGGACAATTTTGATGCCTGCGCCCACGATAACCAGCGCAACGAAAATAAGGACAGGGACAACGATGAGCATAAAAACCTCCTGTTTTGCATGCCGTAGCGGGAAAAATTGCGTAATTGTTGAACGTTAGTATATCGGTTAACGGGCGGGATTTCGCCCCTGTAAAGAGGTGGGAACCGGACTGGTAAAATTAAAATGCCCCGCCAGGAGAGCAGGGCGCAGACGCTTAGTCTTCTGACCAGGTGTAGCTGAAGTCGGTGATAAACCCATCCCCGGCGTCAGCGATGGCTTTCGATAAGCCCTGATAGTATTTTTCCAGGCCAATAGCCTCTATCTGCTGGATCTGCTCGCGGATCGGGGCGCAGAACAGCACTGCATTGCCCGCTCCGACACGTTTGTTGTTCGGGGGCAGATCGCCGGTGATCGCTTTAAACCAGGTTCTGATCCCTTGCTTTAGGCTGTGCGGCGCTTTGGCAAGATTCTCCTGGCCGGTCAGCACCTGTAGCGTTGGGAATGCATTAGCGTTGACGGCGGTTTTCATGCGCGCAAAGAAGGCGGTAAAAAGCTCAAAAGAGCCGAGATCCGTGACGCGAGGCTTGGTGGTTTTTCCGTTCTTATTGCCCATTTTTCCCACAGGCGCGGCGGGCGCCGGAACCACATTGACCTTATGCAGATCCAGACCAAACAGCAGATTGCAGTGCGCCCGGCGTTCTTTTAGCGGGTAGGACATTAGCACGTCAATAAACGCCGTCGCCTTCACATCGGCCAGGTCATGGTTGATCAGCCATTGCGAGCGGGCAAATTCAGCAGGCGAAACGAACCAGTCCGGCACCTCGGTAAAGCGTCTGGATTTACCCTTGCTGTCAAATTCGAGAAAGTAAGCCCCGTCATCGAAAGCAAAATAGCAGTTCTTAAAGCTGCCAATCGTGGTGTTAACGATGAGTGCCTTCTTAACAAAATCGACAACCTCTGCACCCATAACAAAACGCGTGAGTTCCGACGAATTGATGACTTCCATTAATGTTTCGACATCAGGCACGCCTGGCTTCAGGGAGGAAAACTCATAAAAAATATGTGTCATGCGGCTTACTACCTGTAGTGATAGAGGTGACAATGAGCAAACAAAAAGTTTAACACTAGCCATAGCTTAAGGCTATTCGCACTGTGAACCTGAAAGGATTATGCTACAGGCTGTTCTCTTAAAAGCGTTAAATGGAATCGGAATGAATAATAAAAAAAATCTTCTGGATATCAGGGATGTTGGCTTTCGCGTGGGTGACAACACGATCCTTCAGCACGTCAATTTTTGCCTTTCATCGGGCGAATTTAAGCTGATAACCGGCCCCTCCGGCTGCGGCAAAAGCACGCTTCTGAAAATCGTGGCCTCGTTACTGAGCCCAACGGAGGGAACGATCCTGTTTGAAGGGAAGGATATCGCCACGCTTTCACCGGAACGCTACCGCCAGCAGGTGTCCTACTGCGTGCAGACGCCGTCCCTGTTTGGCGATACGGTGTACGACAATCTGGTGTTCCCCTGGCAAATCCGCAACCAAACGCCTGAACCTGAAATGTTTGCCGACGATTTGGCCCGGTTTGGGCTTTCGCCGGAGACGCTGACCAAATCGATTGCCGACCTGTCAGGCGGGGAAAAGCAGCGCGTATCGCTGATCCGTAATCTGCAATTCCTGCCGAAGGTGCTGCTGCTGGACGAGATCACCAGCGCGCTGGATGACGCCAACAAGCGCAACGTGAATGAGATTATTCATCGCTACGCCCGTGAACAGGATATTGCCGTGCTGTGGGTGACGCACGATTCAAACGAAATTAGCCATGCGGATGATGTCATCACGCTCAGGCCGCAGGGCGGGAAAATGCAGGAGGCTAACCGTGGGTGAACATAATATAACGAACGAATCGCTGGCGCTGTCGATGGTACTGGTGCTGGTGGCGATTGTGGTCAGCTACCGGGAAAAGCTGGGGCTGGAGAAAGATATTCTGTGGAGTATCGCCCGCGCGGTCATCCAGCTCATCATTGTCGGCTACGTGCTGAAATACATCTTCAACGTCAACCATGCGGTACTGACGCTGCTGATGGTGCTGTTTATCTGCTTCAACGCGGCGTGGAATGCGCAAAAGCGCAGTAAATACATCGATAAAGCGTTCATCTCGTCGTTTATCGCCATTACCACCGGGACCGCGTTAACGCTGGCGGTGCTGGTGCTCTCCGGCTCGATAGAATTTACGCCGATGCAGGTGATCCCCATTTCCGGGATGATTGCGGGTAACGCGATGGTGGCGGTGGGGTTGTGCTACAACAATCTGGGGCAACGCTTCAGCAGCGAGCAGCAGCAGCTTCAGGAAAAGCTAAGCCTGGGGGCAACGCCGAAGGTGGCCTCGGCGCGGTTGATTCGCGACAGCATTCGTTCTTCGCTGATCCCCACGGTGGATTCAGCAAAAACCGTGGGGCTGGTCAGTCTGCCGGGCATGATGTCGGGGCTGATTTTTGCCGGTATCGATCCGGTTAAAGCGATTAAGTACCAGATAATGGTGACGTTTATGCTGCTCTCCACCGCAAGCCTGTCGACGATTATTGCCTGCTACCTGACCTATCGGAAGTTCTACAACGCACGCCACCAGCTGGTGGTGACGCCGTTGAAAAAGACGGGGTAATATCGGCTTTTGTAGGCCCGGTAAGCGTTAGCGCCACCGGGCATTTTTGTTAGTAGAGCAGCGCGTACAGCTGACGACGATATTTTGACGCCAGGGCGTCACCGGTACCGAGCGCGGCCAGGATCTCCTGGAACATCTTCCGCGCCTGACCGTCTGCGGCACCCAGGTCTTTCTGAAGATGGCTAAAAAGCAGTTCCAGCGCCTCTTCGTTACGCCCCACCTGATGCAGCTGGAGCGCGAGCTGGCTTGCCAGCGCCGCATCCGCCGGGTTGTCCGCAACCTGCTGCTGAAGCTGCTGAATTTCAGGGGTATCCGCCGCCTGTTTCAGCAGGTCAATCTGCGCCACCAGGCCCTGATAACGGGTATCCTGATCCTGCATCGGAACGGTTTTCAAAACGGCTTCTGCGTCTTCAGGGCGGTGCAGCGCAATCTGGGTCTCTGCCAGCAGCAGACCAATCTGGCTGTTTTGATTCGACAGTTGCCACGCGTCTTTTAACAGCGGCAGCGCCTCGTCGTATTTGCCTTCCTGCATCAGCGCCATCGCTTCCTGCGCCTTCAGCTCTTCTTCACGCGGCAGGACTTTATCCAGCAGGGCACGGATTGCCTCTTCCGGCTGCGGGCCCTGGAAGCCATCGACGGGCTGACCGTTCTGGAACAGGTAGACGGTCGGGATCGCACGCAGGCCAAACTGGGATGCCACCATCGGTTCGGCGTCACAATCCAGTTTCGCCAGAATGAACTGGCCGTTGTATTGCGCAGCAAGGCTTTCCAGGACCGGCGTCAGTTGCAGACAGTGTTGGCTGCGTTCAGACCAGAAGTAGAACAGCACCGGTTTAGCCATTGACTGTTCGAGCGTTTGTTGCAGGTTAGCTTCAGTAATATTGACGATATTCTGTACGGACATGCGGCATTCTCTTTTGTCGGTTTACTCTTTACATGGGGGTAAGCGTCATCGCTTCAACTCAACCCTGCAAAATTTTGTCCATCATCCGTCCCGGTAGCAGGCGTTTTAACCAGCCGACGGCATGGGTCACCAGCGTGACCGGATAGCGCGTTTTGGGGTTGTCGCTCTCAAAGGCGTGACGCACTTTGGCGACCACCGCCTCCGGCCCCAGCGTGAAGCGTGCGGCAATACCGGGGTTTTCGACCGGCTTGTCCGCCTGCGTCTGGTTAACGTTTTCCGTGAACCGGGTGCGGATGGGGCCGGGCTCAATCAGGCTGACCTTAATGCCGCTGTGGCGCAGTTCCATGCGTAGCGCATCGGACCACGCCTCCAGCGCGTATTTGCTGGCGGCATAAGCTCCGCGGCCCGGTGTGGAGATCAGGCCCATCACCGAGGAGGTCATGACGATGCGCCCTTCGCCGTGCGGTAGCATGGCGGGAAGCAGGCGCATGGTGAGCTGATGCGCGCCGAAAACGTTAGCGGAGAACTGCTGTTCCAGCTGTTCCCGCGAGATGGTCTGTAGCGGGCCGTAGACGCCATAGCCCGCATTGTTGAACAGGCCGTAAAGCCGGTTGTTGGTCAGGGCGATAACCTCATCGGCGGCCTGCTCCACGCTTTCCGGCGAATCCAGATCCAGCAGGATGCCGGTAAAACCGAGCCCTCTCATGCGTTCGACATCTTCGGGTTTACGGCAGGCTGCCAGCACCCAAAACCCCTGGCGCTTCAGCTCAAGGGCGCTTTCAAGGCCAATTCCGCTGGAACATCCTGTTATTAAGACCGATTTTTGCATAACTTTACCTGTCAGGTTCTCAGCTGTTTGACGAGTCATGTTTTACTAAAGGTGCCAGCCGGGTTGCCATCCAGTCGGCAATAAACGGCTGGGCATCGCGATTGGGGTGAATGCCGTCGTCCTGCATCCACTGGGGCTTGAGATAGACCTCTTCCATGAAAAATGGCAGCAGCGGAATATCAAACTCTTTGGCAAGCTTAGGATAGATCGCGCTAAACGCCTCATTATACCGACGGCCGTAGTTAGCGGGCAGGCGAATTTGCATCAGCAGCGGCTGGGCGTTAGCGGCCTTAATGGTCTGCAAAATGGTCCGCAGCGTTTGCTCGGTTTGCTGCGGCGGGAAGCCTCGCAGGCCATCGTTGCCGCCCAGTTCAACCAGCACCCAGCGCGGCTGATGCTGCTTGAGCAGGGCAGGCAGGCGCGACAGGCCCTGCTGCGACGTATCGCCGCTGATGCTGCCGTTAACGACAGACGTCCCGGACTGCCATTTATCATTGAGCAGCGCGGGCCAGGCCGCGCTGGCGGCCATACGATAGCCCGCGCTCAGGCTGTCGCCCAGCACCAGTAACGTGTCCGCAGCCGCCGCGCGGAAGGTCATCAGCATCAAAAACAGGAAGGGCAAATGCCAGCGGAAAACATTGTTGAAGTTCATCGTCTTAAGAAGTCCGTCGGTCAGGGAGAACACGAGCTTTCCATCCTTACCGGAGTTGAACTCGTTGTCAAACGCGCCGAAAGCATCGCGCTGATTGGCGAATCCGGTTCCGGTAAGTCCACGCTGCTGGCGATCCTGGCCGGCCTGGACGATGGCAGCAGCGGCGAGGTGAACCTGGTCGGCCAGCCCCTTCACGCGCTTGATGAAGAGGCGCGCGCCGCGCTGCGCGCCCGGCATATCGGGTTTGTCTTTCAGTCCTTCATGCTGATCCCAACCCTCAACGCGCTGGAAAACGTCGAGCTGCCGGGCCTGCTGCGCGGCGAAAATACCCGCGAAAGCCGCGATCACGCCAAAGCGTTGCTGGAACAGCTTGGGCTGGGGAAGCGGCTTGACCACCTTCCGGCGCAGCTGTCCGGCGGCGAGCAGCAGCGCGTGGCGCTGGCGCGGGCGTTTAACGGACGCCCGGAAGTGCTGTTTGCCGATGAGCCAACGGGCAACCTCGATCGTAAAACCGGGGATAAAATTGCCGATCTGCTGTTTTCGCTCAACCGCGAGCACGGCACCACGCTGATTCTGGTTACCCACGATCCGCAGCTGGCCGCCCGCTGCGACCGCCGCCTGCGGCTGGTGAACGGTATTCTTCAGGAGGAAGCATGATTGCCCGCTGGTTCTGGCGCGAATGGCGCTCGCCCTCGCTGCTGATTGTCTGGCTGGCGTTAAGCCTGGCGGTGGCCTGCGTGCTGGCGCTCGGCAGCGTCAGCGATCGCATGGAAAAAGGGCTTAGTCAGCAGAGCCGCGAATTTATGGCGGGGGACCGGGCGCTGCAAAGTTCCCGACCCGTCCCGCCGGGCTGGATCGAAGAAGCGCGTAAGGAAGGGCTGAAGGTAGGGGAGCAAATCACCTTCCAGACCATGACCTTTGCGGGCGACACGCCGCAGCTTGCCAGCGTGAAGGCCGTGGATGACATCTACCCGATGTACGGCGAGCTACAAACCAGCCCGCCGGGGCTAAAACCGGCCTCCGGTACGGTATTGCTGGCTTCGCGTCTGATGGCGCTTCTTAACCTGAAGCCCGGCGACAGTATTGACGTTGGCGATGCCACCCTGAAAATTGCCGGGGAAGTGGTGCAGGAGCCCGATTCCGGCTTTAACCCGTTCCAGCTCGCGCCGCGCCTGCTGATGAACACCGCCGATGTCGCGAAAACCAACGCCGTCCAGCCGGGAAGCCGCGTCACCTGGCGCTATAAGTTTGGCGGTACGCCCGCACAGCTGGAGGCGTATGAAAAATGGCTTCTGCCGCAGCTCAAGCCGGAACATCGCTGGTACGGGCTGGAGCAGGATGAAGGGGCACTCGGCAAATCTCTTGAACGTTCCCAGCAGTTCCTGCTGCTGTCGGCGCTGTTAACCCTGCTGCTGGCCGTTGCGGCCGTCGCCGTGGCGATGGGGCACTACTGCCGCAGCCGTTACGATCTGGTGGCGAACCTCAAAACCCTCGGCGCGGGTCGGGCGCAGCTGCGCAAGCTGATTGTCGGCCAGTGGCTGATGGTGCTGGCGCTGTCGGCCATTACCGGCGGAGCGATCGGGCTGCTGTTTGAAAAACTGCTGATGGTGCTGCTCAAACCGGTACTGCCCGCCGCGCTGCCGCCTGCCAGCCTCTGGCCATGGCTGTGGGCCATTGGCGCGATGACGGTGATCTCCCTGCTGGTGGGGCTGCGCCCGTACCGGCTGCTGCTCGCCACCCAGCCGCTTCGCGTGCTGCGCCGCGACGCGGTGGCCAACGTCTGGCCAATGAAGTTCTACCTGCCGGTGATTATTGCGGTGGCGGTCGGGCTGCTGGCCTGGCTGATGGGCGGCAGTACGCTGCTGTGGGCGGTGCTGGCGGGGGCGGTCGTGCTGGCGCTGCTGTGCGGCGCGCTGGGCTGGGTGCTGCTCAGCCTGCTAAAAAAGCTGACGGTGAAATCGCTGCCGGTGCGTCTGGCCATTAATCGTCTGCTGCATCAGCCGTGGTCCACGCTCAGCCAGCTTTCGGCGTTCTCGCTGTCGTTTATGCTGCTGGCGCTCCTGCTGGTGCTGCGCGGGGATCTGCTGGATCGCTGGCAGCAGCAGCTTCCGCCGGAAAGCCCGAACTATTTTCTGATCAACATCGCGCCCGAGCAGGTGACGCCGCTGAAGGGCTTCCTGTCCGAGCATCACATTATTCCCGAGTCGTTCTATCCGATCGTGCGTGCCCGCCTGACGCAGATCAACGGCCAGTCGACGGAAGGAAACAAAGACGAATCGCTCAACCGAGAGCTGAACCTGACCTGGCAGGAGAAGCGTCCGGACCATAACCCGATCGTCGCCGGCACCTGGCCGCCAAAGGCGGGGGAAGTGTCGATGGAGGAGGGGCTGGCGAAGCGTCTGAACGTGGGGCTGGGCGACAGCGTGACCTTTACCGGCGACACGCAGGATTTCAGCGCCAAAGTGACCAGCCTGCGCAAGGTGGACTGGGAAAGCCTGCGGCCAAACTTCTTCTTCATCTTCCCGCCGGGCGCGCTGGACGGACAGCCCCAGAGCTGGCTGACCAGCTTCCGCTGGGAAAACGGCAACGGCATGCTGACGCAGCTTAACCGGGAGTTCCCGACAGTGAGCCTGCTGGATATCGGCGCGATCCTCAAACAGGTCGGGCAGGTGCTGGAGCAGGTGAGCCGCGCGCTGGAGGTGATGGTGGTGCTGGTGACGATCTGCGGCATATTGCTGCTGCTGGCGCAGGTGCAGGTCGGCATGCGCCAGCGGCATCAGGAGCTGGTGGTCTACCGCACGCTGGGCGCCGGTAAGCGACTGCTGCGCGCCACGCTGTGGAGCGAGGGCGTGCCGCTGGGGCTGGTGGCGGGGCTGGTGGCGGCCATCGGTGCGGAAACCGCGCTGGCGGTGCTCCAGACGAAAGTCTTCGACTTCCCGTGGGAGCCTGACTGGCGGCTGTGGGTAACGCTGCCCGTCTGCGGCGCCGTGCTGCTGTCCCTGTGCGGCGGCTGGCTCGGCACCCGGCTGTTGAAAGGTAAAGCGCTGTTCCGCCAGTTTGTCAGCTAGTTTACTGACGTGATGATGACGTACCGGCATATCTGCTGGTGCGTCACCGCTTAACGGCACAAATCGTTAATGACCCTGCATTTAGTAGCACAAAACATTAAAAACCCGCCCACACAGCCCGAATATTTCCGGTTAATATTCACCAGCTAAATATTTAGCAGCGTGTCTATCAAGGAAAAAGAATGACTATAAGAAAAACAGCGCTGGCGACAACGATCGGCGCAGCAGTGGCATTGGCTTCTTTCGCATCCCAGGCGGAAATCACTCTTCTGAAACAGGATCCGCAGGCGGGTAACCCGCTGAGCCGCCTGAACTTCACCGTTGGCGGCAGTATTCGTCCTCAGTTCCAGAACATGACCGGCGATGACGGCAAAAACGGCTACAAGCGTAACGGCTTTGACGGCGGTACCCGCTTCCGTTTCGCGGCAGACTACTACCTGTTCGATGACATCAGCTGGATCACTTACTACGAGCTGGGTGTGAACATTCCGGCGCAGTTTAACTGGGATAACCACTACGCCGACGGTGCGCACGACACCTCACGTCGTATGCTCTACACCGGCCTGAAGAGCGACACCTGGGGCACGCTGACCTTCGGCCAGCAGAACAGCGTGTACTATGATGTGGTGGGCGCGAAAACCGATATCTGGGACTACGACATGATCGGCCAGGCGCCGGGTAACGGGATCAACGGCGACTACGACGGCTCTTACCGTTCACGCCAGATGCTGAAGTACAAGAAAACCGTGGGTGATGCGGATATCTATGCATCCTACCTGTTTGAGGACAGTGAATACCTGCCGGGCAACGGCCTGCGCTACAAGCGTAAAGGCGGCGGCTCGCTGGGTATCGATTACCACCTGACCACCGATCTGACCTGGGGCGCAGCGTGGAACTACACCCGCGCGGACATGCGTAACCCGGACAACGGCGACAGCAAATCCTACGACCAGAACATTGTCGGTACTGCGCTGAGCTGGACCCCGGATAACTGGACCTTCTCCGCGGGCGGCGGCTGGTATCAGAACTTCATGACCACCAAAAAAGTGTCCGTTAACGACTACTTCGCCGGTGACGCATGGGGTATTGAATACTTCGCAGGGTACAAATTCCCGGTCGGCCAGTATGCGGTGAAATCCATCCAGCCTTACTTCATGGGTGACCGCATTGAGTACGTGAACGGCCGTAATTACCAGCGCATCGACAACGGCGTGGGTATCAGCTTCCAGCTGGACTACGGTTTCCGCGTGGATTACGAACACGTGTTCACCTCCAGCACCGACAACCTGGGCGACATGAACCTGGTGCGTCTGCGTTACGACTTCTAAGTTGTTTGTTCCCCGGTGGCGCTGCGCTTACCGGGGCTACAAAAGCACGCGTAGCCGCCACCCGGCTTTATTTTCAGCGATTAAGCCATTCGGCAATGTCTTCGAACGTCCCGCGATACACAATTTTCTCCGCCTTTTTCTCCAGCTGATAGCCGTACATCGGGTCGTAATAGTCGTTCAGCAGCGGCACAAGCCAGCTGAAGTGTGCGTCAGTGCTGCCAGTTCGCTGTTGCTCGACGAGCGCGGCGTCCAGCAGGGCGGTAAACTCCGCGAAGCGTTGCAGCCCCAGACGGCGACGAATGGCAAAAAGTCCGTGATGCAGGTATTCGCTGTACGCTTTCCAGCCCGCGTCTTCACCGTAGGCGGCAGAAAAGTCCGTCCACATATGGTCGAAGTACTCTTCACGCAGGCGCTCAAGACGAACGTCAAACGGATCCTCGACCACCACGATAGGCGCTTCAGCCATGCGGTCACGCAGGCACTCCGGCAGATGGTTGGAGCCAATCATCCGGCCCTCATCTTCCAGCACCCAGCGCGCCGCGTCTTTTTTCAGCAGCTCAACGGCAAGGTGATTTTCAAAGCTCGCCTGGGAAAGCTGCGGCGTGAGCGTGCGGCCAAACGACGAACCGCGATGGTGCGCCAGCCCTTCCAGATCGATGCCCTGCGCGTGCTGCTTCACCAGCAGCGTTTTACCGTTGCCGGTACAGCCGCCGATAAGCACCATCGGCTTTTGCGACTGCTCGACCGTGATCTGAATGGCCGTCTGACGCAGAGCCTTATAGCCGCCGCGGATCAGCGGGTAATCGACACCCGCCTCCTTAAGCCAGGCCTGGGAGATATGCGAGCGCTGCCCGCCGCGGGCGCAGCAGAGATAGCCCTCGGGGTGAGCAAGGCTGGCTTCGCGCCAGGCGTTAATGCGCGCCTCCCGCGTCTCGCCGCTCACCAGGCTATGGCCGAGCGCCAGCGCGGCGTCGGGTCCCTGGCGTTTATAGCAGGTCCCCACGGCGGCACGTTCGTCGTCGTTCATTAAGGGCAGGTTGAGTGCGGCGGGCATCGCACCCTGGGCAAATTCGATCGGCGCGCGAACGTCGATTAAAGGGGTATCGGACGCGAGGATCGCGCGATAGTCCGTTCCATCGTTCATGGTGATTCCAGAAGAAAACTGAGCAGCAATGGGCGGGAATTGTACGCCGGGGAAGGGGAAGGTCAACTCCCCGGCGCAGATGTCTTAGTTGAGCTTTGACTGTGCCCAGACAATACCGCTTGCGTATTCCGGCGGCAGGAGAGGGACGATCGCTTCCAGCGTAGCGCTCAGGCGATCCGTGTCGGTATCGTTCAGGTTCAGGTGACCGACCTTACGACCCGGGCGCACCTCTTTGTCATACCAGTGCAGGTGCACCAGCGGCAGCTTCAGCCAGTCGTAATTCAGATCGGTGCCGATCAGGTTGATCATCACCGACGGGCTGGTCACTACCGGCTGCGGCAGAGGCAGATCAGTGATAGCGCGCAGGTGCAGCTCGAACTGGCTGATGGAGGCGCCGTTTTGCGTCCAGTGGCCGCTATTGTGCACGCGCGGCGCCAGCTCGTTGATCAGCAGGCCCGACGGCGTGACGAAGCACTCCATCGCCATCACGCCCACGTAGCCCAGCTCGTGCATGATGGCGGAGAGCATCTCTTCCGCCTGCGCCTGCTGGCCAGCGTTTGCCTGCGGGAAGGCAACGCTGGTACGCAGAATGCCGTCCTGATGCAGGTTATGCGTCAGCGGATAAAACACCGTGCGGCCATCATGCGCGCGCGCGCCAACCAGCGACACTTCGCCGCTGAAGTTGATGCCCTGCTCAACGATGCATTCGCCGTAGCAGTCGTCCGGCAGCTCGGCGGTGTCGCTAGCGCGCAGGCGCCACTGGCCGCGGCCGTCGTAGCCACCCACGCGGCGCTTCACGATCGCCAGTTCGCCCAGCATGGCGAAGACGTCATTCCACTCGCTTTTATCAGACAACAGCTGCCACGGGGCGGTTGCGAGGCCCAGCTTGTCGAACAGCTGCTTCTGCGTCAGACGGTCGGCAATGATCGGGAACACGTCGCGGTTCACAAAGGCGTTATGGCGCGCCAGCTCGCGGGTCAGGGCGGTTTCCGGCCAGCGTTCAATTTCGGCGGTGATCACGCTCTGATGGAACGGCACGGCTTCCGGCTCGGCGTCCAGCCCGACGGGCCAGACGGTAATACCCAACGGTTCGCCAGCCTGACGCAGCATGCGGCCAAGCTGACCATTACCCAGAACGCAAACCTGCTTCATGCTGCACCCCGCGGATCCGGGTTATCCAGCACCTCGTCGGTCTGGGCTTTACGCCACTCCGTCAGGCGTTGATGTAACGCTGTATCGTGCGTCGCCAGGAACTGCGCGGCGAGCAGCGCGGCGTTGGCGGCGCCCGCTTTGCCAATCGCCAGCGTACCGACGGGAATACCGCGCGGCATCTGCACAATAGAGTAAAGGCTATCGACACCGCTTAACGCAGCGCTCTGCACCGGCACGCCCAGCACCGGCACCAGGGTTTTGGCGGCAATCATGCCCGGCAAATGTGCTGCGCCGCCCGCACCGGCAATAATCACCTCATACCCGTTCTCTTCGGCGCTTTCGGCGAAGCTGAACAGTTTGTCCGGCGTGCGGTGTGCGGAAACCACTTCTACGTGGTGCGGAACATTCAGGATTTCAAAGATTTCGGCGGCGAACTGCATGGTAGCCCAGTCGCTTTTGGACCCCATCACGATGGCGACACGCGCCGGATTATTGCGGGAAGACATGCGTCTTAAAACTCCTGTGGTGCGGAACACACTGCTTTCGAGGGCACAGAGAATAGCATGTAATACCGGCAAGGAAAACGGTTGCGTGGTCGAGAAATGGGCGAAAAGACGGGAAGACGTTAAAACGGGAAGGCGATCAGTTCCACCCCTTCCGGCGTGACTTTTACCATCGAACCTTCGCTGTGCCATGCCCCTAAAACCACGCGGTGAGCGGGCTCGCCGTTGGCGATAAGGGAGTGCACGTCCGGGCGATGGGTATGGCCGTGGATCAGCCACTGAACGCGATGCTTTTCCATCACGTTAACCACTGCCTGCGGGTTGACGTCCATAATGGTCATCGATTTGCTGCTGTTGGCGGCTTTACTGCCCGCGCGCATTCTGGCGGCAATGCGGTTACGGATAAACAGCGGCAGGGCGAGGAACACTTTCTGGATCCACGGGGTGTGGACTTTGGCGCGAAACGCCTGGTAGCCGGTATCGTCGGTGCAGAGCGTGTCGCCGTGCATGATCAGCACCTTGCGACCGTAGAGATCGAGCACCTGCTCTTCCGGCAGCAGCGTCATGCCGCTCTCGCGGGCGTAGCGCTGGCCTATCAGGAAATCACGGTTGCCGTGAATGAAATAGCAGGGCACGCCGGAATCCACCAGCGCGTGAATGGCGGCTGCCATTTCACGGTGCAGCGGGTTCGGGTCGTCGTCGCCGATCCAGGCCTCAAACAGGTCGCCCAGAATGTACAGCGCGTCGGCGCCTTTCGCTTCGCCGCGTAAAAAACGCAGAAAACCGGCGGTTATCGCCGGTTCTTCTGTTTGCAGATGCAGGTCTGCAATAAAGAGTGTCGCCACGAATTACTCGCTGACGGTCACGCTTGTAATCACAACGTCTTCTTTAGGAACGTCCTGGTGCATACCGCTGCGGCCAGTAGAAACGGCTTTGATCTTGTCGACCACGTCCATCCCTTCAACCACTTCTGCGAATACGCAGTAGCCCCAGCCTTGCAGGCTTTCGCCAGAGAAGTTCAGAAAGTCGTTGTCCGCTACGTTGATGAAGAACTGCGCGGTTGCAGAGTGTGGCGCCTGAGTACGGGCCATTGCCAGCGTACCACGGGTGTTTTTCAGGCCGTTGTTCGCTTCGTTCTTGATCGCTTCTTTGGTCTCTTTCTGGCGCATACCAGGCTCGAAACCGCCGCCCTGGATCATAAAGCCGTTGATCACACGGTGGAAAATAGTGTTGTTATAGAAACCTTCGCGGCAGTAGTCCAGGAAGTTTTTAACTGTTTCAGGCGCTTTATCATCAAAGGTTTTGATTACGATATCGCCATGATTAGTGTGGAAAGTAACCATTTTTGCATCCTGTTCCGTTATTGTGGTGCGTCGACCCGTGCTCGGGTCACATATAGGGGCTTGTTATAGCATAACCACAGGACACGATCACCTTGCATTGTGTGCTGACCGTGCTTCCAATTATGGGTATTATAAGGAACAAACAATCCACACACGTGTTTACATGGAATCTTCGATGTTAAAAATCTTTAATACAATGACGCGCCAAAAAGAGGAATTTAAACCTATCCATGCCGGGGAAGTCGGCATGTACGTGTGTGGTATTACGGTTTACGATCTCTGTCATATCGGCCATGGCCGTACCTTTGTCGCGTTCGACGTGGTGTCACGCTACCTGCGCTTCCTGGGCTATAACCTGAAGTACGTGCGCAACATCACCGACATCGACGATAAAATCATCAAGCGCGCTAATGAAAACGGCGAAAGCTTCGTCGCGCTGGTGGATCGCATGATCGCCGAAATGCACAAGGATTTTGACGCCTTAAATATTCTGCGCCCGGACAGCGAGCCGCGCGCGACCCACCATATCCATGAAATCATCGAGCTCACTGAAAAGCTGATCGAACGCGGTCACGCCTATGTGGCGGACAACGGCGACGTGATGTTCTCGGTGCCGACGGACCCAACCTACGGTGCGCTTTCCCGCCAGGATCTGGACCAGCTTCAGGCCGGCGCGCGCGTGGATGTGGTTGACGTGAAGCGTAACCCGATGGACTTCGTGCTGTGGAAGATGTCCAAAGAGGGCGAGCCGAGCTGGCCATCCCCGTGGGGCGAAGGGCGTCCGGGCTGGCACATTGAATGTTCAGCGATGAACTGCAAGCAGCTGGGCAACCATTTCGACATTCACGGCGGCGGTTCGGATTTGATGTTCCCGCACCACGAAAACGAAATCGCGCAGTCCACCTGCGCCCACGGCGGCGAGTACGTGAACTACTGGATGCACTCCGGGATGGTGATGGTTGACCGCGAGAAGATGTCTAAATCGCTGGGCAACTTCTTCACCGTGCGCGACGTGCTGAAGTATTACGACGCGGAAACCGTGCGCTACTTCCTGATGTCTGGTCACTATCGCAGCCAGCTGAACTACAGCGAAGAGAACCTGAAGCAGGCGCGCGCTGCGCTGGAGCGTCTGTACACCGCGCTGCGCGGCACCGACAAATCTGTGCCTGCGGCGGGCGGCGAAGCGTTCGAAGCGCGCTTTATTGAGGTGATGAACGACGACTTCAACACGCCGGAAGCCTACTCCGTGCTGTTCGACATGGCGCGTGAGGTGAACCGCCTGAAGTCAGAAGATATGGCGGCGGCGAATGCGCTGGCGTCTCATCTGCGTAAGCTCTCTTCCGTGCTCGGCCTGCTGGAGCAGGAGCCGGACGCGTTCCTGCAAAGCGGCGCGCAGGCAGACGACGGCGAAGTGGCAGAAATTGAAGCGCTGATTAAAGCGCGTCTGGAAGCGCGTCAGGCGAAAGACTGGGCGGCGGCGGATGCGGCGCGTAACCGACTGACCGAGATGGGCATTATTCTGGAAGACGGCCCGCAGGGGACGACCTGGCGTCGTAAGTAAGTCTTTAACGCCCGGTGGCGCTTCGCTTACCGGGCCTACAAAAGCACGACCGTAGGCCGGGTAAGGCGTAGCCGCCACCCGGCTTTTTTTACCTTCGTTTCCACCACAACATCCCCATCAGCACCGCCCCCGGCAGCCACACCCACAGCAGTTCCGAGATAATGACCTCATGCCCGTACGGCGTGGTATAGCGCGACAGCGCAAACGGCGCAACCTTGATCACCTGCCACGGCGCAAAGAAGCGCTCGTCTGACCACGGCCACAGCCAGCCGACGCCTTTCCCGCCGGTGGTAACGGAGTCCAGCAGGCTGTGCGACAGCAACGACACGGTTAAAAACAGCCAGCAGCGCGTCAGGCTGGCCCTGAACCATCGTCGCCCGGCCAGCACGCAGAGTATCGGCACCACAAAGGCAAACAGCAGCGAATGAGTGAAACCGCGGTGGCCAAAAATATTCCCGTAGGCGACGCCGAATTTAAACGCCAGTACGTCGGCGTCGGGCAGCATGGCGAGGACGATCCCGGCAAACAGCAGGCGGGGTGGGATGACGCGGGTTCCGAGCCCTAAGCCGAGACACAGAGGAACGGCAGCGTGGGTGATAACGGTAGGCATTGCATGTATCCATGGCAAATCATGGGAATATAGCAGTGGATCCGCCTCAATAAACCCGTGTCAAATTCTGATTTTACGCCGATTCCCGCGCGATAAGCTGCCCAGAGAGGGTGATGCGCTGGGTTTGCAGATCTGGCTCTTTCAGCCTGCGGATCATCAGCCCCGCCGCCTGGCGGCCTGTCTCTTCGCTGGCAGACGAAACGTAAGTCAGTGACGGCGACGTGAGGTTTACGTGAAGCATATCTTCAAAGCCGATCAGCGCCACCTGCTGAGTCAGGAAAACATCTTTACCCACCGTGCGCCCCACCTGGTGAATGCCGGAGATTGAACCGAGCATCGCATCCGGCGAGTGGCAGAGCAGGGCGGTAATGGTATTGTTCTTCTCCAGCAGCTGGCGGGTCGCCATGGCCGCCGCCTGCGTGTCATCGGTACAGGCGGGAGAATATTCCTCACGCCAGACCAGCCCGTTCTGCGTCATCGCGCTGCGAAAACCGAGCAGGCGCTGCTCGCGGATACGACACCCGTCGTGCCCGCCGATGTAGGCGATGTTGCGGTGCCCGCGCTCGATAAGATACCGCGCGGCCAGGTTCGCCGCCTGACGGTTATCGCGCATCACCAGGTTGCATTTCTCTTCCAGCAACGACTGCGAAACCGCGACAAACGGCAGCGGGCAGTGGCGAATGCGTTCCGGGAGAGCGGCGGCGCGGGTATCCGACGCCAGGTAGATGACGCCCGCGACGCCCTGCTGCTTAAACGACAGCAGGGTACGTTCCAGATGTTCGCCGTCGTTCAGCGGCTGACCGAGAAAAACCATATAACCCTGTTTCTCCAGCTCCTGAACGATGCTCGCCATCACTTTGATGGAAAAGCTGTCGCTGAAGTCGCGCAGGATCAGGCCGATTAAGTTGGAGGTGTTGGCGCGAAGGTTGGCAGCGGCGACGTTATGAACATAGCCCAGCGTTGTGATGGCGGCATTGACCTTCCCGATCGTCGCCTCTGAGATCTTCCCTTTCTGGCGCAGCACCAGCGAAACGGTAGAAACCGACACGCCCGCATGCTTTGCAACATCAATAATGCTGACTTTCTTCAAAACCGCTCCCTGAAATTTACCGATTATCAGCCAGATAAGAGGCGTCCCCCAGCGTACATGAGACGCCTTCTTCAGGCATCTTATTATTTGCCAATCATGGTGGACATGGTCTGGGCGATAAACTGTGCTCTGGCCCCGAAAATCACCTGTATACCGTTGTCGCCCACGAACACCACGCCGCGCGCGCCAAGCCCGTTCAGGCCCTCTCTGTCCACCGCATCGCTCTTCGCCACTTCCAGACGCAGGCGGGTGATGCAGGAGCCGACGGAGTCAATGTTCTGCGCGCCGCCCAGCAGGCCGATGATTTCGGTGGCAAGTTCGGAATCGGACTTGTCATTCGCACTGGCGGTGACTTCGGTGCGCCCCGGCGTTTTTACGTCGAAACGGCGGATCACGAAGCGGAAGGTGAAGTAGTAAATCAGCGCCATCGGAATGCCGATGATAATGGCGCTCAGGAAGTTGGTCTGATAGCCGTTAAACGACGGCAGGATCCCGAACGAGAGGTAGTCGATAAAGCCTGCGGAGAACGATTTGGCAATATGCGCATGCATCAGGTACATGGCCATATACGCCAGCCCCGCCATGATGGCGTTGAAAACGTAAAGGATGGGGGCCACGAAGATAAAGGTGAATTCCACCGGCTCGGTGATCCCCGTCAGGAAACAGGTCAGCGCCGCAGAGAACAGTATACCGGCCGCGATTTTCTTATTCTTCGTGTGCGCTTCGTGGTACATCGCCAGGCAGGCCGCTGGCAGCGCGAACAGCATCAGCGGGAACTCGCCCTGCATGAATTTCCCGGCGTTCTGGTAGGTGTCGCTGCTGAAGGATTTTACCCCCTCTTCGAGCATCTTGAACCAGATGGTCTGGTCACCGTGGATCACCTGACCCGCCTGAGTGGTGTAATCCCCAAACGAATACCAGAAGGAGGGATACCAGATATGGTGCAGGCCGAGCGGGATCAGCGCGCGCTCCACCAGCCCGAAAATAAAGGTCGAGGCCGCCTGGTTATCGCCGTTCACCACCACGGACAGGGCGTCGATCCCGGACTGAATATGCTGCCAGACGTAGGGCAGCAGCAGGCCGAGCAGGAACGACAGAAACGCCGTCGCGATCGCCACAAAGCGCTTCCCGGAGAAGAAGCCAAGGAACTCCGGCAGCTGCATGGTGTGGAAGCGGTTATAGCACCAGGCCGCGAGAATGCCGCAAATAAGGCCGCCGAAGACGCCCATCTGCAACGTCGGGATGCCGACCACCATGGCGTATTTCCCGCCCTGAGAGGCCATTTCCGGCGTAATGCTCAGCACCGTGCTGATGGTGATATTGGTGACAAACACCGAGACCGCCGCAGAGAGTGCGGCAATACCGGATTCCGAGGCCAGACCGACAGCAGAGCCGATGGCGAACAGCATCGGCAGGTTATCAAAGATAACCCCGCCGGCGTTCATCATCAGCGGCAGGTGGAACTTATCGCCGAAGGCCAGCAGCAGGCCCGCAGCGGGAAGCAGTGAAATTGGCAGCATTAAGGCGCGGCCAATCATCGACAGCTTAGACAACGATTTAACAAACCCTGATATCAGACTCATGCTGATTTCCCCCGAATAGCGCTTTTTTCGCGCTGTTATTATGAGTAGAACGTTTTAGTAGAACGTTCTACTTATCGTGGGGAAAGTCTGAAAAGCGCGCAACTGAATTCTCACCTTTCAACAGATGAAATAGTGATTATTTGAAGTTGATCGATAAATAACCTTGATGGATGTGAGGGGATAGAGACAGAAATTGCCGGGTGGCGGCTTCGCCTTACCCGGCCTGCAACCGAAGACAGTACGTAGGCCCGGTAAGCGCAGCGCCACCGGGCATCAAACGGCTTACGCCGTCACGGTCACGCTTTGTCCTGCAAAACTCACGGTCTGACCCGCGACAATTTTGCAGCGCTTGCGGGTTTCCACCACGCCGTCCACTTTCACCTGCCCGTCGGCGATCACGATTTTCGCCTGCGCGCCGCTTTCGCTCCAGCCTTCCAGCTTCAGCAGATCGCACAGCTCAACGTGCGGGTGTTTACCTAAAGAAAAAGTTGCCATGATTACGCATCCTCTACGTCGTGATACTCCTCGCACGCCTGCAAGGTATTCTGAATCAGTGTTGCTACCGTCATCGGGCCTACGCCGCCCGGGACCGGGGTAATGTAAGACGCGCGCGCCGCGGCATCTTCATACACCACGTCGCCGACCACTTTGCCGTTTTCCAGACGGTTAATACCCACGTCCACGACGATGGCGCCCTCTTTGATCCACTCGCCCGGAATAAAGCCCGGCTTGCCGACCGCGACGATCAGCAGATCGGCGTTTTCTACGTGGTGACGCAGGTTTTTGGTGAAGCGGTGGGTCACGGTGGTGGTGCAGCCCGCCAGCAGCAGCTCCATGCTCATCGGGCGGCCCACGATGTTGGAGGCGCCAATCACCACGGCGTTCAGGCCGTAGGTGTCGATGTTATAACGCTCCAGCAGCGTCACGATGCCGCGCGGAGTGCACGGACGCAGGCGCGGCGCGCGCTGGCACAGGCGGCCCACGTTATACGGGTGGAAACCGTCAACGTCTTTGTCCGGTGCGATGCGCTCCAGCACCTTTACGTTGTCAATGCCCGCAGGCAGCGGCAGCTGAACCAGGATGCCGTCGATTGCTTTATCGGCATTCAGGGTGTCAATCAGTTCCAGCAGCTCCGCTTCGCTGGTGGTTTCCGGCAGATCGTAGGAGCGGGAGACGAAGCCTACCTCTTCACACGCTTTGCGCTTGCTGCCGACATAAATTTGCGAAGCCGGGTTGCTGCCAACCAGCACAACGGCCAGCCCTGGCGCGCGAAATCCAGCGGCTGTACGCGCCTTCACTTTTTCCGCAACCTCAGAGCGCACCTGCTGCGCAATCGTTTTACCGTCAATAATCTTTGCTGCCATCAGAGAGAAGATTCCGTCTGTAACGTTAGAAGGGGGGATTGCCTGTATTTTGTCAGAAGCGAGCGCCGCTGTCAGTCACCCTTTACGAGATTTCACCGATAGCCTGCAAAACCCCTTCTCAGGGCATGGCCAATTTCTTAGGGGGGATTAGGATGTGACCTGGCAAAATGGCAGCGTTTTGACATATTACAAAATAGATTACTGAGCTACTTTGTCTTCTCCGAAATAAGCCTTCAATTTTTTAATTGAACGTATTTCTTATTCCCGAATATGTGCGGGAAGGGTTATTTACATTTTAAAGGAATAGACATGAAACTCAGCAACATTGCTTCTACTGTTATTGCAACTCTGGCCCTGGTCGCGGGTGCCGCTCACGCAGAAGATCCTGTAACGCCTGTATCTGTTAACGGTGGTACGGTGCATTTTAAAGGTGAATTAGTCAATGCCGCGTGTTCAGTAAATACGGACTCTTCTGAGCAGACCGTTAATCTCGGCCAGTACCGTACCGCGAAATTCACTAAAGTGGGTGACACCACCTCCAATATTCCGTTCACCATCGAACTGAACGACTGCGATCCTGCGGTAGCGAAAACCGCTGCTGTTGCGTTCACCGGCCAGATCGACGCCACCGACAAAACCCTGCTGGCGGTAACCTCAGGTAACAACGACAACTCCGCGAAGGGCGTGGGCATTGAGATCCTCGACAGCAAATCCACCACGCTGACCCCGGACGGTGCCACCTTCTCTGCGGCACAGAGCCTGATTGAAGGGACTAACACCCTGAACTTCACCGCGCGCTATAAAGCTACGGCTGCGACCACCCAGCCAGGCCAGGCAAACGCGGACGCAACTTTCGTAATGAAATACGAGTAATGCCTTTGTACAGGGATGTGGTTGGCCTCAGGGAAGAGGTCTTTTAATCGCTTATACCGGGAGCGAAGGATGACAAGGACTGGGATATTGCTGTGCGCCCTTGCCGTTGCCTCAGCGGTAAACGCACATACCGTGGTGATCGACGGCGGCAAAGTTCACCTCAGAGGAGAGCTGGTCAACGGCGGCTGCGCGGTGGCCCCGGACAGCCAGAATATGCGCGTGGATATGGGGCAATACCGCACAAACGCCTTTTCCGGCGTCGGCAGCTTTTCCACGGTTAACGTGCCTTTCACCGTACGTCTGCTGGATTGTAGCGTGGACGTCTCCCGCACCGTGGGGATCCAGTTCCAGGGCGTCACACCGGCAGAAGATCCGCAGGTTTTCCTGGCGACATCGCGGCCAGGGGAAAACGCGGTCAGCAGCGGTGTCGGGCTGGCGCTTTTTGACGAACAGCAACGGCAAATCATCCCGAACGCGACGGCGGTGAGCTGGTTACCCATTGATACCCGCGAACTGGCATTTCATTTTAGCGCCCGCTATCGGGCTATTTCCGAACACCTGGTACCAGGCACTATTCAGTCGAATGTCTGGTTTACGTTGATTTATCCCTGACGCCTGCGAACTAATTATTAAAGGTACGGTTGTGATGAACACCCTGATTAAACCTGGACTGTTTTTAACTTTTATTTTGATGATGATGTCTGCCTGCGCAAATGCGTCCGGCGGAATTGCGCTGGGCGCGACGCGCGTTATTTATCCGGCCGATGCAAAACAAACGTCGCTGGCGATCACCAACAGCAATAAACAAGAGCGCTATTTAATTAACGCGTGGATAGAAAACGCCAGCGGGCAAAAGGAAAAATCCTTTGTCGTCACGCCGCCGCTGTTTGTCAGCGAGCCGGCCAGCGAAAACACCCTGCGCATTATTTACGCAGGCCCGGCGCTGCCCGCCGATCGCGAATCCCTCTTTTACATGAACGTCAAAGCGATTCCATCGGTCAGCAAAACGCACCAGGACGGCAACAACGTCCTGCAACTGGCCATTTTGTCACGCATCAAACTGTTTGTACGCCCGGCTAACCTGGCGATGCCGCCGGAAGAGGCGCTCTCGCAGCTTCGCTTTGAGCGCGTCGGCAACCACCTTAAGGTGAGCAATGCCTCGCCGTATTACGTTACGCTGGTTAACCTGAAGCTCGGCGGCAAGACGCTCGATAACCTGATGGTTGCGCCTAAAAGTTCGGCACAGCAGGTACTGCCCGCCGCCGCGAGCGGCACGTTCTCCTGGCAGAGCGTGAACGACTACGGTGCCATTACGCCGGCGCGTAGCGTCAGCCTGTGAGCAGAGACAGGGCGATGAACACTCAATGGCGTTACTGCCCGGTTGCGCTGGCGCTGATGGCAACGCTCTGGCCACACGCTGGCTGGGGCGACAGCTATTTTAACCCGGCGTTTCTCTCCGATGACGCGGCGAACGTGGCGGATTTGTCGCGTTTTGAAAAGGGCCACCAGCAGGCACCGGGCGTCTATCGCGTCGATATCTGGCGTAACGATGAATTTATCGGCACCCAGGACGTGCGGTTTGAGCAAGCCGACAACACGCCGCCGGTCGCGGGCGGGTTGTCGCCGTGTATTACGCGCGCGATGCTCGATCGCTTTGGCGTGAATATCGCCGCCTTCCCGGAGCTCAGCAACGTGCAGGGCGACACCTGCGTTCCGCTTACCACGGCTATTCCCGGCAGCGAAACGGCGTTCAACTTCGCCTCGTTGCGCCTTAACGTCAGCCTGCCTCAGGTGGCGATGCAAAACAGCGCCCGGGGGTATATTCCGCCTGAACAGTGGGATGAGGGCATCCCCGCCGCGCTGGTGAACTACAGCTTTACCGGCAACCGGGGCAGCGAAGACGACAGCTATTATCTGAACCTGCAAAGTGGGCTGAACTATGGCGCGTGGCGATTACGCAATAACGGCGCGTGGCGCTATACCGAAAGCAACGGCCAGCGGCACAGCAGCTGGCAAAATATCGGCACCTGGGCGCAGCGTACGGTCATTCCACTGAAAAGCGAGCTGGTGCTCGGCGACAGCAATACCGGCAACGATGTCTTCGACAGCGTCGGTTTTCGCGGCGGTCGGCTCTATTCTTCCGACAGCATGTACCCGGACAGCCTGCAAGGCTACGCGCCTAACGTGCGCGGAATCGCCCGCACCCCTGCCAAAGTGGTGATCCGTCAGAACGGCTATGTGATTTACCAGAGCTATGTGCAGCCGGGTGCTTTCGCCATTACCGACCTTAACCCCACCTCCTCCAGCGGTGACCTTGAGGTGACGGTGGAAGAGAAGGACGGCAGCCAGCAGCGCTACACCGTACCGTATTCCACCGTACCGCTGCTCCAGCGTGAAGGACGCTGGAAATACGATCTGGTGGCGGGGGATTATCGCAGCGGCAACAGCGAGCAGGACACGCCGTTCTTTACGCAGGGAACGATGATTGCCGGCCTTGCCGACGGCTACACGCTGTACGGCGGTACGCAGCTGGCCTCGCGGTATACCGCAATCGCCATTGGCGCGGGGAAAAACCTCGGTGACTGGGGCGCGGTCTCACTTGACCTCACGCACGCCCGCAGCCAGCTGGCGGATGACAGCCGCCATGAAGGCCAGTCCCTGCGTTTCCTGTACGCAAAATCCCTTAACGGATTCGGCACCAACTTCCAGCTGCTGGGCTATCGCTATTCGACCAAAGGCTTCTACACCCTCGACGATGTGGCCTGGCGCACAATGGAAGGCTATCAGTATGGCGACGATAAGGATGATGACGGCGTGCCGGACGTGCAGAGCTATCACAACCTGACGCTGAATAAAAAAGGGCGTTTCCAGCTCAATATCTCCCAGTCTCTCGGCGATTACGGCTCGGTGTACGTTTCAGGCAGCCAGCAGAGTTACTGGGGCACCAGCGAGTCCAACGTCTGGTACCAGCTCGGCTATGCGGGCGGGGTGAAAGGGGTCAGCTATGCCTTATCCTGGTCGTGGAACAAAGCCGTCGGCATTGACGGAACCGACCGCATCGCCTCGTTCAACGTCTCCGTACCGTTCAGCCTGTTCACCCGTCACGGCTTCCGTCGCGATAGCGCGATCGACAGAGCCTATGCCACGGCCTCTTCCAGCCGAAACAGCAACGGTGATACCAGCTGGCAGACCGGGATAAGCGGAACGCTGCTGAAAGATCGCAACCTGAACTATAGCGTCACGCAGGGCCACGCCAGCAATAACGGCGCAAGCGGCAGCGCCAGCGCCAACTGGCAAGCCACCTACGGCACGCTGGGCGTGGGCTACAACTACACCCGGGATCAGCACGATTTCAACTGGCAGCTTTCCGGCGGCGTGGTAGGGCATTCCGACGGCGTAACGTTCAGCCAGCCGCTGGGCGATACCAACGTGCTGATCAAAGCGCCGGGCGCGTCGGGCGTGAGCGTCGAAAACCAGACCGGGGTGAAAACCGACTGGCGTGGCTATGCGGTGATGCCGTACGCCACGGTGTACCGTTACAACCGCGTGGCGCTTGATACCAACACCATGAGTAACAACACCGACATTGAAAATAACGTGTCCAGCGTCGTGCCGACGAACGGTGCGCTGGTGCGCGCCAGCTTCGATACCCGCATCGGCGTGCGCGCGCTGCTGACCGTGAAGCGCGATAACCAGCCCGTACCGTTTGGTGCGGTGGTGCGTGAGACGCAGAGCGGCGTAACCAGCATGGTGGGCGATGACGGGCAGATTTACCTGAGCGGGCTGCCGCTGGAAGGGGAACTGCTGATTCAGTGGGGAGACGGAAAGCAGTCCCAGTGTCGTGCGCCCTACAGCTTGCCAGAACAGAGCCTGCAACAGGCGATCACACTTAAGGGGATCCGCTGTGAATAAAATCCATTATCTGGGGTTATCCCTTCTGGCGTTTTTGCCGGTAACTGACGCGCTCGCCACCGTCTGCGTCAATGAAAATGGCGTGCCGACGGAGGTCTATTACGACCTGACGGATAAATTCAACAGTTCCAATAACCAGGTGGGGCAGGTGGTGACGCTCAGCGAGAAATCCCAGTGGGTGGGCGTGAACGCCGTCTGCCCTAAGGGAACGTCCGGGAACACCACCAAGCGCAGCTATGTGACCGATTTCCCGGTCACGGGCACCAGCGATGGCTACCAGTATCTGAAGCTTAACGACTATCTGGACGGGGCGATGAAAATCACCGACAGCTACGCGGGCACGTTTTATCCCCCCAAAAACTACATCCAGATGGGGAGCCACCCGAATGTGTCTAAAAACAAACCGTTTGGCGTTCAGGATTCCAGCCTCGTCTTTCGGCTTAAGGTGACCCGGCGCTTTATCAATATGGTGGTGATCCCGCGAGCGACCATGTTCCGGGTTTACGTTACCACCACCTCTTCGGATCCGCTCACCACGCCGGTCTATACCATCAGCTACAGCGGGACCATTCAGGTGCCTCAGAGCTGTGAGATTAATGCCGGGAATGTGGTGGAGTTCGATTTCGGGGACATCGGCGCCTCCTTGTTCAGTAAAGCGGGCATCGGGAATAAGCCGGAGGGGGTCTCAGCGCAAAGCAAAACCATCGGCATAAAATGCACCAACGTGGAGGCGAACGCCATGCTCACGATGCGCGTCGAAGCGGAGAAGGTTTCAGGCAGTACGCTGGTCTCCGATAACGCGGATGTGGGCTTTGTGATTGCCAACAGCAATGGCGTGCCGCTGACGCCGAACAACCTGACCAGCAAAATTCCGTTCCGCCTGGACGACAGCGCGCAGGCGCAGGTTGGGATCCGTGCATGGCCCGTCAGCGTGACCGGTAAAAAACCTGCCGAGGGGCGTTTTACCTCTCGCGGCTATCTACGCGTCGACTACGACTAAGGAGCGGGAATGCGAAACGGGATGCGGTATCTCTCTCTGGCGCTCCTGACGCTTTGCGCGCATGCGCATGCAGAGACGGCGCTTGGGGAAATTAACATTCAGCTTTACGGCAATATTGTGGACTTTACCTGCGTGGCGGAGGGGGACGACAGCAATAAGACCGTCACGCTCGGCACCTGGCCAACGAAACAGCTTCGCACTACGGGAAGCCGGACGCAGCCCGTGCCGTTCACCCTCAAGCTGACCGGATGCCCTCCCGGGGCGGCTTCGGTCACGTTTACAGGAAAGGTTGACGGGCATGATAACAGCCTGCTGGCGCTGAATGATGCCAGCGCGGCCAGCAACGTGGCCGTGGAGATCCTCGACCGGGATAAAACGCGCCTCGCCTTGCAGCAGGCCAGCAAGACGGTATCGGTGGATGCGCAGGGAAATGCAGAGCTGTCGTTTTATGCCAATTATATCGCCACGGCGGATAATCCGCAGCCGGGCCGGGCTGACGCCGATGCAACGTTCATGATTAACTATAATTAATTATATCCACTCTCCCTGTAACGGTTATCCGTTGCAGGGAGAGTGTCGGGTTACAATAATTCGTGCGCTTTCGCGTAATCAATTAATTCAACGATACTCTGCACGCCCAGCTTCGAAAAGATATTAGACTTATGGGCGCTAATTGTTTTGTTGCTAAGTAATAATTGATCGGCAATCTCCTTATTAGATAATCCGTTCGCCAGATACCGCAAAACCGTCACCTCACGATTCGATAAAGGCATATCCACAGCGGCGCCTGTCCGGGAGCCCAGATGATTTATAAAACTCAACGTTTCTGACGGGAAAAAAGAATAGCCCATCAGTATCATTTCCACTGCGTTATAAATTTCTCCCAAATCTTTTCGCTTGCTGACAAAACCATTGGCCCCGGCGCGAATGGCGCGGCCGGCATAGAAGGCTTCTGATTTTGAAGAGAGGAAAAGCACCTTAATGTCTTTGTTTAAGTTCCTGATTCTTTTCAATAATACGAACCCATCCGTGCCCGTCATTTCAATATCCAGAATGACCAGGTCGATAGGGTGGTTGCGTATACAGTCAAGCACTTCGTGGCTGTCGCCTGACTTCAGTTTTACCTGGATGTTTTTATTTTTCTGTAGCAGGACTTCTATCGACATTCTGACGATAGGGTGTTCGTCCATAATGATAACGGATGCCGGTTTCATTTTTTATGCCTCAGATTGTTAAAAGCGTTATGCTGAGTTTTGTAAAAACTCTCGAAAAGCCGGAAGGATAATTGCGCAGATCCTTCTACGGTAAATGTCCCGGGGAAGAGCGAAAGCATCCTTGTTTACGTAGTGTGATATCGATGCCTCAGCGCAGTTATCTCATAAGGCTGGTTATGGCAAAATGATTTTTCTTATTAGTGTGTCAAACACGTCTTATTATACCGTTTAAGTAATGTCCGAAAAGCCTGTAAATTAATATCCATATATTGCTGATTATTATCTTCTGGATCTGAATCGCTACCTTTTTAAATTTAGCAAAAATGTCCTGATATTGCATTTACCACACACTTTCATCTTTATGTAATAACAAAAAATAAACGATATTACTGTATGTTGCTAAAATGTTAACAGTACGCAGTCTGTGACGGAGGTCATCCTGCCCGCTCGCCACCCCTGATATCCGCGCTTTCGCACGTCATCGCCCCTTTATAAACACCTCAGGCCAGGCTTAAGATCCCGGCGTATGAACAGCACTATCTGCTGTTTTTTTCACCTCTCATTGCGTTTGTTTACACGTAAATCGCTTGTTTTTACACCATTATCACTCTGTTAACGAAAACGTCAGGTCCTTAACCCCTGGATAAAAGTACTCTGATTGAGCAGATAAACAGCATTTCGCGCGGTTGAGGGCGAAGAATTAGGAATAGTTATAAAATCGAAAGTTTTGTTAAAAAACACAAAAATTTAACATATATCCTAAGTATTTTCCTAAAGGTCTTTAGGAATTAAGGGGTTATTGAATACGTTAATACGTGAAATCTGAGAGGTTGTTGAGAAGATGTAGCAACTCGTGACGATGGTTCAGCCCAAGTTTCGCCAGGATGCAGCTGAGACGGTAAATAATGCGGCTATAGGGGCGGTTCTGTAACTGCGCGATCTGACGCAGGGAGCTGCCCTGCGACAGCGCCTGTAAGATTGGCCATTCTTCCCTGGAAAACCACTCTTTCCGGTGGCCGACGGGAGACGGCGGCTCCAGCAACGTTTGTTGCATAGCCAGCGCCGAAAGCTGCCGTTCAAGCACGTGAAAAGGGCCAGCCGCTTTGCAAAACAGGCGTGTATCGTAATCATCGGCGCGGATGAGCAGGTAGGGGGTCAGGAAGGGAGGGTACAGACTGTGGCGTCGTAATCGGTCCAGCAGGTCAATCAGCGGCGAGGCGCGGCTCTCTACGTCTACCACCAGACGTGATGAAGGCCATTGATTCAAATCGCTGAGGGCTGCTTCCAGCGTGGAGTAGTCGCAGCAATTGCTCAGGGGCGAATGCCCGCTCAGAAATCCGGAACGGAAAAAGTTATCCTGTGTGACCAGAACGATAAAGGGAGCATCGGTTTTGCGGGTCTGGTTGATTGACTGGCTCAAATATTCGAGACGATCAAAAAATGGGAGAGCAAAAGGCGAGTGCGTTGAACCCAGTGAATCACTTCCTGTCCGACGACGCCGGTAACGGCGTACTGTCATTCGCATAGCTTCCCTCTTGGCGATGACCGTTCAGTCCTCCTGCCATCTCCAGGATGGCCAATAATATCCCTGACCGAAGCGCGCGCCAGCCTGAAGCGCACACTCACGATCCTTTTCTGTTTCAATGCCTTCTATAAGCACATTGGCAGCAATTTTTGAACAAAGACCGACCAGCTGCGTCAGCGCTGGCGTTGCACGTAGTCGCCAGAAAGCCATCTTATCGATTTTGATTCCGCTTAACGGCAGACGGCAGGATAAAAATGCGCGCCCTGACGCTTCATCAATATCATCCAGCCAGATCCGATGCCCCTGCGCCGTCAACTGCTGAAGCGCACAACTTACCCTCAGACGTGTCGGGTCTGAGAGGGAAAAGAACGAGGCGGGATCCACGAGTTCAATGTTCAGCGGCGGGCTGTTAAGTTGCAGTAAACGCTGGAACATATCCGGGATGGTCAGAACGGTTATCGGCACATTTATGAAAAGGTTGTCACAGGGAGAGGGGTTTTTTAACGCAGCGATCTGGGCTTCCAGCAGCATAAGCGCCCGGGCGGCGGACCAGTCGCGGAAAAAGTCTTCACTTTGCTGATGCGGTGACAGCACGCTGAGCACTTCGGCCCCAATTGTGCGGGAAGAGGAGAGGGCGACAATGGGTTCAAGCTTGATGCCTGCAATGTCGCGTGAGATGTGCTGCACGCACGAGGGGAAACCTGTCTGGTCTGGCGCTGTCACTCCGTCGTCCTGTTTACTTCCAGCCTCCAGGTGGCCGGGATACCGCAAGACAGTGTGACGGCGAAGTAAACAGGAAAACAGCAGGCGTTACTTAAAAGCGGCTAAGCCTTTTCGCAGCCCGTAAAAGGAGCATAAATGTTGAAAAAACAGCCGTATTTACAATCAGCTAGTCATTATCGGCAGAGAAGGCGGAAAAGGCATTGACTCACTACGCATTGACCGTATAATTCCAGGCGTTTCACCACCGCGAAGTATACTCTTCTCCGTGCGCCCTTAGCTCAGTTGGATAGAGCAACGGCCTTCTAAGCCGTAGGTCGTAGGTTCGAATCCTACAGGGCGTGCCATTAAATATCAGGCACTTAAACCTCCTTCACATTCTCCTGATTTCCGCTGTTGGACATATTTGGGACAACAACCTCAAAAAAAAGCGTTAATTCACATTTTTGACAGCATAATTGACTGTTATAACAGTATTTTTCTTACGCTATGGCATTTTCGCCGTTCCTCTACCATGCTCATAACACCTCACCGTTTCGCGTGGGGCCTTTTCGTAGTTGCTCATTAATCTCAAGGAAAAAGGTTATGAAAAAAACGACTGCTATTTTGTTGGGCGCCGCGTTTCTGTTTACCACCAATGCCTTTGCGGCTGAAATGATGACAAAAAACGAATTCGAAAAAGTTGAATCGCAGTACGAAAAAATCGGTACCGTGAGCACCGCTAACGAAGTCTCTGTCGATGATGCGAAAAAAGAGCTGGTCGAGAAAGCCGATAAAGAAGGCGCTGATGTGCTGGTGCTGACCTCCGGTAACACCAACAACAAAATTCACGGCACCGCCGATATCTACAAGAAAAAATAATGCCTGATCAGCCACCCCCGTACGCGGGGTGGCTGTGCGTCACGCTTTCTCCCGCCTGCATACCCTCCCGTCTTACTTTCACCGTTTACACAGAAAGAAACGCGCGTTTACGCTTGATAACGCATGGATAATACGTATAGTTCTCATTTGCATTTCTCTCAATAAATTCTAAGGCCCGACAACGGGTCATTTTTGCGCGCACGTTAAACGAGTTAACTATGAACAACACCACAATGCACAAAACGCTGCTGGCGATTGCCATTGGCGCGGTTACCCACTCCGCCTTTGCGGCGGAAGAAAAAAAAGAAGACACCATCGTTGTCCAGTCCACCGCGGGGAGTGATTTTAAACCCGGCGGTGACCAGCTGGTGCCCGCCTTCCTTGACGGGCAGGTGGCCAATGGCGGACGTATGGGGATGCTCGGTCAGCAGAACGCCATGGACGTGCCGTTCAACATCATCAGCTACACCTCGAAGCTGGTGGAAGATCAGCAGGCAAAAACCATTGCAGACGTGGTCGCCAACGACGCGGGCGTGCAGTTTGTGCAGGGTTACGGCAACAGTGCGGAAACCTTCCGTATTCGCGGCCTGAAGTTTGACGGCGACGACATGACCTTCGGTGGCCTCTCCGGCGTGCTGCCGCGTCAGGTGGTGGATGCCCAGATGGTTGACCGCATTGAGATCTTCAAAGGGGCAAACGCCCTGATGAACGGCGCGGCAAGCTCGGGCGTGGGCGGGATGATTAACCTTGAGCCAAAGCATGCCGGGGAAACGCCGCAAGCGAAAGTGGGCGTGGACTACACCTCGGATTCCCAGATTGGCACCACGCTGGATGCGGGGCGTCGCTTTGGCGATAACGACCAGTTCGGCGCGCGCGTGAACCTCGTGCATCGTGAAGGGGAAACCGGCGTACCGAACGACCGCCGCCGCACCACGCTGCTCTCCACCGGTCTGGACTACAAAGGCGACCGCTTCCGCACCTCGCTGGATTTGGGCTATCAGAAGAAAACCTTCCACGGCAGCCCGACCAGCGTCAACATCTCGGCGGTGGATTTCGTGCCTGAACCGCCGAAAAACGATCGCAACTTCTCGCAGAAGTGGGCCTACAGCGATATCGAAAACGAGTTCGGGATGTGGCGCAGCGAGTATGACATCACCGACAGCTGGACCGCCTATACCGGCCTCGGCGCGCAGCACGCGCACGAAGAAGGGATCTACAGCGCGCCGAAGCTGGTGGACAAGAGCGGTAACGCAACGGTCAGCCGTCTCGACACCAACCGCATCAGCGATTCCGTCAGCGGGATGGCGGGCATTCGCGGTAACTTCAATACCGGTTTCGTTTCGCACAAGGTAAACGTCGGCTATTCCGCGATGACCAAAAACGAAAAGATTGCGTGGAAAATGTCGGCAGCGGCGGATAATCCGACCACTAACATCTACCACAACACCGGCGTGGCTATGCCGGACAGCACCAACTTCAGCGGCTCAGGCGGCAAATACAGCGATCCGCTGACCAGCGGGCGCACCCGTACCCAGGGCTGGCTGCTGAGCGACACCCTGGGCGTGCTGGACGACAGGCTGCTGTTCACCGCCGGCGCGCGCCATCAGAAGGTGGTTATTCGCGGGTACAACAAAATCACCGGCGCGGAAAACGACGCGGACGGTTTCGACGGCAGCCGCTGGATGCCAACCTACGGCGTGGTCTACAAACCGTGGGAGGAAATCTCCCTTTACGCCAACCATACCGAAGCGTTACAGCCCGGAGAAACTGCGCCTAACACTGCCACCAACTACGGCCAGAGCACCGGTATCGTTCACTCTAAGCAGAATGAAGTGGGCGTGAAGGCAGACTTTGGCCGCGTGGGCGGCTCACTGGCGCTGTTTGAAATCAAAATGCCGTCGGCGATCCTCGACGACAGCGGACACTTTGGCCTGGACGCTGAACAGCGCAACCGTGGCGTGGAGCTGAACGTCTTCGGCGAGCCCATGCTGGGGATGCGTCTGAATGCCAGCGCCACCTGGCTTCAGGCCGAGCTGACCAAAACCAAAAACGGCGTGAATCAGGGGAACGATGCGATCGGTATTCCGAACTTCTACGCCGTGCTGGGCGCGGAGTACGATATCAGGCCGATTGAGGGGCTGACGGCCACTGCGCGCGTTAACCACTCCGGCACGCAGTATGCCGATCTCGCGAACAGCAAAAAGCTGGACAGCTACACTACGCTGGATCTGGGCATGCGCTATCGCTTCGCGGTAAACCACAATGAAAACCAGATGACGGTGCGCGCAGGCATCGACAACGTGACCAACGAAAACTACTGGTCAAGCGTGGACGATTCCGGTACCTACATCACTCAGGGCGAGCCGCGAACCTTTAAGGTCTCGGTGGGCTACGAGTTCTAAGCGTTCCACCTCGTTATCCGGGGCAGGGACGCCCCAATCCCTTCGTTATCGTGTTATAAAATTGTAACAAAAGCTTCTTACACTGGTCGCCAACTCTTTTACCTCTTGGCCAATGACAGGAAGCCGCTATGGGCAGACCCCTCAAATCCGTTTTCAAAAAAGAACATCAAGACGATATCAGTAACCGCAGCGCTAACCCGGTATTTTCCGAGGTTGCGGAGGTGTTCCTCTCCCGCCGCCGTTTTCTCCAGATGGGGGCCGTTGCGGGGGCCGCCGTATCATTCCCGTTTCTGATCAAACCTGAGAACGCCATCGCCGCGGTCTCAAAACCGTCCGCGCTGGCAAAGGCGGTGTCGCTTGGGTTTACCAGCATCTCTGTTTCCACCGAAGATACGGTCAGGGTGCCGGAAGGCTATATTGCCCGCCCGTTCTATCGCTGGGGCGATCCGACGGGGCTCAAAGACAACATGCCGGCCTTTAAGCCGGACGCCAGCAATACCACGGACGAACAGGCCGCGCAGGCGGGCATGCATCACGACGGCATGGCGTGGTTTAGCCTGCCGCAGGGAGGGCAAAGCCCGGAGCATGGCCTGCTGGCGATGAACCATGAATACATCGACAACGGGATGCTGTTTACCGACGGTACGGCGAACTGGAGCCTCGACAAAGCCCGCAAGGGGCAGAACGCGATGGGCGTGTCGGTGGTGGAAGTGAAAAAAGCGGGCAGCGGCTGGGAGGTGGTTCGTCCGTCTTCGTTCGCGCGCCGTATTACCGTCAATACGCCGATGCAGCTTACCGGTCCGGCGCGGCATCAGGACCTAATGAAAACCGCCGCCGACCCGCAGGGGGAGCGCGTGCTGGGCACCATGCAAAACTGCGCTAACGGCCATACGCCGTGGGGCACCTACCTCACCTGCGAGGAGAACTGGTCGGATATTTTCGTGAAAAAAGCCGATCTCAATCCGCTGGAAAAACGCTACGGCATCAGCGACAGCGATGAGTCCTACCGCTGGAACGAAGTGGATGAGCGGTTCAGCGTCGATAAAACGCCTAACGAACCTAACCGTTTCGGCTGGGTCGTGGAGATCGATCCTTACGACCCGACCTCTACGCCACGCAAGCACACCGCCCTGGGCCGCTTCAAGCATGAGGGAGCAGCCGTCACGCTCGCCGCCGATAACCGCGTGGTGGTCTACATGGGGGACGATCAGAAGTTTGAGTACATCTATAAGTTTGTCTCGGACAAAAAATACGATCCCGCGATCCGGGAAGCCAGTATGCAGCTGCTGACCTCCGGCACGCTGTACGTCGCCAGGTTCAACGAGGACGGGAGCGGCGACTGGCTGCCGCTGATCTTCGGGCAAAACGGTCTGGATAAAAGCAACGGCTTTGAAAGCCAGGGCGATCTGCTGATTAAATCCCGCCTGGCGGCTGACGTGGTGGGCGCGACGAAGATGGATCGCCCCGAATGGATCGCCGTCGATCCGCACGCCAGCGGCAGCGTCTACTGTACGCTCACCAACAACAGCGATCGCGGGAAAGAGGGGAAAGCGCCGGTGGATGCCGCCAACCCGCGCGCCAACAACGTGTTTGGGCATATCATGCACTGGCACGAAGACGGGGCCGATCCTGCTGCCGCGCGCTTTAAGTGGGATATTCTGGTTATGGCCGGGCGTACCGACGGAGACGATCCGAAGGCCAAAGGCTCCATGCAGGGCGCGGAATTCGGCAGCCCCGACGGCCTGTCGTTCGATCACCAGGGCGTGCTGTGGATCCAGACCGATGTCTCCTCCAGCACCATTAATAAGAAAGCGTACGAGGGGATGGGCAATAACCAGATGGTGGCGACCATTCCGGGCACCAACGAGTATCGCCGTTTCCTGACCGGGCCGCGCGGGTGTGAGATCACCGGCATTGCGTTTACGCCGGACAACCGCACGCTGTTTATCAACATTCAGCATCCGGGGGAGGGCGGGGATGATATTACCGACCCGGCCAATCCTCGCGCTGTCTCAAACTGGCCGGACGCCAGCCCGAACGGACGACCGCGATCGTCCACGGTGGTGATCGTCAAAGCGGACGGCGGGATCATCGGCTCGTGACGTTTACGCGCCGGGCGCATGCGCTGGCCCGGCGTTAAGCTTGCTACCACCAGCATGAAGTGTTAAAACGTGCCCCTTCTAAAAAAGAGACAGGGGTAGGGCGTGAAAGACGCGTCATCCGCTTCAGGCCATGGTAGCGCTGAAGCTTCGTCGGATCAGAATCCGACGCTGCAACGTGGTTTGCAAAATCGACATATTCAGTTAATTGCCCTCGGCGGCGCAATCGGTACCGGGCTGTTTCTCGGCATCGGCCCCGCCATTCAGATGGCCGGTCCCGCGGTTCTGCTGGGTTACGGCATCGCCGGGATCATTGCCTTCCTGATCATGCGCCAGCTCGGCGAGATGGTCGTTGAAGAGCCGGTGTCCGGCTCCTTCGCGCACTTTGCCTATAAATACTGGGGCCCGTTCGCAGGCTTCCTCTCCGGCTGGAACTACTGGGTGATGTTCGTGCTGGTGGGCATGGCGGAGCTGACCGCCGCCGGCATCTACATGCAGTACTGGCTGCCGGACGTGCCCACGTGGATCTGGGCGGCGGCCTTCTTCATCATTATTAACGCCGTTAACCTTGTGAACGTGCGCCTGTATGGTGAGACCGAGTTCTGGTTTGCGCTGATTAAGGTGCTGGCAATTATCGGCATGATCGGCTTTGGCCTGTGGCTGCTGTTCTCCGGCCACGGCGGCGAGCGAGCCACTATCGACAACCTGTGGCAGCACGGCGGCTTCCTGGCGACCGGCTGGAAAGGGCTCATCCTCTCGCTGGCGGTCATCATGTTCTCCTTCGGCGGTCTGGAGCTGATTGGCATCACCGCGGCTGAAGCGCGCGACCCGCACAAAAGCATCCCGAAAGCGGTCAACCAGGTGGTGTACCGTATTCTGCTGTTTTACATCGGCTCGCTGGTGGTGCTGCTGGCGCTCTACCCGTGGGTGGAAGTGAAGTCCGACAGCAGCCCGTTCGTGATGATTTTCCATGACCTGAACAGCAACGTGGTGGCTTCCGCGCTGAACTTCGTTATTCTGGTGGCCTCTTTGTCGGTGTACAACAGCGGGGTCTACTCCAACAGCCGTATGCTGTTTGGCCTCTCCGTACAGGGCAACGCACCGAAATTCCTTACCCGCGTCAGCCGTCGCGGCGTACCGATCAATTCGCTGTTTCTTTCTGGCGCTATCACCTCGCTGGTGGTGCTGATCAACTACCTGCTGCCGAAAGAGGCCTTTGGTCTGCTGATGGCGCTGGTAGTGGCGACGCTGCTGCTGAACTGGATCATGATCTGCCTCGCACACCTGCGTTTCCGCGCGGCGATGCGCCGTAAGGGACGCGAGACGCAGTTCAAAGCGCTGCTCTACCCGGCGGGGAACTACCTCTGTATCGCGTTCCTGGCGTTGATTCTGGTGCTGATGTGCACCATGGATGAGATGCGACTTTCAGCAATGCTGCTGCCGGTATGGGTGGTGTTCCTGTTTGTTGCCTTTAAGCTTTCACGCAAAAAGTAGCGCGGTTTTCTCCCTCTCCCTGTGGGAGAGGGCCGGGGTGAGGGCACCAGACCGTACCCGCCTTCACGCCCGGTGGCGCTTCGCTTACCGTGCCTACATGTTTGGGGACGTTATTTTGTAGGCCGGGTAAGGCGCAGCCGTCACCCGGCACCCCCTTCACCTTTATCGTGACCCCCCTCCCAATTCTGTTTCGATCCGCAGGATCTTTATTTTGTAATCGATTACTTTTCATATGAACCGTTTTGTAATCGATTACTTTTTTCGGGCGAGGCTTATGATGGTGTCAACTGACGGTAGTGAAAAGGCGATAACACAGCACCGGCTGCTGGTGCCGCGGCTGTCGCTGATGATGTTTCTGCAATTTTTTATCTGGGGTAGCTGGTCGGTCACGCTCGGCCTGGTGATGGCCCAGCACAACATGTCTCTGCTGATTGGCGATGCGTTCTCCGCCGGGCCCATCGCCTCCATTCTCTCGCCGTTCGTGCTCGGCATGCTGGTGGACCGCTTCTTCGCCTCGCAGAAGGTGATGGCGGTGATGCACCTAGCGGGCGCGGCGATCCTTTTGTTCGTGCCGGGAGCGCTAATTGCCGGGAACGGCGCGCTGCTGATTGGCCTGCTGTTTGGCTACACGCTCTGCTACATGCCGACGCTGGCGCTGACCAACAACATCGCGTTTCACAGCCTGGCCAACGTGGATAAAACCTTCCCGGTGGTGCGCGTGTTCGGCACCATCGGCTGGATCGTGGCGGGCATTTTCATCGGCGTCACCGGCGTGGCGTCCAGCGTCACCATCTTTCAGGTGGCGGCGGCCAGCTCCGTGCTGCTGGCGCTTTACAGCCTGACGCTGCCGCACACGCCTGCACCGGCGAAAGGCCTGCCGGTGAAGGTGCGGGATCTCTTCTGCGCGGATGCGTTCGCGCTGCTCAAAACCCGCCACTTTTTCGTCTTCTCCGTCTGCGCGATGCTGATCTCCGTCCCGCTCGGCACCTATTACGCCTACACCGCCTCGTATCTGGCGGATGCGGGAATTGCCGACGTCAGCACCGCCATGTCCTTCGGGCAGATGTCCGAGATCGTCTTCATGCTGGTCATTCCGCTGCTGTTCCGCCGTCTGGGCGTGAAGGTCATGCTGCTGATCGGCATGCTGGCGTGGTTCGTGCGCTACGCCATGTTCGCGCTGGGCGTCAGCGAGGAGGGGCGCATTCTGCTGTATCTCGGCATTCTGCTGCACGGTGTCTGCTACGATTTCTTCTTTGTCGTCGGCTTTATCTACACCGACCGGGTGGCGGGCGAAAAGGTGAAAGGCCAGGCCCAGAGCATGATCGTGATGTTCACTTACGGCATCGGCATGCTGCTCGGCTCGCAGATTTCCGGCGCGCTCTATAACCGCCTGGTGGCAGGGCAGACCGTGCCGCAGGCGTGGGTAACATTCTGGTGGATCCCGGCGGTGGCGGCCGCGGCGATCGCGCTGATTTTCCTTCTCACGTTTAAGTATGACGATGACAAGGCGTAACGTTCAGGAGGTGGTATGAGGACGATGAAAGGACCCGGCATTTTTCTGTCGCAGTTTATTGGCGAGAACGCGCCGTTCAACACCCTTGACGGGCTGGCCGGATGGGCGGCTGCGAAGGGCTACAAAGCGGTGCAGATCCCCTGCAACCATCCGCACATCTTTGACGTGGAGAAAGCCGCAGAGAGCGAGGCCTACTGCGACGACATCACCGCAAAGCTGGCTGCGCACGGGCTGGCGATCAGCGAGCTGTCGACCCATCTGGAAGGGCAGCTCGTGGCGGTGAACCCGGTTTACAGCGAGGCGTTTGACCACTTCGCGCCCGCCGCAGTGCGCGGTAACGATGCGGCGCGCCGGGCGTGGGCAACCGAAAAACTGAAGCAGGCGGCGGTCGCCTCGGCAAGATTAGGGCTGAAGGCGCACGCGACCTTCTCCGGCTCGCTGGCGTGGCCGTTTTTCTATCCGTGGCCGCCGCACAACGAGCAGCGTTTTCAGGAGGCGTTCCAGGCGCTGGCGGATCGCTGGCGGCCAATTCTGGATGCCTTCGACGAACAGGGCGTGGACGTCTGTTTTGAGCTGCATCCGGGGGAAGATCTGCACGACGGCGTGACCTTCGAGCGTTTTCTGGCACTGGTAGACAACCATCCGCGCTGCAACATTCTCTACGATCCAAGCCATATGCTGCTCCAGCAAATGGACTATCTGGCCTTTATCGACATCTTCCATGCGCGTATTAAAGCGTTCCACGTGAAGGATGCTGAGTTCCGCCCCAGCGGGCGCAGCGGCATGTACGGCGGCTACCAGCCGTGGATCAACCGCGCCGGACGCTTCCGCTCGCCCGGCGACGGGCAGATCGACTTCAAAGGCATTTTCAGCAAGCTGACCCAATACGACTATGACGGCTGGGCGGTGCTGGAGTGGGAGTGCTGCCTGAAGGACGGCGATACCGGGGCGAGTGAAGGCAGCGAATTTATCCGCCGCCACATCATTCCCGTTTCCGGACGGGCGTTTGACGATTTTGCCGCAGGGGACAGCCATGATTAACGTCGGGATCGTCGGCAGCGGGTTTATTGGCCCGGCACATATCGAGGCGCTCAGGCGCCTCGGGTTTGTTCAGGTGGTCGCGCTGTGCGACGGCTCGCTCGTTAAGGCGCAGGAAAAGGCGCGCCTGCTAAACGTACCGCACGCGTACGGCAGTGTTGAGGCGCTGCTCGCGCACCCTGATTTGCACGTGGTGCACAACTGCACGCCGAACCACCTGCACGCACAGATTAACCGCCAGATCCTGCGCGCGGGCAAGCACGTGTTTTCCGAAAAGCCGCTGTGCATGACGCCTGAGGAGGCGCGCGAGCTGGTGGCGCTGGCGGAGCAGGCGGGCGTAGTGCACGGCGTGAGCTTCGTCTATCGCCAGTTTGCGATGGTGCGCCAGGCGGCGAGCATGATGCGCGCGGGCAGCCTCGGGCGGATTTTTGCCTCACACGGCAGCTACCTCCAGGACTGGATGCTGCTGGAAACCGACTACAACTGGCGGGTGGATGCCGCGCTCGGCGGCGCATCGCGGGCGGTGGCGGATATCGGCTCCCACTGGTGCGACACGGTGCAGTTCGTCACCGGGCGGCACATTACCGAGGTGATGGCTGATTTATCCATCGTCTGGCCGACGCGCAGGGCCAGCAAGGGCGGGAATCAAACCTTCTCCCATGACGAACAGGCGGAGTATGAAGACAAACCGGTCACGACCGAAGACTTTGGCTCGGTGCTGTTCCGCTTTGACGACGGCAGCAAAGGCAGCTTTAGCGTCTCGCAGGTAAGCGCCGGGCGAAAAAACCGTCTGACCTTTGAGATCAACGGCAGCGAGCGGTCGGTGGCATGGGATCAGGAGATCCCGCAGCAGCTGTGGATCGGCCATCGCGACCGGGCAAACCAGACGCTCACCGACGATCCGGGGCTGATGAACCCTGACGTTGCCGACAGCGCCCATTTCCCTGGCGGGCATATTGAAGGCTGGCCGGATGCTTTTAAGAATATGATGGCGCAGTTTTACCGTGCCGTGCAGGCCGGTGTAATGCCTGAGGCGGCGCAGTTTGCCACCTTCCACGATGGCGCAAACGTGATGTATATCATTGATGCTATTGTGAAAAGCCATCAGCAGCAGCGCTGGGTGCGCGTGGAACGTTGATGCACTGCCCGGTTCGCCGGGCAACAAATTTATGATAGCCTGCACAAAACGCTAACCGCAGGATGTATCGTCGCTATGTCAATTCAGAAAATCGCTCAGCTGGCCGGGGTTTCCGTGGCAACGGTCTCCCGCGTGCTGAACAACAGCGATACCGTGAAGGCGAAAAACCGCGAGCGCGTTTTGCAGGCGATCCAGGAGAGTAACTATCAGCCCAATCTGCTGGCGCGTCAGCTGCGCACCGCCCGCAGCTATATGATCCTGGTGATGGTCTCGAACATCGCTAATCCGTTCTGCGCCGAAGTGGTGAAGGGCATCGAAGCCGAGGCGGAAAAGAACGGCTATCGCATTTTGCTGTGCAACTCCGGCTCGGACATTGAGCGCTCCCGCTCGGGCTTAAGCCTGCTGTCGGGCAAAATCGTCGACGGCATCATCACCATGGATGCCTTCTCGAAGCTGCCGGAACTGGCGGCGCTGATTGGTGCTGCGCCGTGGGTGCAGTGCGCCGAATACGCGGATGCGGGAGCGGTTTCCTGCGTGGGGATAAACGATGTCGATGCCTCCCAGCACGTTGTCAGCCAGCTGGCCGACGGGGGACGCAAACGCATTGCGCTGATCAACCACGACCTCAGCTACAAATATGCCCGCCTGCGCGAGCGCGGCTATAAGAGCGTGATCCACCTGCGGGGTCTGGACTATCAGGCGGTGGAGTACGCCAGTGAGCTCAGCTCCAGAGCGGGCATGGCGGCGATGCAAAACCTGTTAAAAGAAAATCCGCCAGATGCGGTATTTGCTGTTTCCGATACGCTGGCGGCGGGCGCGTTGCGCGCCATTCAGCAGGCAGGCCTGCGGGTGCCGGAGGATATTGCCGTGGTCGGCTTTGACGGTACGGAGCTGGCGGATATGATTTCACTTACCACCATCGAACAGCCGTCGCGGGATATCGGGCGCAAGGCGGTCAATCTTCTTTTAAACAAAATCGACAACCCGGATGCGCCCACGGAAAGGGTGATGATGGGCTGGCGCTTTATTTCCCGCGCCAGCGCCTGATTATCTGGCAATAACCCCTGCCAGCGAGCGAATATCGTTTCCGGTGGGTGACTGATGAATACGCAGGCCAAACTCATCCACTACCGCGAAAATATGGTCGAAGATGTCGGCCTGAATATCTTCGTATTCCGCCCAGATGACCGTATTGGTAAAGGCATATATTTCAATCGGCAGCCCGTTGGCATCCGGCGCCAGCTGGCGCACCATCAGCGTCATATCTTTACGAATACGCGGATGGTTACGCAGATATTCATTCAGGTAGGCTCGGAAGGTGCCGATATTGGTCATCTTGCGCAGGTTTAATACCGATTCTCCTTCCCCGTTTTGCTGATTCCACAGGTTAATTTCCTCATGGCGCGCGGCCAGATAGGGCTTCAGCAGTTTCGCCTGAATCAGCTTCTGCTGCTCCTGCTCGTCAAGAAAATGAATGCTGGTGGTGTCGATATTCAGGCTGCGCTTAATGCGGCGGCCGCCGGAGGCGGACATACCGCTCCAGTTGATGAACGCGTCGGAGACCAGCGCCCAGGTCGGGATGGTGGTAATGGTGTTGTCGAAGTTGCACACCTTAACGGTGGTCAGGCCGATATCCGTCACCGTGCCGTTGGCGCCGTATTTCGGCATTTCCAGCCAGTCACCGAGCTTGAGCATGTCGTTGGCGGAGAGCTGAATGCCGGCCACTAAGCCCAGGATCGGGTCTTTGAATACCAACATCAGAACGGCAGCCATCGCACCCAGGCCGCTTATCAGAATGGCGGGAGACTGGCCGATCAGCAGGGAGATAATTAAGATCCCCACCAGAATGGCGCTCACCAGCTTGATGCCCTGGAATATCCCCTTCAGCGGCAGCTGCGACGCGGTGGCCATTTTCTGCGACAGATTGAATATGACGTCCAGCAGCGAGAAGAAAGAGAGCAGGGCATATACCATCACCCACAGCTTTGCGCAGGTGGTGAGCATTTCCGCTGCTTCGCTGCCTTTTTGCAGCCACAGTACCGCCTGAACGTTGACGATTATCCCCTGAAGGGTAAACGCCAGACGGTGAAATAACTTGTTCTGAGTGATGATCTGCAACCATAAATGGCTGCTGGCCTGCGCGCGTTTCTCGAAGGCGCGCAGCACCACTTTGTGCAGAATAAAATGAACAATGATGGCGGTAAGAAAAATAATACCAAAGATAATCACTAAAGAGGTGGTGTGATTAATTTCAATCCCTAACTCTTCAACCTGAGCAATTAATTCCTGCATAACGTCTCCTGTATTGATGCAGCCCCATAATGGCGGCTGCGGATCTATTATGCAAATTCCGGCTGTTTTATTTTGTCGTCGGGCAGGCCTTGACGACCGGTAAACTCAGGCGATGGCGCATGCGCAGCGTGGCCAGCGCCAGCACCACCATCATGACCGTTTCCACCATCAGAAAGACGTTGACCGCCTGGGTGTAATCGCCGTGATGAGTGTGCAGTCCGTGCAGCAAAATTGCGCCAAAAATGGCCGGGCCAAGCCCCAGCGCAGCTTGTTGCAGGGTGCTTAAAATCGCGCTCGCGGCCCCTGCATCGTCAGGCTGGATATCGCGCATCCCGATGCGGTAGAAGCTGTTCACAATCAGCGCCTGCCCGTAACCCACCAGCCCGGTAGCCGGGGCCAGCGTCAGCGCGGTATTGTGCATTCCCCAGTGGCGGAACGTGGCGATCAGCGCCACCAGGCCGACAAGCTGAATCGCAAGCCCGGTCAGCAGGATGGCGCTGGTGCTGTAGCGGGCAATCAGGCGTGGGGCGAACCAGGCAGAGATAAAATAGGTCACGCCGAGCGCGATAAAGCTGTTCCCGGACTGCCACGGCGCCATCCCCAGACCGCTTTGCATGGTCAGCGCCATGCAGAACATAAACCCGGACCAGACGCTGAAAAAGAGCATCCCAATCAGCACGCCAAAGCGAATGCTGCGCAGCTGCAACAGGCGCGGCGCAATCAGCGGGTGGGCATCCTCACGCTCTTTTTTGCGCGCACTCAGCACCATTAACCCGGCCAGCGGCACAATCGCCATCAGCGCGGCTTTAAGCGGCCAGGACCAGTGCCACTGCGGGCCGAGCGCCATCGGGAACAACAGACAGCACAGTATCGCCGTCAGCAGGACGGTTCCGGTCCAGTCAATGCGCGACGGCGTATCGCGGCGGGTTTCCGGCACGTAGCGACGGCTTAACGCCAGCACCACCAGGCATATTGGCACGTTGATAAAGAAGGCGTTGCGCCAGCCCAGCCCGGCGATATCCGCCGACACCAGCCAGCCGCCACCCATCTGGCCGACGATAAACGCAATCCCGCCGATCCCCCCGAACAGGCTGATCGCTTTGGCGTGTGCCGTCCCTTTTAACGTGACATGCAGCGTCGCAAGAATTTGCGGCATGATAAGCGCGGCGCCCGCACCCTGAATAATACGCGCGGCAAGCAGCTGTTCAATATTGCCCGCCATGCCGCACAGCAGCGAGGCCAGGCCAAAACTCGCCACGCCCCACATAAACAGACGACGGCGGCCAAGGTTATCGCCCAGCTTGCTGCCGGGGGCCAGGCAGACGGCGAAGGCCACGCCGTAGAGGGCGACAATCAGCTCCAGTTCGGTAGCTGTGGCGTGTAACGACTGGGTGATGGAATCCAGCGCCACGTTGGTGATTGAGGTATCAATCAGCGGCAGCATCTGGCCGGTTAACAGCAGTATCAGGCCCGCACGACCCGGTGAAACAACTGACGTATTCATGGTGACTCCATTGCGTCAAACAGCGTAGAGTCGTAGCATCAACTATCTGATAAACGGGTACCAGTTCTTGCTTATACTGGTACTGGTACTACCATGCAGGAGATTTTATGGCGCTGATGTCTGAACCTGTCATCTCTCTCCAGGATGACACCCGCAAGCAGCTGGGCGCCTTTTTACGTGCCCGGCGTGAAAGCCTCGACCCGCAGCGCCTCGGCTTACCGCGCAGCGGCCGCCGCCGCACGCCGGGCCTGCGCCGCGAGGAGGTGGCGATGCTCGCGGACGTCGGCGTCACCTGGTACACCTGGCTGGAACAGGGCAGGGACGTCAACCCGTCCAGCGCGGTGATGGCCGCCATCGCAAAAGCGCTGCAATGCACCCCGACCGAAGCCCGACATCTTTTTGTGCTCGCCGGTTTGCCGCCGGGTGAAGCCCCGCAGGCGGTCTGCTGCGAGGGGATCAGCGAAGGAACTCGTCGCCTGCTGGATACGCTGATGCCAAAACCCGCCAGCATTCAGAAACCGAATTTCGATATCGTGGCCTGGAACGACAGCTTCGGGCATCTGATGGGCGTCGATTTCAACGCCATACCGCCGGAAGATCGCAACTGTATTTATCTCTTCCTCACCCATCCGGCGTGGCGCGCGCGGCTCGGCAAACGTGACGACGTGCTGCCGATTTTCGTCTCCTATTTCCGCGCGGCAATGGCCGAACACCGGGGCGACCCGCTCTGGGAAGCGAAGCTGGCGCGTTTTTTCGCGGTTTCCGAGGAGTTCAAAACCCTGTGGCACCAGCGCAACGACGTGCGCGGCGTGGAGAATCAGCTCAAGCTGTTTACCCATCCAGAACTGGGGGATTTCCATCTCCAGCAGATGTACTGGTACTCCGCGCCGCGAAACGGATCGCGGCTGCTGGTGTATCTCCCGGTAGACGAGGCGGGAGAGCGGGCGATGGCGTGGCTGGCCGGGCAGGGGAATTAAGTTTTTTGCGAGGCGCTTTCAGGGAATCAGCGCCGACTCTACCAGGAGGACGAGACGAGTGTAAGGTGGGGGTTAACTTAAACCAACCGACTGAATTGCCACCATTTCGATGAGGTACTAAGTCGTCTATACTCACGCCATGAGAAACCACCGATGTCGCCACTGATGATTGATTCCGCAGAGTTCAGCCAAAAACTCGGGCTTATCTCCCGAAACGTCGAACATACCGAAGCATTTCTGGCGCGGGGTACTGCGGATTTTCATCTGCCGGGGTTCTTGCTGCCTGTCGGATACCGGCTTTTAAAATCGCGTTATGGTGATGAATATCGTCTCGTGACTACCGATGATGGTAAGCCTTATACGGCGTATGCCGTGAAGCTTACATTTCATAAAGAAATTACCTTTCCCCACGGTGCCGCCACGCAGGTGATGGTATGGCGCACCCCGCGCGCCGTCCACCAGCGCGTAATAAGCGGATTACCGCAATTATTTTTCCAGTGGGTGCTCAGCGAATACGACATCGTAGTTTCCGACAGCGAGCAAACGGGGGACGGGCAACGGTTCTGGCTGCGCATGATCGACTGGGCGTTCACCATGAACTATCGCATTAGCGTGGCAGACGGTACGGTGGGAGAAGAATGGACGTTAACGCCCGTAAACTCTTACGCTGAGCTGGAAGAGCGATGGATTGCTTTTGCCTGGGGAAGCGATCGCGATATCCATCCGCACCGCAGGCTGGTCATCAGTAAAACGTAACGGGCCGCATGCAGCGGCCCGTTTGAATCAGCACTCGGTCACAATCGTGCTCAGCGGCAGACGAGACTTCGGCAGCGTGGCGTTGAAATCTTCCACGCTGTGGTGCCCGACCGGGACCACCACCAGGCTGGTGAAGCCTTTCTCTTTCAGGCCAAACTCTTCGTCAAGAATAGCCGCGTCAAAGCCTTCAATCGGCACCGCGTCCAGGCCCATTGCGGCCACGCCCAGCAGGAAGTTACCGACGTTCAGGTAAACCTGCTTCGCCATCCACTGGTCGTCATCTTTCAGATCCACGCGGTGCATGTCGGCAAAGTAGCAGCGGCCCTTGTGGTTCGCGGCTTTGGCTTCCGGCGTGTTGAAACGGCCATCGGCTTCTTCCTGATCGACAACGCGCTCAAGCCAGGCATCGTCCATCGCGGTTTTCGCGCAGAACACCACTACGTGAGAGGCATCCAGCATTTTGCGTTCGTTGAACACGTAAGTGCCCGCCGCGGATTTTGCCACGCGCGCTTTACCCTCTTCAGTGCTGGCAACAATAAAGTGCCACGGCTGGGAGTTGGTGCTGGACGGGCTGTATTGCAGCAGCGTTTTGATTTTTTCCGCTTCTTCTGCGGTCAGTTTTTTAGCGGGGTCGAACGCCTTGGTTGAGTGGCGTTTCAGGGCGACAGAAATAATATCCATAACAACTCCTGGTGATGAAATTCGCCCGTAGGCGGGCGTGGAAGGAAAGCAGATTACCGCGCGAAGCGGGAAAAGATAAGTGCGATTCGAGCGCTTATACTGTTCGCCTCAGGCGAACAATCAGGCCGGGCGTATCCGCTTCTGGTCTTTTTTCGGCAGTTTGTCGACGACCAGGTTCCACGAGTCCGTAATCAGGTCGGTGACCAGCTCAGGCGTAACGTCGTCGGTGCCGTACACGGAAATCCAGTGCTTCTTGTTGAGATGGTAGCCGGGCTCCACGCCACGGTAGATCTGCTGATTGAGCAGCGATGTTTCCGGATCGGACTTCAGGCTGACGTGGGGCCGACCGCGTACGGTCGCCATCAGCATGAAAATTTTCCCGCCCACCTTAAACACGTCATACTCCGGCCCAAACGGCCAGCACTGTTCGGTGAAGGGCATCTCCAGTGCGACGCGTTTTGCGTGCGCCTGCAAGGTTTTACCGTCCATCGTTATCCTCCTCAGCAAGCCCGCGCCACATGGCCTCAAAGCCCAGCGCTTTAAAATCGACGGCACGGGACGGATCGCGGGTAGCAAATTCCATGGTGGTTTCTGCCAGCGATAAGAACATGGCATCACCGAAGGTCTTAAACTCGTCGGACATAAATACCTGTCGAATCGAACGACGGCACAGTTCGTGCAGTTCAGGGAACATGTCTTTCACCGCCTGCTCCGTTTCCGCGTTCAGCTTTTCACTGACGCCGATCTGGCGGATAGCCGCATGCGCCACGGGGTTACGAATGCCCCAGTCCACATAGCTGTTCCAGATATTGCGGGTGTGCTCTTTCGGCAGGGTGATGGTGCGATCGAGGTTCGCCAGCATGGTCTGGCAAAGATCCTGCTTCAGATGCAGGTAGAGGGCATTCAGCAGATCGTCTTTGGTAGCAAAGTAGCGAAACAGCGTCCCTTCAGCGACGCCCGCATTACGGGCAATTAACGCCGTTGAGGCGGCAATACCTGACTGCGCAAATGCAGCAGTTGCTGCTTCCAGTAAGGCCTGTTTTTTATCTTCACTCTTCGGACGTGCCACTAAATTTTTCCTCCCGTCAATTGTAAAAGCCCTGATTGAAACACGTGCTTTGTTACGCTGCAACGCGGAATGTCAAAGATCGAAAACCTTCTTGACGGCGTAAGCATCCTATCTATAATGAGTGCTTACTCACTCATAATCAAGTGTCACCCGCGCAAACCATCGGAAGGGGCGCGTTGGCGGGTCAGGAAATGAAAAAGCCTCTATTCATCTGCGTGGTGTTAGTCATGATTATTGCTTCAGCGGCGAGTTTACCGTTTGTACTGAATGCCGGATTTGGTCAGCCGCCGCAGGGTGCGCAGCTCTCTGAAGTGGAAGCTTCCCCGCACTATCGCGACGGGCAATTCCACAACACGCTCCCTACGCCGGGCTTTACCGGGCAACAAAATATGCTGGTGGCGTGGTGGCAGTTTCTTACCCGTAAAACCGAAAACGCCCGTCCTGCTCAGCCGCTGCCGCTGGTGAAAACCGAACTGGCCAGCCTGTCGCCTGAACAGGACACGCTGGTGTGGCTCGGCCACTCCTCCTGGTATATGCAGCTGGCGGGAAAGCGCATCCTGATCGATCCGGTTCTGGGTAACTACGCCGCGCCGTTCTCCTTCCTCAATAAAGCGTTTGCGGGGGAGTACCCGTGGAGCGCACAGAGCATGCCGGAGATCGACCTGCTGATTATCTCTCACGATCACTATGACCATCTGGATTACGCCACCATCAGGGCGCTGCTGCCGAAGGTGAAGCGCGTGGTCACTCCGCTCGGCGTGGGCTCACACCTGCGCTACTGGGGCATGAACCCGGACATTATTGACGAGCGGGACTGGAATCAGTCTGTACACATCAGCGATGCGCTGACGGTTCACGTGCTGCCCGCACGCCACTTTTCCGGGCGTGGCATTAAGCGTAACCAGACCCTGTGGGGCAGCTTTATGTTTGTCACCCCGGAGCGGAAGGTTTACTACAGCGGAGACTCCGGTTACGGCCCGCACTTCAAAGCGATTGGCGAGCAGTTTGGCGGCGTTGACTTAGCCATCATGGAAAACGGCCAGTACGACCAGGACTGGAAGTACATCCATATGCACCCGGCAGAAACGGCGCAGGCCTCGGCAGATCTCAATGCTAAAGCGATCGTACCGGGCCATAACGGGCGTTTTGTGCTGGCGAAACATACCTGGAACGATCCGCTGATCCAGCTGGCGAAAGCCAGTAAAGATAAAAACTACCGGCTGCTGACGCCGGAGCTGGGCGAGCCTGTCCGGGTGAGTGATTCCACGCAAAAATTTCGCGAGTGGTGGGAATAATGTTTAAGCGAGAATCAGAGGGGGAGAGCAGTATGACGATTTCCGCTCAGGTCATTGATACGATTGTCGAATGGATCGATGACAACCTGCACCAGCCGTTACGTATCGAAGAGATTGCCCGCCACGCGGGTTACTCAAAGTGGCATTTACAGCGGCTGTTTATGCAATACAAAGGTGAAAGTCTGGGGCGCTATATCCGTGAACGCAAGCTGCTGATGGCGGCGCGCGATTTGCGTGAATCAAACGAACGCGTGTACGACATCTGCCTGCGCTACGGCTTTGACTCGCAGCAGACGTTTACGCGCATCTTCACCCGCACCTTCAACCAGCCGCCCGGCGCGTACCGCAAAGAGAATCACAGCCAGACACATTAAATTTGACGGCATGTAGGCCGGGTAAGGCGTAGCCGCCACCCGGCTTTTTTATTGCCTCGCTACCGTTGTAGCCCATGCCGACACCTGCGATCGTCCTGACATCACTGGTAAAACGCTGAAGGTAATATTGCAAATTATTACCATTTGCATTAGCGTTGATGCCAAATTTCGTTGGGAAACAAGCGGTAATGAAGAGCGTATGGAGTGGGTTGCTGGTGGGGATCGGCGCGCTGCCCGCGGTGGCGGCAACGTGCGAGGAGTCGTCCCTGCTGGGGGATGTTCAGGGAAAGTTTGATGCCAGCGGCGAAGTCTGCTTTTTGCTGCCCGAACTGGGTGAAAATTACGTTTCTGCCACGCTGAACGGCGTGACGGATGCGCGCCTGCTGGACGGACAAAACCGCCGCATTCGCACGCTGGTCGAAGGCGGGCCTGCCGACGGCGAACACACGCTGCTGTTTGCCCTGCCGGTGAAACAGCGCACCTCGCTGGTGCTGCACGGCGAAGCGGGCAAGCCGTGGCGTTTTCAGTGGCGAATGAAAGAGACTTCCGCCTTGCCGCGCGTACAGAGGCTGGCGCCTGAAAGCCCGACGCTGAAGGCGCTGGCAAACGACATTTCAGCTGGTGGCAGTACCGAGACGTTCTGGCAGGCGCAGCGTCGGCAGGGCACGCCGATGGTGGAGCCGGTTGACGCAGACCATAAGCGCGTGACCTTTCTGTGGCGCGGCGCGCGCGATAACGTCTTCATCCTCGGCTCTCCGGCGGGGGAGCACGATCCGCTGTTCCGCCTGGGCAACAGCGACGTCTGGTTTCGCAGCTACGTGGTACCCGCTGATACGGTGATGCAGTACAAGCTCGCCCCCGATGTACCGATCGTGGAAGGTTCTGCCCTCGACAGGCGCCGCGCGATCCTGGTGAGCGCGCAGGCCGATCCGCTTAACCCGAACACCTTTGGCGAACAGAAAGCGGATCGCTGGAATCGCTTTTCCCTGCTCGATCTCAGCCCGGCGCGCTATTGCTCCGTTCAGGCTACGGCACAGCCGCTGGTGCACGGAACGTTGAGCCGCCAGATGCTGAGCAGCGCTATCCTCGGCAATTCCCGTGAAGTGATGATCTACAAACCGCGCGGCGCACAGCCCGCGCGCTGGACGCTCATCCTTTTCGACGGACAGATTTATCAGGACGAGTACCGTTTTGCCAACGTGCTGGATGGCCTGATTGCCCGGCACCACCTGCCATCCATTAACGTGGTGTTTATCGACAGCCTCGATCATGCCCGACGCGGCAACGAACTGCCGCCGAACCCGGATTTCGCCGATTTCATGGCGCACGAGCTGCTGCCGTGGCTTCGCGGACAGGGCATCGCGATGCAGCGGCAGAAAACGGTGCTGGCGGGGTCAAGCTACGGGGGAATTGCCTCCTCCTGGGTGGCGCTACGCTACCCGCGGCTGTTTGGCAACGTGCTGAGTCTTTCCGGCTCCTACTGGTGGGCGCCAAAAGGTGAAGCCCCCGGCTGGCTGACGCGTCAGTACCAGCAGTCTTCGCCGTATCCGGTGCGCTTCTGGTTACAGGCCGGGAAGTTTGAAACCGCGGGGCCGGGCGGTGGCATCTATCGCACCACGAAGGATTTTGAACAGGTGCTGAGGGAAAAAGGCTATCGCGTCAGTTTCCATCCGTGGTCCAGCGGCCACGACTACGCGGCCTGGTGCGAAGCGCTGATCCACGGGATGCGCGATTTCACCGGCCTACGACGCCAGTGAAAACCAGCGGCGCCAGACGAAACGCAGAATGAAGAATTCGATGGCGCCGAGCAGTAAAAACCACAGGCAGAACAGAATGGTGTAAAGCTGATTCAGATCGACCATATGAAAGGTCTGAACCAGCTTTTGCGCCAGCGCCAGCCCAAGCGACGGCGCAGGTAACAGCAGACAGGAGAGCAGGGCCATCAGTAAAATGCCCCCCGCGGTAATCAGCGATTCTAACGGGTGTTTCATCGTAATGTTAATCGTCAGTTAAAAATGTCATTGTCCGGCATCCTGAAACGTAAAGCAATATCATCCCGGCTGGCAAAATTAAGACAGAGCCCACCGATATTCTGCGAATAAATAGTCAAAAAAGAATATAAATGCCGATGCGATTAAATTAATATCGCGTAATGTAAATAAACGTCTTCTTTACGAAAATAATTTTACAAAGCTATAGGTGCTATATCCAATTAACGTCGCAATAACAATGGCTGCGACAATGTATAACGCCAGGCGCCGTCCGCGATAAATACCAAACATGGTTCCTCCTCGTTTAGTGTTGGTTTAGAAATATTTTGTAAAAATCAGTGCATAGAAATAATTTAAATCAGTTTTGAATAACCTTGTCGTCATTATATTGCGGTAGATCAATTTAACCCGCAAGACTTAAAAATGAATTAATTAAAGCCAGAAAGGAATTCCGGCTTCCGACCACCGGATATTGAAGGAAAAATACCATGACCAAAAAAAATTTCTCACAGAATATGCCACCCGCAGGCGGACAGGCGTACCAGCAGAACATAGAGCAGGTGCTTGCCCACACCCAAAGCCAGGCCAGCGGCCTTGACCGCGCCGAGGCGCAGGCGCGTCTGCAAAAGCATGGCCCAAACGCGCTGCCGGAGAAAAAAGGCAAGCCGGGCTGGCTGCGTTTTCTCGCGCACTTTAATGACGTGCTGATTTACGTCCTGCTGGCGGCTGCCGTATTAACGGCGGTAATGGGCCACTGGGTTGATACGCTGGTTATTCTGGGCGTGGCGGTCATCAATGCGCTAATTGGCCACATTCAGGAAAGCAACGCGGAAAAATCGCTGAAGAGTATTCGCAATATGCTTTCCAGCGAGGCGCGCGTTATTCGTAACGGCAACCATGAAACTATCCCGACGACGGAAATCGTCCCGGGCGATATTATTGTATTGCGCGCAGGGGATCGTATTCCGGCGGATATGCGTTTAATCGAAGCGCATAATTTACGCGTGGAAGAGGCGATCCTGACCGGCGAATCCACGGTGGTGGATAAACACACGAGCCCGCTTAACGGCGAATTACCGCTGGGCGACCGCACCAATATGGTCTTTTCCGGTACGACGGTCAGCGCGGGCGGCGGCGTGGGCGTGGTCATTGCCACCGGCCAGGAGACCGAGCTCGGCCACATCAACCAGATGATGGCGGGCATTGAAAAACACCGCACCCCGCTGCTGGTGCAGATGGACAAGCTGGGCAAAGCCATCTTCGCCATTATTCTGGCGATGATGGCCGCGCTGTTTGTCTTCAGCCTGGTGTTCCGCGAGATCCCGATGGGCGAGCTGCTGCTCTCCCTCATTAGCCTGGCGGTCGCCTCCGTACCGGAAGGCCTGCCGGCAATTATCTCCATCATCCTCTCTCTGGGCGTGCAGGCGATGGCGCGCAAGCGGGCGATTATCCGCAAGCTGCCGACGGTTGAAACCCTGGGCGCGATGACTGTGGTCTGCTCGGACAAAACCGGCACCCTGACCATGAACGAGATGACGGTCAAAGCCATCATCACTGCCGATACCTGCTACCGCGTGGACGGCAACAGCTACGAGCCGGTGGGCAATATCTACCTGGAAGGCAGCGATGAGCCGGTACAGATCCAGCCGGGCACCGTGCTCGAGCAGTACCTGCGCACCGTTGACCTGTGCAACGACAGCCAGCTGATTCAGGACGAGCGCGGCCTGTGGGGCATTACCGGTGGGCCGACCGAGGGCGCGCTGAAGGTGCTGGCGGCGAAAGCCCACCTCGCGCCGGTGATGACCACCCTTATCAATAAGATCCCGTTCGACTCGCAGTACAAGTATATGAGCACCCACTACCAGATTGGCGGTGAGGAGCAGATTTTGATTACCGGCGCGCCGGACGTCATTTTCGCCCTGTGCGACCAGCAGCAGACGCGCAACGGCGCGGAAGCCTTCAACCGCGCGTACTGGGAAACGGAGATGGAGCGCTATGCGCGTCAGGGGCTGCGCATGGTTGCCGCGGCGTTCAAGCCGGCGAACGGCGAGCAGGCGTTAACGCACGACGACCTGAGTCACGGCCTGATTTTCCTCGGCATTGCCGGAATGATGGATCCGCCGCGCCCGGAAGCGATTGATGCAATTAACGCCTGTCAGCAGGCGGGGATCCGCGTCAAGATGATCACCGGCGATCACCCGCAGACGGCGATGAGCATCGGCCAGATGCTGGGGATCACCAACAGCGAGCAGGCGGTCACCGGCTATCAGCTGGAAAAAATGGACGATGCCGAGCTGGCGGAAGCGGCGGTGAAATATGACATCTTTGCCCGTACCAGCCCGGAGCATAAGCTGCGCCTGGTGAAAGCGTTGCAGGATAAAGGCGAAATCGTCGGCATGACCGGCGACGGCGTAAACGATGCCCCGGCGCTGCGCCAGGCGGACGTCGGCATCGCGATGGGCATCAAAGGCACGGAAGTTACCAAAGAGGCGGCGGACATGGTCCTGACGGACGATAACTTCGCCACCATCGCCAGCGCGGTGAAAGAGGGGCGTCGCGTTTACGACAACCTGAAGAAAACCATCCTGTTCATTATGCCGACCAACCTGGCGCAGGGGCTGCTGATTGTGATTGCGCTGCTGGCGGGGAATATCATTCCGCTGACGCCGGTGCTGATTCTGTGGATGAACATGGCGACCTCCGCCACGCTCTCCTTCGGCCTGGCCTTTGAGGCCGCCGAGCGCAACATTATGCGCCGCCCGCCGCGCCAGACCGGACAGCACGTGATGGACGCCTACGCCGTATGGCGCGTGGCCTTCGTCGGCACCATGATTGCCATCGCCGCCTTTGCGCTTGAAGCCTGGCTGGCCCCGCGCGGCCATAGCGCGGAGTTCATCCGCACCGTGCTGCTCCAGATGCTGGTCTGCGCCCAGTGGGTGTACATGATTAACTGCCGCAACACCGACGGGTTCTCCCTGAACCGCGGCCTGCTGGCGAACAAAGGGATCTGGCTGGTGACGGGCGTGCTGTTCCTGCTCCAGGCGGCGATTATCTACCTGCCGTTTATGCAGATGCTGTTCGGCACCGAAGCGCTGCCGCTGCGCTACTGGTTCGTGACGCTGGCGGTGGCTGGGGTGATGTTCTTCGTCGTCGAAATCGAGAAGCGACTGACCCGCAGGTTCCGTAAGGCTGCATAACAAAGATCCCCCTCACCCTAACCCTCTCCCCACAGGGGAGAGGGGACCGCCCGGTTTTCACCCTCGTCCCTGTGGGGAGAGGGCCGGGGTGAGGGGTACAAATTAGAGGTACTCCCATGAAATTCCCGCTCCTGTTCGCACTCCTCGCCTGCACGCTGCCACCCGCATTCGCCGCGGCTATTCCCGTTCGCGTCGCCACCGTGGAGCAGACCGCCCATGCCGCCGAGCGCCAGATCCCGGGCCGCATCGAAGCCATTCACACCGTTGAGCTGCGCGCGCGTACGGAAGGGGTGATAACGAAAATCCACTTCCGCGACGGGCAGTACGTGAAAAAAGGCGACGTGCTGTTTGAGCTGGACGACGCCGAGCCGCGTGCCGCCCTGCGTCTGGCGCAGGCCGAAGTGAGAAGCGCCGAAGCCACGCTGCGTCAGGCGCAGCAGCAGCTTTCCCGCTTCGAAAGCCTGGGCAGCAGCAACGCCATCAGCCGTCACGACGTGGACAACGCCCGCATGCAGCGCGACGTGGCGAGCGCCGCGCTGGAGCAGGCGAAAGCCCGGCTCGATACCCGCAGCGTCACCCTGAACTACACCCGCATCACCTCGCCGATTGACGGTCGCGTGGGGCATAGCCAGTTCCACGTGGGCAGCCTGGTGAATCCTGCCAGCGGCGTGCTGGTGGAGGTGGTGCAGCTCGATCCCATCCGCATCGCCTTTGCGCTGGAAGAGGGCGCGTTTGCCACCAAAGCCGGACAGCACGCGGATATCAGCGCCATGAAGCAGGCCTGGCAGGCGCTGATCGACAGCAACGGCCAGCGCGTCGGCGGGCAACTGACGTCCGTGGACAACCGCATCGATCCGCGCACCGCCAGCGTAATGCTGCGCGCCGAGTTTGCGAACCCGCGCCACCAGCTGCTGCCCGGCGGCAACGTGAATGTCTATCTGCGTCCGGCGAACGAGCAGCCGGCGCTGACGCTGCCTGCCGCCGCGGTCCAGCAGAACGGCGACGGGTTCTTCGCCTGGGTGGTTAACGCCGACGGCAAAGCCGAAAGGCGCCCGCTGAAAATTGCCGGGCAAATCGGCCAACAGTTTCAGATTGCCTCCGGCGTGAATCCCGGTGAGCGAGCGATTACCGACGGCGCGCAGCGCGTGCAGCCCGGCGCTGCCGTACAGATACTCAATTAAGGAGCCATCATGCTGACGTTTTTCATCAAACGCCCGCGCTTCGCGATGGTGATTGCGCTGGTCATCACCCTGCTGGGGGCCATCGCGCTGAGGATCATCCCGGTAGAGCAGTACCCGCAGATCACCCCGCCGGTGGTGAATGTCTCTGCCAGCTGGCCGGGCGCCAGCTCGGCTGACGTGGCGGAGGCCATCGCCACGCCGCTGGAGACGCAGCTTAACGGGGTGGATCACATGCTCTATATGGAGTCCACCAGTTCGGATGAAGGCAGCTACAGCCTGAACATCACCTTTGCGGCGGGTACCGATCCGGACCTCGCTGCCATTGACGTGCAGAACCGCGTGGCGCAGGCCGTGGCGCAGCTGCCGACTGAGGCACAGCAAAACGGCGTGCAGGTGCGCAAGCGCGCCACCAACCTGATGATGGGGGTAAGCCTTTACTCACCGAACAACACCCACACGCCGCTGTTTGTCAGCAACTACGCCAGCACGCAGGTACGCGAGGCGCTGTCGCGTCTGCCGGGCGTGGGGCAGGTGCAGATGTTTGGCGCGCGGGACTATAGCATGCGCATCTGGCTGCGTCCGGACCGCATGAACGCCCTGAACGTGACCACCGACGACGTGGCGCAGGCGCTGCGCGAGCAGAACGTGCAGGGGGCGGCGGGCCAGATCGGTACGCCACCGGTATTCAACGGCCAGCAGCAGACGCTGACCATCAACGGGCTGGGGCGCTTAAGCCAGGCCGAAGACTTTGCCGACATCATTATTCGCGCCGGGGAGATGGGCCAGCTGGTGCGCCTGAAGGACGTGGCGACCATTGAGCTCGGCTCGCGCAGCTACAGCTCGGGCGCCCAGCTGAACGGGCATGACTCCGCCTACCTCGGCATCTACCCGACGCCGTCCGCTAACGCCCTGCGCGTGGCCGACGCGGTGCGCGCGGAGCTGGAGCGTCTCTCGACGCGCTTCCCGGACGACCTGGTCTATGAAGTGAAATTCGACACCACCACCTTCGTTGCCGCCACCATTAAAGAGATCGGCGTCTCGCTGGCGCTGACCATGCTGGCGGTTGTGGTGGTTGTTTCCCTGTTCCTGCAAAGCTGGCGCGCGACGCTGATTGTCGCCCTCGCCATTCCGGTGTCGCTGGTGGGTACCTTTGCGGTGCTCTACGCGCTCGGCTACTCCGCCAACACGCTGAGCCTGTTCGCCATTATTCTGGCGCTGACCATGGTGGTGGATGATGCCATCGTGGTGGTTGAGAGCGTCGAAACCCTGATGGCGGAAGGGCAGAGCCGCACGGCGGCGACCGCGCTGGCGCTGCGCCAGATTGCCGGGCCGGTGATTGCCACCACGCTGGTGCTGCTGGCGGTGTTTGTGCCGGTGGCGCTCCTGCCGGGGATCGTCGGCGAGCTGTACCGCCAGTTCGCGGTGACGCTCTCCACCGCCGTCACGCTCTCAAGCCTGGTGGCGCTGACCCTGACGCCCGCGCTCTGTGCCATGCTGCTGCGCCCGCGTCCGGCGAAGCCTGCCGCGATTTTCCGTGGGTTCAACCGTGGGCTGGACGCCACGCGTACGCTTTACACCCGGATAGTGAGCGTGTTCAACCGGCGTCCGTGGCTGGCGCTGCTGGCTACCGCAGGCGCGGCGGCGGTGGTGGCGTTCAGCTTTATGTCGATGCCAAAGGGCTTCCTGCCGCAGGAAGATCAGGGCTACTTCTTCGCCAGCGTCCAGCTGCCGGAGGCGGCCTCGCTGGAGCGCACCGAAGCGGTGATGACCTCCGCGCGCGAGCTGATCGCTAAAAACCCGGCGGTGGAAGACGTGATTCAGGTCTCCGGGTTTAACATCCTCAACGGCACCAGCGCGTCGAACGGCGGGTTTATCTCCATCATGCTGAAGGACTGGAGCGAGCGCCCGCCGCTGGATGAGGTGATGGGCACCCTTCAGCGCCAGCTGCTGGCCCTGCCGGAAGCGACCATCATGACCTTCGCGCCGCCGACGCTGCCGGGGCTGGGCAATGCCTCCGGTTTCGACCTGCGCATTCAGGCGCAGGCGGGGCAGAGTCCGGCGGAGCTGGAGCGCGTTACGCGTGAGGTACTGGCAAAAGCCAACCAGCATCCGCAGCTGAGCCGCGTGTTCACCACCTGGAGCAGCAACGTGCCGCAGCTGACGCTGACCGTGGACCGCGAGCGTGCGGCCCGGCTCGACGTGCCGGTGTCGCGCATCTTCAGCAGTCTGCAAACCGCCTTCGGCGGCACCCGCGCCGGGGATTTCAGCGTCAACAACCGCGTTTACCACGTAGTGATGCAGAACGAGATGCAGTGGCGCGAGCGCGCGGAGCAAATCAGCGAGCTGTTCGTGCGCAGCAACAGCGGCGAGCGGGTGCGACTGAGCAACCTCGTCACCATTACGCCGACCGTCGGCGCGCCATTTATTCAGCAGTACAACCAGTTCCCGTCGGTATCGGTAAGCGGTTCGGCAGCGGAAGGTGTCAGCAGCAGCACCGCGATGGCGGCGATGGGCGAAATTCTGGCGCAGAACCTGCCTGCGGGGTACGACTACGCCTGGAGCGGCATTTCGTATCAGGAGCAGCAGACCGGCAACCAGGCGGTATGGATTGTGCTGGCGGCGGTGGTGATGGCGTGGCTGTTCCTCGTAGCCCAGTACGAGAGCTGGACGCTCCCGGCGAGCGTGATGCTTTCGGTGCTGTTCGCCATTGGCGGGGCGCTGGTCTGGCTGTGGCTGGCGGGCTACGCCAACGACGTGTACGTGCAGATCGGTCTGGTCTTGCTGATCGCTTTAGCGGCGAAAAACGCGATTCTTATCGTGGAGTTCGCCCGCGCGCGGAGGATGGACGGGATGGCGATTGTCGATGCCGCACGGGAAGGGGCATCGCGCCGCTTCCGCGCGGTGATGATGACCGCCGTGTCGTTCATCATCGGCGTCCTGCCGATGATGCTGGCGACCGGGGCGGGTGCCCAGAGCCGCCGCATCATTGGCACCACGGTGTTCAGCGGCATGCTGGTGGCAACCGTGGTGGGGATTGTGTTCATCCCGGCGCTGTTCGTGCTGTTTCAGCGCCTGCGCGAGTGGGGCCACGGCCTTACGGACTCGTCGCCCACAGCTCGCAGTGCTTCTGAACCAGAGAAATAAGCGAGCCGCCGTCGGCGATGAAGTCCCGCATGCGCTGCGCCTCGCTCTTGCCCTGCTTTAACAGCAGGGCAATTTCCTTGATTGCGCTCGTTGCACCGAGCTTCTCGGCCGACGGCGCAACCTGCTCCAGCAGCCAGGCGATATCGTCCGCCACGGTTTTGTGCTCGCCGGTATGCACGTCCGTCAGAACCCCCTCCAGCCCGTAGCGACACGCCTGAAAACGGTTAAAGCGGTACAAGAGAAAATCCCGCTCCTGATGCTTATACGGCCGCGTGGTCAGCAGCCAGTGAGACGTCGCCTGGATCAGCCCGGCGATATTAATCGCGTGGCCGAGCGTCAGCGGGGTATCCATCACCCGTACCTCCACGGTGCCGAAGTGCGGGCTGGGGCGAATGTCCCAGTGCAGATCTTTAATGCTGTCGATCATGCTGGTAGCGCTCAGGCGTCGGAACAGCCCCTCGAACTCCTGCCAGCTGTTGACCCACGGCATCTGGCCGTTATCCGGGAAGCCGGAGAAGATATTGAGCCGCGACGAGGAAAACCTGGTGTCCGTGCCCTGCATATAGGGAGAGGACGCGGCGAGGGCGATAAAGTGCGGCACGAAGCGCGACAGGCCGTGCAGCAGGTAAATGGCGTCGTCCCCGTTTCGGCATCCCACGTGCACGTGCTGGCCAAACACCGTCGCCTGTAAAATCAGATAGCCAAAGCGCTCCAGCGTGACGTTATAGCGCTCATCGGCGCACACTTCCTGACGCTGCCACTTCTGGAACGGATGGGTCCCGCCGCCGCAGATCTGAATATGCTGCTCCGCCGCCGCGCGCAGGATGCTCTGCTGCATTACCGAGAACTGCGCCGCCGCCTGGTCAATGGTCTGGCACACGCCGGTGGCGATTTCGAGCATGCTTTCGGTGATGTCGTGTTTGACTTCACCGCCTTTGATGTCGTCTTTGACGGCAGCGATAAGCGCGGAAGAGTCCTGACTCAGGTCGTAGCCCGGCGGGTTCACCACCTGGAGTTCAAGCTCGATGCCGAGGGTGTAGGGTTCAGAGGATTTGAAATCAGGTAAAGGCATGGCGCACTCCGTTGTCTGTTGTGTGTTGAGTATAGACAATGGGCGTGGCGCGCTCGTCTCGTGGTGGTATAACGGATAGCTGGCTTTGCAACAGGGGAGTGACTTATGTCTGACTATCCATCGATTACAGAAGGATTTCCTGAATGACCAGGTAAGTTATTTCGGCGTACCGAATTGCGGGAAGGTTGTTGGAAGACTGATTTAATGCACAAAAAAAACAGTGTGATGGAGGCTGCAATGAAGCAGCCTTTTTAATAAATCAGATTAACAATACGCGAGAGTTATTTTTTTAGATTCTCTGGAAAATTATCGGGCAACTGGTCAGGCGGGCAATTAATAACAGATTCATTATTTACACCACTGTCGTTGACGTATGTAATGGTTGCAAACTCGTCAATGACTTCAGTCGGATAGGCAGGACCCGCGCTGCGATACTCTTCCATTTTGTCGAGATGATCGTTCTGGAAACAAACCGTTTTCTCTGGATTGTTCATAACCCAGCGAGGGAAGAATATGGTTCCATGGAAAAGCTTGTCTCCGAGATTGGCAATCAGACTGACATCAGTACCCGTTGGCTCGGTCCAGGATACCTTATAGATCTCCTTACCGACACGAACGATGTAGACATGCTGGTCTTTGACCCAGCGACCACCGACCATACCGCTGTGAATTCGGTAATCGATCGTGTTTTCATTTTTAATGTAAAGCTCGTAGTTCCAGCCGTTGTCATAAGTATAGACAAGGTGTTTACCAGTGAAACCTGAGAGATCATCTTTATTAAAGTCTGTCATGTCACATCTCCTGAGTACTTAGATATTGCCCCGCAACGTGAAATAAAAGTATAGATGCTTTCATTGGACACAGCGTTTAGGTATGTAAGAGCATGTAAACCGTAGAGTGAAAATATGATCTCAAACTTACGCAGCTTAGGTTGGGCTCCGCGAAATTTGACTGGCATTTTTTAGGACAGGGGGCATCAATTGCGGAAATAAGGTATATCGACAGGGTAAGTATTTGTGAGCGTTATCAGGCGGCAGCGTACCAGTTTTTCACTGTCTGCATACCAGAAAGAAAATTGCCCGGTGGTCTGGTTAAAAATCATCTGGTCAAGATTAGCAAAGGGGAAGATAAGAAGTGATCCCTTGCGAAAGTGTCCCGCTCCTGTTTCAAACTGATTTCCCCCCCATGATTCCTGTGAGTGTTCGTAGCGGTGAAGGATGACCTCGATCTGACCGCGCATTGGGCAAAACAACCTGATAGCTGAATTTTCGAGGGATAAAGCATACGACGAAATTGAATAAAAAAAAGTTAATACAAATATTTTGACGTGTTTGATCATTGACAATCTCTCCGCTCTTTAGGGCGGGAATTTCTACGACCGGACGGCAATGAGCCGCCGCAATAATAATACAGGGAATCTCCCTGTATTATTATTTTACTCAGCGCGTTATCGGCATTACCCATACTCACTACGAATCTGCATCCGTGTGGATGGGAATGTCACGTGTTCACGGTTAATTTACCGCTGCACAGTTAATGCTCTGGCTGTAACTTAACCAGTCAATAACGCACTGGTTGCTCCCTTTATTTAGATAGTTGAACTTAACACTGAATTTATTGGTCGCCAGGATTGATTCAACGGTAGGGACCCAGGTGCCATATTCTCCCGCGACGGCATACTGGGTTCCATTCTTCCAGGGCTGACTGAACCAGTTATCGGTCACGGTAATAGGCCCTCTTGAAGGCTGACCACGCACGCCAATTGAGGAGCGATTGCTGGTACCGTAGCGCCCATAATCAAACCAGTTTTGCGTTACTTCCATAAACGCACCGGCGCCTGCTGACTGATATCTGTGCATATCAAACTGATGATAAGCTCCGGTTCCGCCTCCGTTAAGTACCAGGTTATGGTGCGCCGCGTAGCCTTCTCCAGCCATACCGCTTCCGGCAATTGAATGCCGGTTACTGTTGAACAGGTTACAGGCAACCTCTGCCGTGGCGTTACCGTTTTGCACAACCACGCCATACCCGAGCTCTTTTTTAATATTCTGATGAATATAGCTGTGATGAACCCGCACATTCGTTGATTTTTTCACGCTCACCGCAGCCCAGGGCCATCCCCATAGCTCCATATTGTCGACCTCAACATTATGGCTGCCTTCAACGGTCTGGATACCAATAGTGGTATTTTTCGTCAGGGTTCCTTTATAGGGGCCTTCATATCGGATACCCGAAATACGCGTATTGCTGTCCATCATGATAATCGGGAATTTATTTTCTTCTTCGCTCATGTAAGGAATACTCAGGCGCGCTCCTTCGCTGCCGTTTGCCCCACGATCGCTAAAAATAGTGGTTCCGCTTTTGATGAAGAGCGCGTTTTGCCGGACCGGTAATTCAATTTCAACATCGCCGGGAATATAGATATAGGGGGTGCCGGCATCGACCAGCGCCTTTAGTGTGGCATAGTCAGTAGCCTCCTGATAATTCACGCTGTCTTTATCTATCCGGCTCGCATAGCCTTCTCCGCCACCGACGACAGAGCACTGACCGTTTGCATCAAGTAGCTGGGTGGTGACGACGACGTTCAGCTCCAGCGGCGAGGATACCGTGCCTTTTCTGTCAACGGCGCGGATCGTAACGGGATAACGGTTTTCGCCGCCCACGATAAAGCCCGGCAAGGTCAGCATGAAGGTCCCTTCTTTCTCCGTAATGGTGCCGCCGGCGGATTTGAAGGCGGAAGCCTCAATCTGGTAATTTGCGACGCCGTACAGGCTCTGAACCTCGGGCGTCACCTCGGTTGTGCTGCCCTCAAAGCCCGTGACAGCCGTCTCCGCGGTGATGGTAAAGGGCGCCTGGCTGACGACAACCTCTATTTTCGTCGGCTCACTGATATTGCCGTGCGGATCCTTTCCGGTAACCGTGATGCTGTAGTGGTTGCTTCCCGTTGCCTGCCATGCGGGCATGACAAAATGATAGTCAGGCAGTGTGCCGGTAATCTTACCGCCTGCGGCAAGGAAATCCTCCGCGCTGAACTGGACATCACTTACGGTGGTTCCTTCTGACACCACGTTTATGGTGGTATCCACCGTTTCCTGCTCGGTTCCGGTCAGCGTGTCGGGCGCCGAAACGGCAATGCTGACAGGCTGCACCTCTAACGTCAGGGTGACCGGTGTCGACGAGCGGCCAGACTTATCCCACGCGACAGCGCGCACGGAATAGCGGTTGGTTCCCTCTTTTTTCCATAAAGGCAGCGTGAACCGCCAGGCATTTGTGCCGTCCTGCGTAATTTTTCCGCCAGCGCTGAAAAATGCCTCACCCTGCCACTCGATGCGATCGATGCCGGACTGGGCGCTGGCCTGCGGCGTAACGACAAGCTCCTCACCTGACTTGCCCGTCAGATTTTCATCAAGAACAAGGTTAATGGCCGCTGAAAGCACTGAAACCGTGGCGGTTACCGGCGCGGAACGGTGGTTTTGGTCGTCACCTGCGGTAAGGGTAATTGCATACTGGTTCGAGCCCGAGTCCGACCAAGCAGGCAGATCCAGCCAGACTTTATCTTTTTCGACGGTGACTTTACCCCCATGGGCAACAAACTCGGGCGCCTCCCAGTCGAGCCGGGTGACGGCGGTTTTTGCATCAATCGTCAGCGGCAGCGCAATACGCTCTCCCTCATTACCCTTCACCTCTGGCGGAACGGTGAGCACAATCGCGCCAGGCTCAACCACAATTGTCAGGGTGACCGGTGTCGATGAGTGGCCAGACTTATCCCACGCGACAGCGCGCACGGAATAGCGGTTGGCCCCCTCTTTTTTCCATAAGGGCAGGGTGAACCGCCAGGCATTTGTGCCGTCCTGCGTAATTTTTCCGCCAGCGCTGAAAAATGCCTCACCCTGCCACTCGATGCGATCAATATTGGACTGGGCGCTGGCCTGCGGCTTAACGATGAGCTCCTCACCAGAATTACCCGTCAGATTTTCATCGAGAACAAGGTTAATGGCCGCTGAAGCCACAGAAACCGTGGCGGTAACCGGCGCGGAACGGTGGTTTTGGTCGTCACCTGCGGTAAGGGTAATTGCATACTGGTTGGAGCCCGAGTCCGACCATGCAGGCAGATCCAGCCAGACTTTATCTTTTTCGACGGTGACTTTACCCCCATGGGCAACAAACTCGGGCGCCTCCCAGTCGAGCCGGGTGACGGCGGTTTTTGCATCTATCGTCAGCGGCAGTGCAATACGCTCCCCTTCGTTACCCTCCACCTCTGGCGGAACGGTGAGCACAATAGAGCGCGGTTCGACCACGATCCGGGCTGAAGCGGTGTTAGAAACGTTCCCCTCGCTGTCACTCACCGTTACTTCAATGGGATAACTGTTTTCACCGCCAGCCTTATAGGGAGGCAGAACGACGCTATAGTTCAGGCTCAGATTGTCCGCTTCTGGAGCTCGCGTCTGGATAAACTTGCCGCCGGCGGCAAGAAATTCCGGTGCCTTCCAGTCAACTTTACCGATGGTGCCGGTACTGCGAACATTAAGGCCGAGGGCCAGCGTTTGTCCCTCTTCACCCTTGAGGTCGCCTGCCAGCGAGATTTTGACATCCAATGGCAGAACATCCACCTCAACGCGGAACGGCGCTGATAAGTTGCCTTTTTCATCAATGGCACGCCCCTCCAGCAGATAGTGATTACTGCCGGTTGTTTGCCATTCGGGCAGAACGATGACATAGGCGCCGTTTACATTGGTGATATCACCACCTGCGGCGAAGAAATCCTGACCCTGCCAGCCAATTCCGGCCACGGCATAGCGCGAAGAGATGTCCAGGTTTAACGCGAGTTGGCTGCTTTCAACGCCTGAAACCTTGTGATGCGGAGCCACGGAAAACAGGCGATCCTTTTTGTATTCCAGAACAATAACGTTGTTTCTGTCCACCAGATCATAGCGAGAGCCCGCCAGCGTGCGGTTAAAGCGAACACGCTCCGGATCAAGCTGCGTTTTGAGCGGCAAACCAAACTGCCAGGAGAGGTTCAACCCTATGGAAAATTCGTCACCGCCGCCACGCGTGTTAACCGTTTTTTGCAGTGAAATTCCCGCCAGGGGGACAGGGGTGTAATTCAGACCTAAGGTCAGTACCTGAGGATTTTTCTGAAGATCATCCGGGCCAAAAATACCGACTTGATCGCCATAATACCGAGCCCAGGTAATTTTTCCGCCAAGCTGAGGCAAACCCGGTAGCCAGGCTTCTGTCCGGATATCAAAGCCATTAGCGACGCGTTCGTGGTAGTCTGTGAGATCCCGCGAGCGCTTCCAGTCGCTGAGCCGGTAATAGCCATTGGCAGAAACGCGAAAGAAATCGCGTGCATACTCAAGACCTGTGCCCAGGCGCTTATGCTGGCCACTGACGTCGTAATCATAAAACATATTGGCACCGAACATGGCGGAGTCAGAAGGCCAGAATCGATACCCCATGCCGAGATTTGCCATGGTTCTGTCGTCGATCCGCCTAATCCCCGTCTGGGAAAAAAACAGATGGCTGCGGTTTTCGTAAAGGGGCAGTAAAAAATCAAATTCACTGCCGTCAAGGTGCGCGCTGCTTAAATTCAGCTTCACTCTTGCCGTGCCAAATGAAGAAAGGCTTTGCTGAACGGCCGAGCTGAATAATCCTGAGGCCATGCTGCCGCCGACGGCGCTGATGCGATCGGCGGAAGCGTCCTGCCCCAGCACCTGCGCCAGCTTAGCGCCTGCGCCAGCTCTTGCCCGGAAGAGGGTTTCTTCACGGCTGATTTCTTCCTCATGCAGCGCGCGATAGACACTCTCCCTGACCGTCATGGCGCGATCGTTCGTATTCATCTCACTTCCCGCAGCCAGTCCTGGCTGCATGAAAAGCACAATATACATCCCGTGCTTTCGCTTAAAATGGGATAGGCAGCTGACCACCATATTGATAATTACTCCCTTGCTTATACAGGCGCACTTTTGACATTGATAATTTATATAAGCGTGCGCGCTAAATTATATTAAAAGTCTTACCCACGTATTTAGACTCAAATATCATCGATAGGTCATCGTGAAGGATGCCGTAGCGTTTATTGTTCCGGGTTGAATGTTTTTGTCCGTCTGATAGTAGGCAGCCTTAAATGGAATATTCACGATTTCCCCATTGGAAGTCGTGATAGCGTGATTGATCATGCTGCCAAATTTCACAGGTGAATCTTGATGCAAAATCTGAATGCCAACCCCGCTGGCAGTGGATGCGCTGCTAAGGCCTAATACTCCGTTGGCGGCGTCTGCAAGTACCGAGACATTATCCAGCGTTACGTTCACAGATGTTTGTGCATCACAATTAAGCGATACATTGAAATTTACTGGGTTTTGGGTACTGCCAATGCCATTAAATTTAGAGGCAACGGCAAATCCCATATCAATATTTAAATTGCTATCCTGTACCAGACACGAAACGGTATTGGTATTGACGCCTGATATAAGGTATTTAAACAGAGGCTGTCGCTGTACGTTTTTACTTACTGGCGTGCTGTACTGAATCGCAATGACGAGTGGGGAAATTATGCCCGTCCTGGGCGTTGACGCCGTTTTGACCAGCTCAAAGGTATCATTGAAGGTTGCCCCTTTTTGCGATATGCCTCGCTGCCAGGTGCTCAGGTTCAGCGAACCGTTAGTAACGGTGCCCGTAGCCCCGGTGGTACTGGAATAGTTTTTCCAGCGTAATCCAATTCCTTCAACGTTTGTGGCCCGTACGCCCGCTATCACCGAAGCACCATTGTCAATATTTGTTGGCGCCAGCTGAACTGCCCAGGACCCTTCCGCTGTGGTTTGACCTTTCGCATCGCAGTTGATGGGATGGTTAACCGTTACCGAACCCAGCACACTTCCGACGGGTACATCCCGCTGAATAAGAATATTTTGATCGAAGTTAACGTTGACATCCGATGCTGTACATAAAGCGTAAGTATTGACTGACATAAAACTGCCTGCAATGAGGCTAATAATTTTAAAAAATGTGCGCACAGCGAATTCCTTAATTATGTCTGGCAATGTTGCGGAAAATGCTTTTCCACAACATCACTGAAGCGATATTCATCTATAAAACCGCGTATTAAAGTTGTTAGCTATCCTCGCAATAATTCATTCTCTGACTTTTTATCACTGACATAGCGCGGTTATACGTTGAATAGCCCCGGGGCGGTTTTCATGTTTTATCGTTGTCTGGCAATTTATCTGACCCCAGGTCGCTGAAATACGATCGCCGTTATTCAGACCGCTCAGGTAAACCTCACCATCATTACCAACGATGCTCATCACGTCACGGCCCTCCAGCTTGACCATTGATCCAAAGGGTACGGGCCCATTTTTGTAGCGCAGTTTAATTAACGCGCGGTAGCCCGTTCTGGCATTGAACGTTGCGCGCACAACCGCGCCGCGGGTCGGTACCACGTTAACCACAGATTCTGCGATATCGGTATCAGGTCCGAGCGAACGGGTATCAATAGCGATACGGTTCTCCTGATAAGCGCTGGTATAAGGAACAATCGCGTAGCCGCGCCAGTCGGTTTTCACCCCCGGATTATTGCGCACCTTCAGGCCTGATGCCCCCTCGGCCTTCACCAGCGCAACGGTGTCGCCGAGCGGTTGCGAGAACGTTACGCCGTCTTCATGAGCGACAATACCGCCCTGCACACCAACGTTAAGCTGGCTGTTATCCCGGCTGTAGTTATAACCTGCGCTGACGGTGCCGTAGCCGCCTTTATAGGTGCCGCTGACCGAACTTCTGGACTGGCTCCCCGATGAGGTATACCCCTGTTGAAGCGAATAACTGAAATTGTTATCAGCAAGCGCTGTACCGCTCAGCCCCACCTGATGCGTTTCGCCGCCCTTTTTTTGGGCGTTCACGCTGTAGCTGGCCCAGCTTTTCGGCAACCATTTACTGAGCGGCACCTGCAAGCTGAAGGCGAGGATCTGATCCTTTTGCGACACGCCAGGGGTTTCGCTGTAGGTGTAGCTCAGCGAATAGCCGATCTCGTTGATGCTGGTGTTAATGCCCGTACTGATGCTGCGTTCATACCCTTCCCGTCGCCAGTAGTCTTGCTGGTAGGCGCTAATATAAAAGCTCCCCCAGCTCATCAAGGACTGATTAAGATTAAGCTGTAGTCGGCTTCGTTTGTTGTAGCGCTGGCTGGCGTAGTCGTTTACCTCCTGAAAAGTATAAAACCCCTCGGTGGAATATCGGTAGCTGGCCAGCGTTACCGTGGTATCAGTGGTCGTCACCGTTTTCGAATACTGCACCCGATAGGATTGTCCACGGCTTCGCCTGACTTCGTCCTGTTTAAGCTTGCTGTCGGCCAGGGTAACATCCGCAGAAAGCGACCCGATCTCACCAAAACTTAAGCCCGCACCCAGTACGCCGGCAAGATAGTTATCTGCGCCCAGCATGCCGCCATAAAGAGTAAGCGTGTTTGACACGCCCCAGGCCAGGGTACCCTGACCAAATGAGGGCTTCTGCGCATTATCTTTGGTGGTACGGTATTCACCGCCGCTCAGCGAGTATTTTAACCGCCCCTCACGCAGCATGATGGGTACTGCTGAAAAAGGCTGGATAAATCGCTGCTCGCTGCCGTCGGCTTCGGCAACCGTAACCTCAAGATCGCCGCTGGTGGAAGTAGGATAAAGATCGCGTATCTCGAAGCTGCCCGGCGCAACATAGGTTTGATAAATGGTGTAGCCGTTTTGCTTAACGGTGACCATCGCATTGCTGCGGGCAATGCCGCGGATCGTTGGCGCAAAACCGCGCATGCTCTCGGGCAGCATGGTGTCGTCTGAATAAATCTGTATGCCCCGAAACATAATGCTGTCGAAAATATCTCCCGGCGTGCTTGTTTCGCCAAGCTGTAGCTGTCCTTTCAAAAATTGTATATCGCGGCTCAGCGTCGTACTGACGGACGAAAAATCATGCTCTTTATTACTTTTAGTGGCGGTACTGTAATTACGTAGCCGCCAGGGCCCCAGATTCAGACCGCTCTGTAGGTTCAGATAAAGCTGATCCTGCGTCTTTCCCTGATTTACCCAATTGCGCGAGCCATTGGCACTGTAGTTGAGCAGCAGCGCCGGGATCCCCTGATCCCAACGGGAAGGGTCAACCGTGCCGCGTGCACGAATGTTAAGCGCTGACTGAGGAATGGATATATCCAGCCTTTGCTTATCAAAATTCAGGCGAGCGCTGGCATCAGGTATAAAGGCGCCAGGGTTGGTGATAATCGTTCCTTCCGGCAGTGCCGCCAGCTTCGGAAAAAGCTGGGTCCGTACACCAAGCATCTCAAGCATGCCGCGGTTTAGCTCAGGCGCCAGCCCCACACCATTCAGGGCTACAAAAGAAATATTCTCCGTCCGAACATATTCATTGTTAAGCCAGATTTCTACCCTGTAGGTACCGGGCAACTGCTCTCCATGTTCAAAACGGCTTAGATCAATGCTTTTTGCCGATGTGTGCGTCTTTTCCAGCGCGTCAGACATAAAATATAATTCACCTGCCTTTGCAGGAAACAGACCGGAAATTAACAGGGCAATAGCAGACAGCCGGATAACTTTAAAAGCTTTCATTTCCGGTTTAATTAATTTTCGGCAATTAAAGTCAGTCTTCACTTTGCTTTCCTGCTGGGATGACATGGCTGAATCTATTTCTTAATTACGGCAATCTCTGACGCGCTTCTTCAGTAACGCCGCCGAAATCATTTATCGCTTTCCAGGTAACATCCCGTCCCGCAGCGGTGATATGTGCCGTACCGAACGGTGCTACCATCGGCGGGTGTTCAATAGCCTGACTGCCCACTTTTAAAGAAAACAACGACACGTAATAGGGGGTTGGATTAGAGATAACAATCCGATCTCCGCTACGCTCATAGTGCAGGTTTTTCCAGGCATCATTTACCTTGTCGGTTGCTAATTTTGCCGGCCGATAGAAAAGCTTCATGCGCGTCTTAACGGCAATAAGCAGTTGGTTGTGATCCGATTTTTCCATAGATGGAATCGACTTTACGTTAAGCCAAAAGAGGGATTCACGATCTTGCGGCAGCATCTGTTCCCCGGTGTAAATAATACGAAGGGTATTTTCATGCTCTCCGTCCAGACGAAACAGCGGTGGTGTGACAATAAAAGGTACTTTAGCAGGTGAATTTTCTTCCAGTTCAATCCATGACTGAATGAGATAAGGAATTGAGTTCTTACTATTAATCACCGATATTGACGCTTCGTTTTCTTCACCATTGTAAATCAGCCGTGTGCCGCCAACGGTAATGCCAGCATTGACTGAAAGCGTGAATAAGCAAGCAGTGAGTAAAAGAATAGCGTGAAGGAGACGGCTCATATTACAACTCCATGATCCCATCGGGAAACAGGCGGGCGTGCAGCGGGCACGCCCGAACGTCTTACTGGTAGGTGATAGTAAAATCTGATGAGGCATTAGCCGTACCGGCTGTAACCGTAGCTTCGGTTGCCTTGTATTTAGCAACAAATGCCATCTGATTACTGTTTGAAGCCGTAGTATCAAGCGTCAGGCTTTTAGACAGCGTGGCGAGAGGGATGGGCGTAACGCCATCTTTTTCATACAGCGCGACGCCTACTCCTTTGGCCGTCTGACCTGAGCTAAGCGCAAGTATGCTGGTATCATTAGCATCAGCTGTGCCATCAAATTTAACTGATGCGGTTTTAACCGCCGTCGGGCAATTATCAAGCACGATAGTAAAGCGAGTTGCTGCCGCTACATCGCCTTTTGCGCTGAATGAGCTCTTGGGAATTTGTCCGAGGTCAACAGTCTGGGTAGCAGTACCTGTGTTAACCGTGCACGCCGAATCCAGAATAGTTCCGGTAAAATTAATCTTCCCATCGGCAGCTTGAGCCGCAAAGGAAATACCGGTGACGACAGCAGCTGCCAGCACATTACGAACAAGACGGGGCATTTTATTTTGCATAGCTATATATCCTTATGATTGAACAAATATCTGCTGCGGACGTTATCCATAGCAGGATTGGCGGTTTAATACCGCCTTATAAAAATATTCAAGAAGATCAAAAGGAATACTTCTGACCAAAAAACACATTACTAGATAAGGTTGCTACTTATAATTTACATAAAAGCCCTTCTGGAAACCCCTTCAGAAGACAGCATTAAAATGAGTTGCTTTAACTCCAGGCTGCTACCTAAAAAAAGACGGCTCTTTACATACTGTAATCTATTGGTATCAGATCTGTTTTTACGCAAATAAATTTTATTTGTTGGGTCGTAAATGTTTACCAGAAAATCAAAATAATCTTCTGATAAAGTATCTTTCAATCTTTGATGCAATACATTAACTAAACTACAGGATGATTCTACCAGAGTGAATTTTGCTGCACGGCTGCAAATCTTCTTTAGTTCTTTGATTGTCGTTATTAGCCCAAATGCTTTAAGGAAGCTATTTGCGGCAATGTTTTCTGGTACAATAAAATGGGTCTGCCTGGATAATCCCCTCGTAGCCAGGCGCGAGTGGAGCCAGCGAATATTGTCTCCCGTTTCATGAACCGTATCGATGATAATATAGGGTTTGTCAAAAACCGTCGCGCAAACTAAAAATGCCAGACGATTATCAAAGAAAAAAATCTGTCTATTTTCAGGAGATAGTGTTATTATCGCCTGACGCATTGCAAAATTTCTGGTAAAAACAAGTACAGCTGTCACTGCTTCTGTCCTTTCGAGCTAATCTCATTTTTAATAAATGATTGTTTTTTGACAACATATACACGTTCCAGAGCATCCTGTTCTATTTTATATGCTTTACCGTCCAGCCTTGAGAATGGATACCTTTCAAAGCCAACGCTGTTAAATGCAAGCTGAATCTTCTTTACCATCGACAGTAAATATGATTTTGAACAGCGTAATCCATTATCATAAAATACATGAATGATAATATCTTCATCATACACAACACCCGTGTCCATTTCAGACAGCAAATATTCGAAAAGTCTGGCTTTAGTGGCTCCAAACCTTTTGATACGCCCATTTTTGATGTTGATTAACGTTCTGGTAGAAAGCCTGTACTCCAGATTTTGAAAAATATTATATCCATATAGAATAACGTCTGAGAAAAAGGGCACGGCCACTCCTTAGAGGTCTATCCATCTCATATCCATGACACTTTTTTTCATATCTTTACAATGAATTGTTGTTCACCAGGTACGAGAAAAATAGTATTTCATTAAAAAAAAGGTGGCAATGAGACAGGTTTATCAAAATAAAATACCAAAATAAT